>JAPVXR010000004.1 GCA_027214385.1 Cryomorphaceae bacterium 1068 | reverse complement strand
CTGTTTGTGCAAACAATGCAGAAGTAAGTCTAAACGGGTCTGTAACGATAGCTACCGGTGGAACCTGGAGTGGAGGAGCAGGAGTATTCAGTGATGCAACCATCCTGAACCCAACTTACACGCCAAGTGCGGGAGAGATCGCAGCAGGAACGGTAACGTTGACATTAACTACAACAGGAAACGGAACATGTAATCCAACTACAGATGATGTGGTGATTACGATCACTCCTGAACCTACGGTTGATGCGGGAGTTGGAGTTGAGCTTTGCTCGAACAATCCTGAGATCACCCTTAACGGATCAGTGATTATTGCCACGGGAGGAACGTGGAGTGGTGGATCAGGAACATTTACTCCTGATGCAAGCACCCTCAACGCAGTATACACCCCAAGTGCTGGTGAAATCGCTTCAGGATCATTGACCTTGACGTTGACTTCTAGTGGAAACGGAAATTGTATTGCGGTTACTGACAATGTTACCTACACATTTGGTCCTGCGCCTACTGCTGATGCAGGAGCTGACTTCGAAGTATGTTCGAATAACGCCGATGCAGCGCTTTCAGGAGCAGTTACCATAGCAACAGGTGGATCATGGTCAGGCGGCGCCGGATCATACAGCCCGAACGCCAACACCTTGAACGCTGTTTACAGCCCAACTGCGGCCGAGATTGCAGCAGGAAGCGTAACTCTTACATTGACAACTACCGGAAATGGGGATTGTCTGCCGGTAAGTGATGACGTTGAGATTTCATTCTCACCTGCTCCTTCTGCCAATGCCGGTCTTGACAGAACGGTTTGTGCAAATGCTGCAGATGTAACACTAAGCGGAAATGTGAACATAGCAACAGGTGGAACATGGTCTGGCGGTGCCGGAACATTCACTCCGGATGCAAACACGTTGGGAGCGATATACTCTCCGACTGCTGCTGAAATTGCTGCTGGTTCGGTTACCTTAACGTTGACTACAACTGGAAACGGAGATTGTAATCCTGAATCTGACCAGATGGTTATTACCATTACACCAGAACCGGTAGTAGACGCAGGAGTAGGTGCTGAAGTATGTTCGAATAACGCTGAAATAGTACTCGATGGTTCCGTGAGTATCGCAACTGGTGGAGTATGGAGTGGAGGAACGGGAACGTTTACCCCTGACGCGAACACATTGAACGCGACATATACACCGAGCAATGGTGAAATCGCAGCAGGAAGCGTAACGCTTACGCTGACTTCAACAGGAAACGGAAACTGTATCGCAGTTACCGATAATGTGACCTATACGTTTGGTGATGCCCCAACAGCCGATGCCGGAGCTGACTTCGAAGTATGTTCGAATAATGCCGTGGCTCAATTATCAGGAGCAGTTACTATAGCTACAGGTGGAACTTGGACAGGCGGAGCAGGGTCATTTAGCCCGAATGCCAACGTATTAAACCCTGAATACACACCAACAGCAGCGGAAATTGCAGCAGGAAGTGTAGTCTTGACTTTGACAACTACCGGAACGGGAGATTGTGAGACAGTTTCAGATGACATTGAAATCACATTTACGCCCGCACCGACTGCAAACGCAGGTATAGACCAAACGGTTTGTGCCAACGATGTAGAGGTAACACTCACAGGATTCATAACTGTAGCCACAGGTGCAACTTGGAGTGGTGGTTCCGGAACCTTTACTCCGGATGCAAACTCATTGAATGCAACATATGTTCCATCTGCAGGAGAAATAGCAGCAGGTACGGTAACGTTGACTTTGACGACTACAGGAAATGCAGATTGCTTGCCTGAATCAGATCAGATGACAATTACCATTGATCCTGAGCCGGTGGTTTCTGCAGGTGCGGATCAAGACATCTGTTCAAACAATTCTGAGGTACAGCTTAATGCTACGATACTCAATGCTACCGGTGGACAATGGACTGGAGGTTTGGGAACATTCACCCCGGACAACACAACGCTGAATGCAGTATATACACCAACTTCGGCCGAGATTGCTGCAGGTAGTATCACTTTAACCTTGACTTCTACAGGAAACGGTAACTGTCTGGCAGAAAGCGATGAATTGGTCATCAACTTTACACCGGCACCAACAGTAGACGCCGGAGATGATATTACGCTTTGTGCAAGCACTCCTAACGCTCAGTTAGATGGAGCATTCACAGTAGCGGGTGGTGTTATCTGGTCAGGAGGAAGTGGATCTTTCTCTCCGAATGCCCTTGATACAAATGCCATTTACACGCCTACGGCTCAAGAAATTGCCGATGGTAGCGTGACACTTACTTTGACTACCACAAGCAATGCAAATTGTCTGCCTGAATCGGATGAGGTGACCATCTTCTTCGATCCTATACCGACGGTAGCCGCAGGTACAGACTTGATTTCATGTGCTAACAATCCAACCGTAGAGTTGGAGGGTGTATTTACCAATGCCACTGGTATCCAGTGGACCGGAGGACAAGGCTTCTTCAATCCAAATGATGAGAGTGCAGATGCAATCTATACACCTTCACCTGCAGAGATTACAAATGGATTCGTGACTCTTACTATAGAGTCTGTGGGTACTGGAGTATGTCCCCAGGTAACGGATCAAATGACGATAACTATTACACCGTCACCGGTTGTGGACGCAGGAGCCGATGAAGAAGTTTGTGCCAACAATAGCACAGTTCAATTGAGCGGGTCAGTGCAGTTCGCTGCAGGTGGCCAGTGGAGTGGAGGCCTTGGTAGCTTTACGCCAAGTAATAACTCCCTTACTGCTAGTTACCAACCAACAGCTGCTGAACTTGCAGCGGGTAGTGTAACCTTGACTTTGACGAGTCTTGGAAACGGAAATTGTGATGCAGTATCAGATCAGATTACGATCGTATTTACACCGGCACCGGTAATCGATGCAGGTATAGATCAAACGATTTGTGAAAACAATCCTGATGCTCAATTGGCTGCATCATTCACGGTAGCCGATGGAGCAAGCTGGAGTGGTGGAGCAGGATCATTTGTGCCTGATAATACAGCACCGAATGCGCTTTACACACCATCACCATCAGAATTGGCAAATGGTTCAGTGACCTTGACCTACACAACTTTCGGAAATGGAAATTGTGTGCCGGTTTCTGATCAATTGACTATCACGTTCACTCCGGCTCCGGTCGTGGAGGCAGGAGAAGACTTCTTCGCTTGTGTCGATGACCTAACGGTGACTCTGGCTGGTCAAGTATCAGGTGGATCAACAAATGGAACTTGGACGACAAGCGGAACGGGTGTATTCGTACCGAACGCTTCCGACTTGAATGCGTCATATATTGCTTCTTCAGCTGACTCTTTAATTGGTGAAGTAACCTTAACACTTACATCTACCAATAATGGAAACTGTACCGCTGTGAGTGATGACTTGACAGTCTTCATCCTACCTGCGGGAACAGCTGATGCGGGTGCAGATCAGTTTATCTGTGAAAACAACGCTAACATTACTTTGAGCGGAGTTATCGGAGGTGCTGCAACAGAAGGATTCTGGATTTCATCAGGAACGGGAGTCTTCTTACCGAACAATCAAGGAACAGATGTGAACTACATTCCAAGTGATGATGATTTGGCCAATGGTTCTGTGACATTCACTTTTGAAGTGAATTCATGCAACCAAGCTGAAGATGACATGGTGGTAACATTTACACCAGAGCCACAGGTAAATGCAGGTACAGATCTTACTGTTTGTTCTTCTGAAACATCTGTTATGCTTAACGGACTTGTATCAGGAGCCAACAATACAGGAGTTTGGACGACCAATGGTTCAGGTACATTCTCACCGAACGCATCTGACTTGAATGCTGAGTATATTTTCTCTGCGGCAGATGTGACTAATCAAATCATAGAGTTTGTATTGACGTCAACTGACGTTGGAAATTGTACGGCTGTCACAGACACCTTGATTCTCGAGATCTTCCCTCAGGGAACGGTGAATGTAGGCGAAGACATTACGACTTGTGATAATGCTCCTGAAGCAGAAGTTTCTGCCACCATCAACGGAGGGGATGAAGTGCTGTGGAGTACTACAGGAACGGGTTCTTTCACACCAAACAACACGAGCATCACGGCAACGTATGTTCCAAGTACAGATGATTTGGTGAATGGATCGGTGAACTTAACTGCGACAGTTACTAATAGCTGTAATCAAGCTTCTGACTTCTTGACCCTCAATTTTATAGATGGCCCTGAGGCAAATGCAGGAGATGATCAAGCAGTGTGTGGAACTGTGATACCATTTGCGATTTCAGGAACTGTTACCGACGCTCTCGGAGGTCAGTGGGCAACCACAGGTTCAGGATCATTCCAAAATAACAATGATTTGAGCACGTTCTACGTGGCAAGTCAGGCGGATATTGACGCAGGTGGAGTATTCTTGATCTTGACAACGACAGGAAATGGAAACTGCTTTGCTGATGCGGATTCACTCTTCCTTGACATCAATACAGGTATCGAAGTAGAAGCTGGACCGGATCAAGTGGTGTGTAGCGAGGCTGGAAGCACACAACTCTTTGGAGAAGTGAGCCAAGGAACCACTACAGGAGTATGGATGACGACGGGTGATGGAACATTCTCACCTTCAGCAACTAGCTTAAATGCTGTTTACAATTTCTCTCAGAATGACATCGACGGTGGATCCGTAACACTTACGCTTACATCTACCAACAATGGAATTTGTTCTGAGACCAGCGATAGCTTTGAATTGAGCTTTGGAGATGGAGCATTTGTTTATGCTGGAGAGGACACTGAAGTTTGTGAAACACAGGATTTAGTTAACCTCAATGGAGTTGTGAATGGAGACAGTAATACAGGTATTTGGAGCACCACCGGGACAGGGGAATTCTTCCCGACCAATACTGCTCTCAATGCCTTCTACGAGCCGAGTCAAACCGATTTGGATGTCGGTTCTGTAGAGATCACATTGACATCTACCAACAGCGTACTTTGTAATGAAGGTTCAGCAACTATTACAGTAACATTCCAATCTCTTCCCGAAGCCAATGCCGGGGCCGATGCGGTAATCTGTGGATCCATTGAAGGAGTTCAACTCCTTGGATCAGTAACAGCTGCTTCGGGTGGAGTATGGGAGACTTCAGGTTCGGGTGTGTTCATGCCAAATGACAGTGTTCTCACTGCAATCTATATGCCTTCACAGGCTGATAGTATCATTGGCGGAGCCACTCTGACTCTGAATACATACGAAAATGGTCTTTGTGCAGGTGCGAGTGATCAGATGCAAGTAACATTCTCTGACGCAGTATCAGCCAATGCCGGAATGGATGTGGAAATCTGTGAAGATCAAGCTACAGTTCAATTAGGAGGAAGCGTATCCGGATCATCAAACTTTAACTGGACGACTTCAGGCGGTGGTACTTTCACTCCTCAGAGTGATATACTTAACCCTGAATACGAAATGGCTCAAACCGATTTGGACGCAGGTACGGTAACACTGTACTTGACTGCCCAAGGAAACGGTAGCTGCCCGGCCTTTACTGACTCACTCGTCGTGAGTGTGGACAGAGTGCCAGGTGTTGAGATCATTGCGGAAGCGTCTGTCTGTACTTCTGATCCTGCTGTAGAATTGAATGGTAATGTGTCTGACGAGGATTCATTTATCTGGACGTCAACAGGAGCGGGAACATTCTCACCTGACAATGTCAGCGAAGAGGTTACCTACACCCCTTCGGCAGCAGAATTGTCTGCGGGAGTAACAACTCTCACACTCACTGCTACCTCTAATGGTGTGTGCGGATCAAATTCTGCGGACTTCGAAGTTACCTTCACTCAGCCTGCAACTGTGGGTGCCGGAGCGGATCAAACCTTCTGCTCTACTGACGGAAGCGTTCAGCTCAGTGGAATTTCGTCTACTGGAGAAGCAGTTTGGTCTACAACGTCTTTCGGAACATTTGAGCCGGACAATACCAGTCTTGATGCGACCTATGTATTCGGAGAAAACGACATCCTTGTAGGGTTTGCAGAATTGATAATCACTTCGGCCAACAATGGTCCTTGTGAGGCTGCAACTGACATGGTACTTTTCACCATCAACCCTGCGCCGGTAGTTTCTGCGGGTCCCGACCAATTTGTTTGCGAGACTTCAGGTCTATTGAGCATGTCGGGAAGTGCTGAAAACTTCGAAACCATATCATGGTCTACAGAAGGTGATGGTATATTCTTGAACACGGGTGATGAGTTTGCTCCGGAGTATGTATTCGGAAATGCAGATGTAATCGCCGAGCAGGTGCAAATCATTCTCACGGCCACAGGATTTGAAGGCTGTGCAGAAGGAACAGATACGGTGTTGGTGAACATCAGTGCGCCGCTTTCGGCAGCCTTTACCGCTTCCAATGCATGTGTCGGATCACCGGTTCAGTTCACTGATGCAACAGAAGTGTTTGAAGGCGAGATAGACGGGTATGTCTGGGATTTCGGAAACGGAAATATAGATAATCAACAGAACCCAACGTTTGTCTTCAATGCAGAAGGTAGTCAAACCGTTCAGCTCGTGGTTGAAAGCAGCATTGGCTGTACAGATACTACAACGCAGTTGATCAATGTGGTTCAAGGACCACAGGCAGGCTTCTCTGTCAACCAAACGAGGGCGCCGATCAATTTCGACTTCATCTTTGATGATGAGTCCACTCTTGCGGAGCAATGGAATTGGAATTTCGGAGACGGTTTAGGGGTTACTCAACAGCAAAATCCGACGTACAGCTACCCTGATGAAGGAGATTACCTTGTGACTTTGACCGTTACAGGTACCACCGGGTGTGTTGACTCAGTATCGCAATCTCTACAGGTAGAGGGCCAAACGGTTCTTCCACCACGATTGCCAAACAGTTTCTCGCCAAACGGTGACAATACCAACGATGTGTACTTCGTACGTGGAGGGCCATTCATCACACTCGACTTTAAGGTTTATGATAACTGGGGACGAGAGATATTCCAAACTACCGATCAGGAAATAGGTTGGGATGGTACTGAAAACGGTAGTGAAGTGCCCGTAGGAGTCTATGTGTATACCATTAAAGCCACGAATCTTGAAGGAGAAACCTTCGACTACTCAGGGCGAATCAATTTATTCAGATAAGCTATGAGAAGAACTAAAAAAGTCCCCATCATGAAAAAGCAACTAGTAACAACTCTTGCAGCTTTGGCTCTTCTGTTCGCGCAGAAGAACCAAGCTCAAGACGCGCAGATTTCGCAGTACCAAGCTGCTCCAATTCTTTTCAATCCCGCCAATACGGGGATGCTGAAATTCACAGATATGAGAGTAGCAGCATTATACCGAACACAGTGGAGCTCATTGGCCACTAGTATAAATACGTTCGGTGTATCATTTGACTTAGGAACCGGAGATCGTTTTGGTTTCGGAGGGTCATTTGTAAATACTGATGCTGCTAACGTGATTAATTCTTCAAGTTTTTTAGCGTCAGGAGCTTATCAGATTACCAACCCTAATCAGACCAAGTACATCCTTTCAACGGGAGTTCAATTGGGGATTCTCTACAAAAGGGTGAACACGAGTGGTTTGATTTTCGACGCGCAATACGATGGATTTATCTTCGATGGCGATCTTCCGACCAGAGAGAATTTCGACAGGACATCCAGATTTATGATCGATGCCAATATCGGTTTTGCCTACAAGTCTACGGATAGAACGAAGAAAGTCAATCCCTTTGCTGACCTAGCCGTATTTCACCTCACTATGCCCAATGAGTCATTCATCGGCGAAGAGGAGTCAAGGCTTCCAATGCGATGGATGGGTAACGTAGGTGCCAGAATTGAAGTGAACCGAAGTTTTCTCATGGATGCGTCTGTCTTATACATGAGACAACGGGAGTCAAATCAATTTCTCGCTACTGTGCTCGGGCATTACGAAATAGAAGGAACGGCCTACCAAGCTATTGGTGGATTGGGGTACCGTACATCAGATGCTTTGATTCTTCATGCTGGAATCAGGCACAACTCAAATATTTTCAGAATCTCATATGACATCAATACGTCTGAATTGAGTGACTATTCACAAAACCGTGGTGCCCTCGAGTTTTCAGTGATCTATCGACCTGGAAGAAGAACGTCGAGAGCGATTTATTAGACTATTCAATCAATATTTTTAGACTAATCTAAAAATGGTGATCTTTGTGCCTTCATGAGAAGGCACATTTTTTTTATACTGCTGATTTTACTCGCATTTGGCTGTAGCCAAAATGATCAAAGTCAAAAGCGTTTTTTGGTTGTCACAACGACCTCCATGATAGGCGATGCCATGAAAGCTATGCTCGACACGAGCGTATCGGTGGTATCACTCATGGGTCCCGGCACAGATCCGCATCTTTTCAAACCCACTAAGCAAAGCCTTGATTATTTGGCGGAAGCTGATTTAATCGTCGCAAACGGGCTGCATCTGGAAGGACGAATGCAGGATATCCTCGAAAAGATGTCAAAACGCAAGCCTGTCATTTTACTCGGAACTACTCTTTCGGATGCCGAACTTATTTTGCCCGATGGCACTTCCGATTATCCAGACCCGCACATCTGGTTTGACGTTCAACTCTGGAAACATGTTTTGGAAGCCTCGTTTCCTGAACTGAAAACACTGGGAGTTTTGGACTCGATGAGATCAGAGGAGTATTTGTCGAATTTAGATGAACTCCACCGCTGGACCCTTTCTGAAATGGCGGAGATTCCAATTCAGAACCGGGTTTTGCTCACCGCTCACGACGCTTTTTCCTATTTCGGTCGGGCATACGAAATTCGTGTTCTTGGACTTCAAGGAATCTCTACCGCCGCCGAATACGGCTTGAAAGATGTAGAGCAAATGGTAGATTTAATTATCGCTGAGCAGATTGGGGCAGTCTTCGTAGAGTCGAGTATTTCATCCCGATCCATGGAAGCCGTTGTTTCGGGCGTTCGCCAAAAAGGAGGTGAATTGAAGCTCGGTGGAACCCTCTATTCTGACGCCCCTGGCCCGGAAGGAAGCGGCGCTGAAACCTATCAAAAAATGGTGCGCCACAATGTAGAAACTATAAAAATAGCGTTGCAATGATCGCTTTTGAAGCACATAACCTCACGGTGAGCTATGACAAGCAGCCCGTGCTTTGGGATATTGATTTCGAAATTCCCGAAGGAAAACTGGTGGGGATTATCGGGCCGAATGGTTCGGGTAAAACCACTTTGCTTAAAGCGGCAATGGGCATATTGGAAACCGATAGCGGTTACGTGAAGGTTTTTGAAAAAGATCCCGATAAGGTGCGCGAGCGTCTCGGCTATGTTCCACAGAGGCAATCGGTTGATTGGGACTTTCCCGCCACTGTAATGGACATCACCATGATGGGGCGCTACCGCAAGGGTCGCTTATTTGGTCGACTTTCAAAATCAGACAAAGAAATTGCGACTGATTCGCTGAAAAGGGTGGGTATGTATGACTACCGAAACCGTCAGATTTCTGAACTTTCGGGAGGACAGCAGCAGCGAGTATTTATAGCTCGCTCACTGGCTCAGCAAGCCGATGTCTACCTCATGGATGAGCCATTTGTGGGAATCGACGCTGCCAGCGAGGAGTCCATTCTCAATATTTTGCAAGAGATGCGAACGGCTGGAAAAACGGTGATCATGGTTCACCATGATTTGCACACAGCTTTGGAATTTTTTGATTGGGTTATTCTCTTGAATACTCGATTGGTGGCGGCGGGCCCTAAGGAGGACGTGCTCACCGAAGAGAATTTGAGAACCGCTTATGGCGGAAAGCTGAATGTATTGAGTCGAATCGCTGATTTAATAAAGTCGAAAGAGTATCCTATCCGTGAAAAGGATATGAAAGAGTAATCCAATGGGTGGCAACTTTACATGGGTGATGATTGGCTGCGCTTTGATCGGTGCAGGGGCTTCTGCGGTTGGGGTTTTTTCTTTTTTGAGAAAGCAAGCCTTAGTAGGAGATGCCGTAGCACATGCACTTCTTCCGGGAGTGGTGTTGGCTTTTATGTTTACCGGTCAAAAAGATATCTGGATTCTCTTTCCGGGAGCTTTTGTGGCAGGCTGGCTGGGCTTGCTTAGTATCGATTTTATTTCAAAAAACTCTAAGATTAAACCTGATACGGCCATTGCTATCGTACTCACGGTTTTCTTCGCCGTTGGGATCGTTTTGCTTACCCATGTGCAACAGTCAAACTATGGCAATCAGTCAGGGTTGGAGGCCTTTCTTTTCGGGAAAGCTGCCGCGATGCTACCTGCTGATATCACACTTTTTGTAGCGGTCGATGCGGCCTTGATTTTGCTCATCGTGCTGACTTATCACTATCTAAAATTATACTCTTTCGATCCCGATTTTGCCAAAGCCATTGGCTTACCTGTTAAGGGCATCCAATTCATTTTGTCTTCGCTTACTGTTCTGGCGGTGGCTTCTGGTATTCAAGCCGTTGGTGTCGTGCTGATGGCCGCCTTGATTATTACGCCGGCAGCGGCTGCAAGATTCTTTACAGGAAGGTTGAGCCATATGATAATCCTGGCGATGATCATTGGGATTATCAGTTCATTAATTGGGGTCTACATTTCGTCATTGGCTCTATCGATGCCAACGGGGCCTTGGATTGTGATGGTCTTGAGCATCATCGCAATTATGGCCTTTGTTTTTGCTCCAGGCAAAGGCATGCTGCAGCGATCGAGAAAACGAAAGGCGCACCAAGAAAAAGTCAGAAGAGAGAATTTGCTCAAGCTTTTTTATTCGTTGGGAGAGAAAAATGAGCACCTCTTTTATTCCCGACCCCAGCTATTGAGGTCCAGACGATTTCAGGGAAAGGAGTTGGAGCTGCTTTTGAGTAGAATGACTAAAAAGGGCCTTTTGCTCCGCAAAGAGAATAGGTATGGATTGACTACCACCGGCCGAAGCGAAGCCACTCGTGTAGTGCGTCTTCATCGCTTGTGGGAACTCTATCTGAACGAGCGGATGAACATTGCTCCCGACCACGTGCACCACGATGCTGAGGCTATTGAGCACATTATTACTCCCGAACTAGAGCGCGAACTCCTCAAGGATTTGGGTTACCCCGAATTGGATCCGCACAGCTCGAAAATTCCAGGAATAAAAGACATGCAGCGATGAATGATTTTTGGATCATAATAGAGGGTAGTTTGGTGGCGGTGAGTTGCGGCCTGCTAGGTGTATACCTTATCCTGCGAAAGATGGCCATGGTGGGCGATGCCATTTCCCACGCCGTTTTACCGGGTATTGTGATTGCGTATCTCGTTGCTCAGTCCAGAAGTTCATTTTTCACCTTGCTTGGTGCAGCCATGTTTGGACTGCTTACCACCTTTATGATCGAGGTGTTTTACAAAAAGGCACGAATCCAATCAGACGCCTCAATAGGGATCACCTTCACTTGGCTATTTGCCATCGGAGTCATTCTGGTTTCTGCTTTTTCGGGAAATGTGGATCTGGATCAAGAGTGTGTGCTTTACGGAGACATTGCTTATGTGCCTTTCGACACATTGTATCTTTTTTCTACGGACTTAGGACCCGCCCCCGTCTGGCTGCAGGGAATCAACTTGATTGCCATTCTTATTTTACTTCGAGTGGGACATCGCGGGTTTCTTATCACGAGTTTCGACCCTGCTTTTTCTTCAGGACTTGGAATCAAAACCGACATTTGGCATTATGTTTTAATGGGGGCTGTATCCTTTACCGTTGTGCTTAGCTTCAATGCAGTCGGGGCCATTCTCGTTGTTGCATTTTTGGTCGTTCCTCCTGCCACGGCTTACCTGATCAGCAAACAAGTGGAGACCATGATGGCTTATACCGTTCTCTTTGGAACCCTATCAGCGGTAGGCGGATTTTACCTCGCCACATGGTGGAATTCTTCCATTTCGGGAGCGATGGCAGTCGCCTCGGGAATACTTTTCGTCCTTGTCTTGGCCGTAAAGAGAGTTCACATTCTAAAAAATAAGAAGATACTTCAGGCTGCAGCTAATTAAAATTCGCAGTTCTTCGGCGATCTCGGAAAAGGAATCACATCGCGAATGTTGGTCATTCCCGTCACGAACATCACCAATCTTTCGAAGCCCAGCCCAAAACCTGCATGCTTGCACGTTCCATATTTTCGCGTATCGAGATACCACCACAATTCTTCCTCGGCAATGCCCATTTCTGACGATCGTCGTTTGAGCACATCGAGCCTCTCCTCACGTTGAGAACCACCGGTTATTTCACCCACACCCGGGAACAGAACGTCCATGGCTGCCACGGTTTTCTCGTCGTCATTCAAACGCATATAGAATGCTTTGAACGAAGCGGGATAGTCGGTAAGAATTACAGGTTTTTCAAAGTGCTTTTCTACCAAATACCGTTCGTGCTCGCTCTGAAGATCTTTTCCCCATTCAACCGGATATTTGAATTTTTTCTTTTTGAAAGGCTTTGAATTTCGAAGGATATCAATCGCCTCGGTGTAAGTCAATCGTTCAAAATCATTTTCAGAAATGAAGGTCAATCGCTCCATCAATCCCATAGCATTGCGTTCGTTCTGAGGCTTCGACTTTTCTTCTTGCGCTTCTCGTTGAGCGAGAAATTCCAAGTCGTCCTTGCAATTTTTCAAAGCATAGCTCACCAAGTATTTGAGGAAGTCTTCCACTAAATTCATATTGTCGGTGAGATCGGCGAAAGCCACTTCTGGCTCTATCATCCAAAACTCAGAGAGGTGTCGAGAAGTATTTGAATTCTCAGCACGGAAGGCAGGTCCGAACGTATATACTTTGCTCAAAGCGAGAGCCGCTAGTTCCGCTTCAAGTTGCCCGGAAACCGTAAGGTTGGTTTCCTTTCCAAAAAAGTCTTGATCATGATCCACCTTTCCATCGTCAGTAGTGGGAGGATTCTTCGGATCAAGAGTGGTCACACGGAACATCTCACCCGCACCTTCAGCATCAGAACCCGTAATAATGGGCGTATGGATATAAAAGAAGTTTCTTTCGTTGAAGTAATTGTGAACGGCAAAACTCAGCGCGTGCCGCAAACGGAATATCGCTCCGAAAGTATTCGTGCGAAATCGCAGGTGTGCTTTTTCGCGAAGGAAATCCAAGCTGTGTTTTTTGGGCTGCAACGGATACTCCTCGGGATCGGCATCACCGTGAATTTCAATAGACTCCACCTGAACTTCAACCGTTTGTCCTTTTCCTTGACTTTCCACCAGTTTCCCGGTCATGGTAAGGGCTGTACCTGTATTGATTCGATTTAAAATCGCTTCATCCATCTGCTCAAAGTCCACGACTCCTTGAATGGTTTGGATCACCGATCCATCGCTCAAAGCGATGAAGCGATTGCTTCGAAAAGTGCGTACCCAACCCGAAATTCTTACTGATTCGCCGATTGTGGGCTTATTTAAAATCTCTTTAATGCTTGCCATTGCTCAGTTTTGAGGGTACAAAACAACGAACTTTTTGGTGATTATTTGACTTGTTCTTTTCCCGTAGAAGAAAAGAACCAAAATTCACTTGTTTTCCCTAGGTGCTTCTTCGGTCGCTTTTGAAAAAGCTAAGCGACCTTTCGACACGCTAATCAAATTATTCGCTCCCGCTGGTCGTCTGCATAATTTGATTACGCTGCACTTGGGAAAACAGTTGAGAATTGAAAGGGGATCGAACCCTTTCAATTTCATATGGAGTGTGACGTGACAATTAAAGCAAGTACTGACCGGAAGAAAAAGCTAAAATCAACATGATTTTTTAGAAATGCATCATGTTTAGAACACCGCAGGAAACAAAAAATAGTTAAAACGTTTCCTATGTGTAAAATGTGTTCTACATTTGTCGTCCCAATTTATGAGCACACAAGTAGATAAAGAGCAGCAGATTATCGCCGATGCCATCAAAGTCTTCATGACTTACGGCATCAAGAGCGTTACAATGGATGACATTGCGAAGCACATGCGCATGTCAAAGAAGACTCTTTACCAATACGTTTCGGATAAAAACGATTTGGTAACGAGGTGCCTTAAGCACGATTGCAACATAACGGAGGACACCGTTAAAGAAATATTGAGCAAAGGCCTCAATGCTATTGAGGAGAACTTTGAAATCTCCAAACACATAGTAGAAGATTTGAAGAACATTCACCCTTCCATCTTTTATGATCTGGAGAAATACTACCCGGATGCATGGAACACCATGCAAAATCTTCGACACGAATTTGTGGGAGTGGTGATGAAGCACAATATGGAGCGTGGAATTAAGGAAGGGTTATACCGAAAGGATTTGAATGTGGAATTGATGACCCAACTCTGGGTAGCACGTTTGAATATCATTTTCGATCCCAACCTGTTTTCATTGAATGACTATGATTTAGTGGAGGTCTACCGCCAAATGTTCATTCACCACGTCCGCGGGATCGCGAGCAATGAAGGATTAAAATACATTGAAAAAAACCAACATAAACTAAACTAACACCATGACCAGATTCATTTTGGCTTTTCTAGGTTTGGTTCTATCTGCGCAGTTAATGGGGCAGTCTCTGGCTGTTTCGCTGGAGGAGGCTATTCAGATAGCTGTAGATAGTAGTTACGCCACCAGAGATGCCGAGTTCAACCTTTTGAAAAAGGAGCGAGAGGTACAAGAAGTAATTGCCATTGGTTTACCACAGGTAAATGCACAAGCTCAGTTTCAGAATTTTCTTGAGATTCCCACTCAGCTTATTCCATCTGAGCAGTTGGGGCAGGAGCCTGGAGAATTTATTGAAGCTCAGTTTGGGGTGAATTACAATTTGAACGGTTCCATTCAAGCTACTCAGTTAATTTTTGATGGAACGTACTTCATTGGTCTTCAGGCGGCCAAGACGGTGGTTGAGTTTTCTCGCATCCAAAAGAGTAAGGCCGTTCAGGATATTAAGCTCGCTACGGCAGATGCTTATTACACCACACTATTGGCGCAGGCTAACTTTGACATCCTCACCGAAAATGTTGCCAATCTTGATAAAACGTTGGAAGAAACCAGAGCGCTTTATGAAAATGGATTGACTGAAGAGCAAGATGTTGATCAGCTTGAGCTGAACCGAAACAAACTCATCATCAGTAGAGACAATACGGAAAGAATACTCATCATTTCGAGACAGGCTTTGCTTTATATTATGGGTCTTCCGATCAGCACAGAGATTACTCTCACAGATGATATAGAGAGTTTGGTTGTTTTGAATAATTCTCCTGAGTATCTGGAACAGGAGCCTGATCTTTATAACCATCCTGACTATTTATTGGCCAAGACCAATCTATCCTTGGCTGACCTTCAGATAAGAGGAGATAAGGCAACATTTTATCCCTCATTGAATGGATTCGTTAGCTACCAGCAACTCGGGCAGAGCAACGAGTTTAACTTTTTTGATTCTTCAGCCGATAACTTTTTTCCAACATCGGTTTGGGGCTTAACCTTGAATGTTCCCATTTTCAGCGGTTTTCAGCGTAAGCGTCAGCTTCAGCAATCTCAAATAGCATACGAACAAAGCGAAATGCAATTGCGCCAAGCGGAAGATGGGTTGAGACTAGAAATCGTTCAGGCTAGAAGCAATTACGAGGCTGCCCTCAAAAATTGGGAAAACCAAAAGCGGAGTTTCGAATTGGCCCAAAGGATTAGTAAAAAGACAACGATCAAGTATTCCGAAGGGGTGGCAGACAGTTTTGAGTTAAACATTTCTGAAAATCAATTGCTTCAAGAACAGACCAGATACATTCAAACGGCGCTCGAGCTGCTCAACGCTAAAAAAGCACTTGACAAAGCATTAAACACATTATAGAAACATGAGATCAATAAGACAAACTGCAGTGAAGATATTCAGCCTAGGGCTCATTGCTATTGCAGTAGTTGCATGCGGAGGTGCGCCCCAAGGTGATTTGCAAAAGTTGAAATCTGAGCGAGATTCTCTTAAAGTCCTTCGAGGCGAATTGGACGACAGAATTCTTGTTCTTGAGCGCGAAATAGCTGAAAAGGATTCCACCACTGAAGACAAGCTCGTAACGGGAATTGAAATAGGAAAAGATACGTTTAAGCACTTTTTTGAAGTGTACGGAAATGTGCAATCCGATAAGTCTGCAACCATCTATGCGGAAAATTCAGGGGTGATTAAGTCTATCGTAGTAAAGGAGGGACAAACCGTTAAACGAGGCCAAACATTGGTTTTACAAGATGTGGAGTTGATCGATCGAAACATGGCTGAGGTAAGAACTCAGCTTAGTCTAGCCGAAACGCTGTATGAAAAACAAAAGCGACTTTGGGAGCAGAATATTGGTAGTGAAGTGCAGTACCTGGAAGCGAAAAACCGAAAAGAATCACTTGAAAACTCTCTGGCGACGTTGAGCGAGCAAAGACAAAAATCGTCTGTTGTTGCTCCATTTGACGGGGTGGTAGACAAGATTTTCCCCAAAGTCGGAGAGTTGGTTGGAATGGCCGTACCCGTTGTAAGGCTGGTCAATACAGATGAGCTATACGTGAATGCAGACATTTCAGAGCGCTATATGGGCGACATCGCGAAAGGCGATTCGGTATGGGTGATTGTGAACAGAAACGATACCATCAAATCGGCTATTTCCAGGGTTGGAGATTACATTAATCCGGCGAACAGATCATTTGAAATCAGGGTAGATATAGGAGAAAAAGTGGCTGTTTTGCGGCCAAATTCCCTGGTGGTTTTAAAAGTGAATGATTACACCGAAGAAAGCGCGATTGTGGTTCCTTCATCTGTCATCATGCAAGATGGTGAAGGAAATGATTATGTGTTCACGCTTCAAGCGGATGAAAACAGTGATTTAGTTGCCCGAAAAACTCAGATAAAGACGGGCCCTTCACACCTTGGAAAAACTGTTGTAAAAGAAGGAATAGTTGAAGGGGATGAGCTAATCGATAAAGGTTCTCGAACGGTTAGAGACGGCGATAAAGTGAAAAAAACTACCGTATAGCGATGGCAGAAAACACAACTGAAAAAAGCGGAAAAGGCTATAAAGAGTTTGGTCTTTCATCGCTTTCCGTGGATAATAAAACCACGGTCTTCGTACTGGCAATTATTATTTTCCTCGGAGGGGTAGCCTCGTATATGGGTATGCCAAAAGAGAATTTCCCCGATGTCGTAACTCCTGAGATCTATGTAGGGACTCCTTATCCCGGAAACTCGCCGTTGGATATTGAGAAATTGATTACCCGGCCATTCGAAAAGGAAATCAACGCCATTACCGGAGTGGACGAGATAAACTCCACCAGCGTTCAAGGATATTCTACCATACAGGTGAAATTCAGCTTTGATGTGACTCCCGATGAGGCGCTACGAAAGGTAAAGGACAAGGTAGATATCGCTATGAGCGATCGAGATTTTCCGCAAGATCTTCCTGCTGACCCCAATGTTTTCGAGTTGAACTTTTCTGAGATGATACCGATAATGAACATCAACTTATCGGGTGATTTCTCCATAGAACAACTCAAGGATTATGCAGAGTACCTTGAAGACGAAATCGAAGATCTTGCTGAAATTACAGAGGTAGATATCCGTGGAGTAATGGACAAGGAAGTCAAGATTGACGTCGACCTGCTGGCCATTGAGGCGATGAAAATAAGCTTTGATGATATTGCCAATGCCATAGCACAGGAGAATGTCACCATTTCGGGAGGTGATCTTTTGGTGGATGAGTACAACAGAAACGTTCGTATTATCGGTGAGTTTCGCAATGTCGAGGAAATAGAAAACGTCATCGTAAAACGAGAGAACCAAGAGGTTGTATATCTAAAAAATGTCGCTGACGTGAGCTTTGGAGAGGAGGAAACCCAGAGTTATGCTCGTGAATACCTGAAGCCTGTGGTAATGGTCGATGTGAAAAAGCGTGCAGGCGAGAATCTTATTGAGGCTTCTGACAAAATCTCCGAAATAATAGAGAAGGCGAAAGCCGATATTTTTCCCGAAAATCTTCAAATATCCATTACCAACGATCAGAGCGACCAAACACGAACCCAAGTTGATGAGCTCTTGAACAGCATCATCTTCGGTGTATTGCTCGTTACAGGAGTCCTCTTGTTTTTCCTCGGACTCAGAAACGCACTTTTTGTAGGTATTGCCATTCCACTTTCCATGTTATTGAGCTTCTTGATTTTAGGGGCCCTTGGAGTTACGCTTAATGTAATGGTACTCTTCGGGTTGGTATTGGCCTTGGGAATGCTGGTAGATAACGGTATTGTAGTGGTTGAGAATATTTACCGACTTATGGATGAGGGATATCCGCCCATTCAGGCAGCCAAGCTAGGTGTAGGGGAGGTGGCCATACCCATTATTGCCTCTACCGCGACCACATTGGCGGCCTTTTTACCACTGGCTTTTTGGCCCGGGCTTTTCGGTGAGTTCATGTTTTTCTTGCCCATCACACTGATCATTGTTCTGTCATCCTCGCTATTTGTGGCGTTGGTGATTAATCCAATGCTGACATCGGTATATATGAAAGTGGGAGAGCCTGATATCAACAAAGGGAAAATGCTCAAGAACAGTCTTATTTTCGTTGCAGTTGGAGTTTTTCTCGATGTTATTTCTGTAGTAGCAGATCAAAGCATCTTAATGATTTTTGGGAATATTTCGCTCTTTATCGGAATCTCGGGGATTCTGAATGTTTACATCCTTACACCAGGAACCAAGCGTCTGCAGAATCAGATACTTCCAAAGCTTGAGGAATACTACAAGCGCTTTTTAGGTTACGCCCTTGATGGTAAGAGACCTTATGCTTTTGTTGGAGGAACCTTTCTCCTGCTGATCGGTTCGCTGATGCTCTTTGGGATCTTTCCTCCTAAGGTGGAATTCTTTCCCATCAACGAGCCACAGTACCTTAACATTTTCATCGAAAAGCCTATAGGTACTGATATAGAAGAGACCAATCGCACTACTCTCGAGCTTGAGAAAAGGGTGATTGAAATTTTGGATGACGACAAATATTACTACCAAAAAGACGGAGAGCGAATTCCCTTCCTTATCGAATCTGTAATCGGGCAGGTAGGTGATGGAACGAGTGATCCCGCTCAGGGTTTCTCTCAGGCCAATACGCCTCACAAAGCACGGATCACGGTCCAGTTTGTCAAATTTCAAGATCGAAGAGGACTTCAAACGAGTGATGTGTTAGAACGCATTCGCGGTGAACTTCGAGGATATCCGGGAACCCAAATTACCGTTAGTAAAAACGAAGCAGGGCCGCCACAAGGAGCCCCCATCAATATTGAAGTTCGAGGAGAAGACTACGAAAAAATCATGGCAGATGCTCAAGGGCTTAAGTCCTTTTTCCAGGATCAAAACATACCGGGAGTAGAAGAATTAAAACTCGATATAGAAACAGGTAAGCCTGAAATGCCGATCATCATCGATCGTGATAAAGCACGGAGACTCAATGTGTCAACATATCAGATCGGCGACGCTATGAGAACTGCCTTGTTCGGAAAAGAGGTGTCTACATTCAAAGACGGCGAAGATGATTATCCCATCAATGTACGCCTCCTAAAACACTACCGCGACAATGAAGACGCCTTAATGAATATGCGTTTGACTTTTCGGGACCAATCAACCGGAAAGATTGTGCAGGTGCCGATTTCTTCAGTAGCCCGTTCTGAGAAATCAAGTACTTTCAGCGCAGTAAAGCGTCGTGATCTCGACCGAGTAGTTACCATTTCTTCCAACGTTCTTACAGGGTATAACTCTACCGAAATCGTTGGAAAAATGAAGGAGATGGTGAAGGATTACGAAAGCAACCCCGACACAAAGGTTCTCTTCACCGGACAGCAGGAAGAGCAAGCCAAAGAACTTGACTTCCTCACAACGGCTTTGGCGCTAGCCCTTTTTATGATCATAATCATTATCACGGCTCAGTTTAATTCTATATCAACGCCCTTTATTATAGGATTTGCGGTGCTTTTCAGCTTGATCGGCGTATTCCTTGGTTTGGTCATTTTCAGCATGGACTTCATCATCATCATGACCATGATCGGGATTATCTCCCTGGCGGGAATTGTGGTAAATAATGCCATCGTTTTGATTGACTACACCAACTTAATTCGAACCAGACGTAAGGAAGAGCTCAACTTACCTTTGGATGAAAAACTCCCGTTTGAAGAAACGGTTTATGCCATTATCGAAGGAGGTAGAACCAGACTGCGTCCCGTTTTGCTCACGGCCATTACCACAATTTTGGGGTTGGTTCCGTTGGCAATAGGCTTGAATATTGACTTCTTTAGCTTGGTGAGTGAGTTAGATCCGAAGATTTATGTGGGAGGAGATAATGTGATCTTTTGGGGTCCGATGTCATGGACGATCATCTTCGGCTTGTCGTTCGCGACATTTTTAACATTGGTGATTGTCCCCGTGATGTATTTGATATTAGCAAAGATCAAGTACAGGTTCATTCACAAGAAAGATACAAGCTATTCGATTGATCGATAGGGATTAAACAAAAATACAAAAGGGAAAGTCTCAAACGGCTTTCCTTTTTTTTTGCATTTTTTAATCAGTGAGGAACCGGTCTGAGTAGCTTATTTCTAGAGTTCTTAGCAACATTTATTTTTTACTTTTGTTAATTGCCTACTAATGCCGACTCTATGAGTGAATATAAAGCAGGTCATCTTCTCGACCAAGTCGAAATTCCCGCTGACTTACGTTCAAAAATCAAGGAGCAAGAACTCGAAGAGTTTAGCGCTCAACTTCGCGATTACATCATCGATGTCGTATCAACCAAAGGTGGTCACTTCGGTGCGAGTCTTGGCGTTGTAGAGCTCACGGTGGCGCTTCATTATGTATTCAACACGCCTTACGATCAATTGGTCTGGGATGTGGGGCACCAGGCCTACGGCCATAAATTATTGACAGGTCGTAGAAAGAATTTTCATACCAATAGAAAGTACGGAGGTCTCAGTGGTTTCCCTAAAAGATCAGAAAGTGAGTATGACACATTTGGCGTAGGGCACTCGTCTACATCTATTTCGGGAGCTTTGGGAATGGCGGTAGCTAGCAGGCTAAAAGGCGAATTTGACAGACAGCACATTGCAGTTATTGGTGATGGATCGATGACGGCAGGTTTGGCTTTTGAAGGACTCAATCACGGTGGAGTAGAGGATACCAACCTCTTGGTGGTTCTCAATGACAATTGCATGTCGATCGACCCCAACGTGGGCGCATTAAAAGAATATTTGACTGACATCACCACTTCTCACACTTACAACAAGGTGAAGGATGAGGTATGGCAGTTATTGGGTAAGATTTCGAAGTTTGGGCCAAATGCTCAGGCCATTGCCCAAAAAGTAGAGCACGCGGTAAAGTCTTCTTTGCTCAAGCAGAGCAATATGTTTGAGTCTCTCAACTTTCGCTACTTCGGCCCGGTAGACGGGCACGATGTAAATCACTTGGTAAAGGTGATGGAAGATTTGAAAGACATTCCCGGCCCGAAAATTCTTCATGCCCTTACGGTAAAAGGAAAAGGCTACGAGCACTCTGAGAAAGGCTCGCCGACTGTTTGGCATGCGCCCGGACTCTTCAATAAGGAGACTGGAGAAATCATTAAAGTCGTTCCGAAAAGTCCTCAGCCACCGAAGTACCAAGATGTATTCGGACATAGCATTGTGGAGCTTGCCGAGAAGAATGATAAGATAGTTGGGATTACTCCCGCAATGCCTTCGGGTTCTTCTTTGAAAATAATGATGGAAGCCATGCCCGATCGCGCTTTTGACGTTGGAATCGCCGAGCAACACGCGGTTACATTTTCGGCAGGATTGGCAACTCAGGGAATGATTCCTTTTTGCAATATCTACTCCAGCTTTATGCAGCGTGCTTACGATCAAGTGGTGCACGATGTGGCTCTGCAGAATCTGAACGTGGTATTCTGTTTGGACAGAGCAGGATTTGCTGGAGCCGATGGGCCGACCCATCATGGTTCATACGATTTGGCTTATTTCCGAGCTATTCCAAATATGATTGTAAGCGCTCCGATGAACGAGAGCGAATTGCGGAATATCATGTACACCGCCCAAATGAAAGAGCACGGCCCGTTTAGCATTCGCTATCCGCGTGGACAAGGAGTGATGACCGATTGGAAAACGCCGTTTAAAGAAATTAAGATCGGAACGGGTCGCCGTGTGAAGAATGGAAGTGACCTGGCTATTTTGAGTATAGGGCATCCGGGTAACTTTGCCGTGAGCGCCGCTGAGAAACTCGAAAAAGAAGGACTTGATGTGGCCGTCTACGATATGCGTTTCGTAAAGCCACTCGACGAGATTTTACTCCATGAAGTATTCTCCAAGTTCGACAAAGTCATCACTGTAGAAGACGGCTGTTTGATGGGTGGACTAGGAAGTGCGGTGCTGGAATTTATGGTAGACCACGGTTATTCCGCCAAAGTGAAACGCCTGGGTATTGAAGACAAATGGTTCGAACATGGAAGCCAAGATCAACTCTACACCGAAGCTGGTTTTAATGTGGATGATATTGCCGCTACGGCTGAAGAAATGCTCGCTGAAAAGCTGCAAAAGCTGAATAAGGTTTCAGCGGGGTAGTTTGCTAAAAGACTTAAAATGAAAAAGGGCACCTGTTTCTACAACAGATGCCCTTTCCTTTTTCCAATCAGATTTAAAACCTAAACCGGTTTTATTTTAAAGTCTTCCAAAAACTTCGTTGTGAAATTTCCTTTCTTGAAGTTCTCATCTTCGAAGAGTTGAATATGGAAAGGAATGGTGGTTTTCACCCCTTCAATGATGTATTCGCTCAAAGCGCGGTGCATTTTCTTAATAGCCTCTTCACGAGTCTGTGCCACTACGATCAATTTTGAAACCATCGAGTCATAATTCGGCGGAATGGTATAGCCCGAATACACATGCGTGTCAATTCGTACTCCATGACCTCCGGGAGAATGATAATCCATCACCCTTCCTGGTGAAGGCCTGAAATCATTAAAAGGATCTTCTGCGTTTATCCGGCATTGGAATGAATGCATCTTGGGTTCATAATTATGCCCGCTGATTGGCACTCCTGCCGCAATTTTGATTTGCTCCTTGATAAGGTCAAAATTGATCACTTCTTCCGTAATGGTATGCTCCACCTGAATTCGGGTGTTCATTTCCATAAAATAGAAGTTGCGGTGCTTGTCTACCAAGAATTCAACCGTTCCGACTCCTTCGTAGTTTACAGCAGCTGCAGCTTTGATGGCGGCTTCTCCCATTTTTTTTCGAAGAGCCTTTGTCATAAACGGCGAAGGTGTTTCTTCTACTAACTTTTGGTGCCTACGCTGAATCGAGCAGTCCCGCTCGCTCATGTGGCAGAAAGTACCGAACTGGTCACCTGCTACTTGAATCTCGATATGGCGCGGTTCTTCGATGAATTTCTCCATGTAGATACCGTCGTTACCAAATGCAGCTGAGGCCTCTCTCTGGATATCCTCAAAATGCTTTTGAATTTCTTCTTCTTTCCAAACAACACGCATTCCTTTTCCACCGCCTCCGGCAGTGGCTTTCATCATTACCGGAAGGCCAATTTCTTTGGCCATTTTGCGGGCGTGATTTCCATCTTTCAGGAGGCCTTCAGAACCGGGTACGCAAGGTACTCCCGCTGCCAACATTGTGGATTTAGCTGTTGCTTTGTCTCCCATCCCTTCAATCTGTTCAGGGGTTGCCCCGATGAACTTGATACCATTTTCTCCACAAATCCGCGAGAACTTGGCATTCTCCGAAAGGAAGCCATAGCCGGGATGGATAGCATCGGCATTGGTGATTTCCGCTGCAGCGATGATATTAGGGATCTTCAGGTAAGATTCAGAACTGGGAGCAGGGCCTATGCAAACGGCCTCGTCAGCAAATCTAACCGGCAGGCTATCCGCATCTGCCTTACTGTAAACGGCCACCGTTTTGATGCCCATTTCTTTACAAGTACGTATCACCCTCAAGGCTATTTCACCTCGATTGGCAATCAGGATCTTCTTAAACATAAGTTTCGGTTTGATTAAGACGGATCGATCAAGAATAGAGGTTGATCATATTCTACGGGAGTAGCATCGTCTACTAGGACTTTTACTACTTTTCCTTCTACTTCA
Organism: Cryomorphaceae bacterium 1068; assembly: GCA_027214385.1. Lineage (NCBI taxonomy): Bacteria > Pseudomonadati > Bacteroidota > Flavobacteriia > Flavobacteriales > Cryomorphaceae > Cryomorphaceae bacterium 1068. The sequence goes on along the minus strand of JAPVXR010000004.1, from coordinate 297,462 downwards.
GCTTCAATTTCATTGAAGAGTTTCATGGCTTCGATGATACAAACCACTTTTCCTTTCTTTACGTCATCACCTACAGAGATGAATGCATCCTTGTCCGGACTGGAAGACCGATAGAAAGTACCGATCATAGGGGACTTAACGGTAATGTAGTTGGAGTTATCGTCTGCCTTTTCTTCCTTCGGTGCACTAGGCGTCGCCGGGGCTGGTGAGGGAGCTGCTTGAGGCTGCACCATTTGTTGAGGCGCTGCCATCATTTGAGGCATTGCCATGGGCATTTGAGGCTGCACAAAAGCATCTGCTTGCGCAGTTGCTCCTTTTCCTCTCTTCTTCGTAGGGTCAGATTTTATGGTGATCTTAAAATTGGACTGCTCAATTTCTACTTCCGTAACGCCTGAGCGAGATACGAATTTGATCAAATCTTGAATTTCAGTAAGTTTCATTGGTCAAACTGTTGTTTTGCTAAAGATAAAAATGTTTGATTAGTTAGAGTCGTATGCCCATTTTAGGTAAACCGACCCCCAAGTAAAGCCACCACCAAAGGCGGCTAATATAATATTGTCTCCTTTTTTCAATTTATTCTCCCATTCCCAAAGGCAAAGTGGGATGGTGCCGTTGGTAGTATTTCCATACTTCTGAATGTTGATCATCACTTTGGAATTATCAACACCCATTCTGCGAGCTGTTGCATCGATGATGCGCAAATTTGCTTGATGAGGAACCAACCAACTCACGTCATCACTTTCTAACTCATTGCGCTTCATGATCTCTTCAGCGACATCAGCCATTTTGCTCACCGCGAATTTGAAAACCGTTTTCCCTTCTTGAAAAACAAAGTGTTCCTTATTTTCAACTGTTTTGATAGAAGCAGGGTTAAGTGAGCCACCCGCTTTTTGGTGCAAAAATTCTCTGCCGCTTCCGTCACTGTGAAGAATCGAGTCTTGAACTCCCAAACCTTCATCGCTTGGCTCAACCATGACAGCACCTGCGCCATCACCAAAAATGATGCATGTAGCGCGATCTTCGTAATCGATTATCGAACTCATCTTGTCGGCTCCTACGACGACTACCTTTTTGTATTTCCCTGTTTCAATGAATTGGGAAGCTGTTGATAATGCATAGATGAATCCACTGCATGCAGCCATGAGGTCATATGACCAGGCATTGACGAGTCCACATTTATCTGAAATAATATTTGCTGTAGATGGAAAAAGGTGATCAGGTGTCGCAGTTGCACAGATTAAAAGATCAACTTCTTCAGGTGCGACTCCACTTTTTTCTAGGAGTCGATTTACTGCTTCCGCTCCCAAGTCGCTGGTGGCTTTGGTAGGATCTTTTAGAATTCGTCTTTCTTCAATTCCCGTTCTGGTCTTGATCCATTCATCGTTGGTATCGACCATTTTTTCCAAGTCAGCGTTCGTCAGCCTATCTTCCGGAACGTAACCTGATACGGCAGTAATTGCAGCCTTTGTATTGCTCATAAGGGTTGCAGCTAAAATTTACAATTCGCCAAAGTTAGAAAACTTATCGACCTGCTCTGCGTTGCGGCTAATGGGAGGGGTAATAACGAAAAAAATCAGCCCATTCGAGCTGATTTAATTCAATATTGTTGTTTAGGCTTAAGCTTCCGCTTTCTCCATAACTACTTGGCCCTTGTAGTACAATTTGCCTTCGTACCAGTGAGCGCGGTGATAAACGTGAGCTTCACCTGTGGTCTTATCAACCGCCAAAGTTGGGGCAGATGTTTTGTAGTGAGTTCTGCGCTTGTCTCTTCTCGTTTTGGAGATTTTCCGTTTAGGATGTGCCATTTCGCCTTGTTTTTATTACTTCAATTTTTTTAATGCTTCCCATCGTGGGTCTATGTCGTCATCTTCGTTTCCTTCATTTCCGCTCAATCTGCTGAGTGCATCTTGGTCGCAATCTTCTAGTGATTCGTGAGTCGATTTGAGAGGCATATTCAAAACAAACATCTCGTAAATTCGATCTGAGACATCCAGTTCATGCTCGTTGGGCAACAAAACGATGATATCATCGATATCCGCTGGTTTTTCTTCGCCGTACTTTACAATTACCTTATCGGCACACTCAAGATGTAACTCCATCGTGTCGCCGCAGCGATCACACGGAACTTCACCTGTGCCATCGGCGGTGAAATTAAGTATGATCATGTTTGATGTCTTCTCAAGTAATAGCTTAACCCGAATATTCGGATTATCAAGCAGTTCACTATCGAAGGATTCAAAGAACGATCGGTTCAATTCAAATTCGTAATTATGAATCCCCGGCTTTAAACCGTAAATGGGTATTACGTACTCCTTCATGACCTTTCCCATAGAGGGGCGGCAAAGGTAGATAAATTTTGAATAAACAAAAAAGGAGAATGACTATTCTTTTTTACTCACTTCCAGAGCATTTGCAGCGAGCTGTCTGTTTTCAGTCCTGTTTCTGTATATGTCGCATGCCATATAAATGGCTTGCCTGAAGCTTTGCTCGCTGGCTACGCCTTTTCCAGCTATGTCGTAGGCAGTTCCGTGAGAAGGGGAAGTGCGTACAATTGGCAGTCCGGCTGTGTAGTTCACACCGTATTCTCCCGCAATAGATTTGAAAGGAATCAAACCTTGATCGTGATACATGGCAAGTACAGCATCAAACTTTTTGAAGGAGCTACCGGCAAAAAAGCCATCAGCCGGATAAGGACCGAAAGCAAAAACGCCTTGTTCATTTGCTTCGTTGATGGCTGGAGTAATCACATCTTTTTCCTCCATGCCCAGCAAGCCATTATCTCCCGCATGAGGATTGAGGCCCAAAACGGCAATTTTTGGTTTCTGTAAGGTGAAGTCGACTCTCAAAGACTTGTCCATAGCCAGAAGCTTCGCAACAATCTGCTCTTTCGTCACCTTTTCGCTTACTTCTTTCAAAGGGATATGTCCGGTTACCACACCAACACGAAGATTTTCGGAGCACATCAGCATCAAGGCTTGGTCTACATTGCTGTATTTGGCTAAGTATTCTGTGTGACCGGGAAAGTCAAACCCCTTTTGCTGAATATTCTTCTTGTTGATGGGAGATGTGATCAAAACATCCAGTTTATTTCCCGCCAGATCTTTTACCGCAGCTTCCAAGGACATGAATGCAAGCTTACCTGCTATTTCCGTCACTTCGCCCGGAGAGACAGGTAGCTCTTGTTTTGTAAGAGAAACGAGATTCACTTTTTTGGGAATGGCATCCGCAGCATCTTTAATTCCGTGAAAGGAAAACTGCTCTATTTCCAATTCTTTTTTATAGGTATTGAGCACTCGATTTGAACCATAAACTACTATAGTTAAATCTTGTGCAAGTCTATTGTCAGATACTGTCTTCAGGATAATTTCGGGACCGATCCCGTTCATATCTCCGAGCGTAATACCTACGCGTATTTTTTCAGTACTCATGCGCTCAGTTTTTTGAAGAATTCATAAAGTAAATGCACTCCGAAACCAGTTGCCCCTTTAGGCAAATATCCCCTTGAGGAGGGAAGAAAAGCAGGCCCGGCTATGTCGAGGTGCATCCAAGGATAGTCAGTAAATTTTTGCAGAAACTTGCCCGCTATGATAACGTCGGCCATAGGAGATGGTCCCAAATTTCGAGTATCTGCTATATCGCTGTGTAAGTCCGTTTCATAATCATCCCAAAGTGGAAATTCAACCAAACGTTCGTTTGAATCGAAACCCGCATTGATCAAAATCTTTTTGGTTTTTTCATCGGCTGTTCCCATAGTCGCGGCGGCATAATTTCCAATGGCGCGCATTGAGGATCCTGTCAACGTAGCCAAATCCATTACAAGAGATGGATGGTACTGCTTGGCATAAGCCAAAGCATCGGCCATCACCAGGCGACCTTCAGCATCGGTATTCATCACCTCAACTTGAGTTCCGTCATACATGGTAATAACGTCGCCGGGTCCGTAAGCGTCTGGTCCGGGTTGGTTATCTGTAGCTGGAATCAGCCCGATAATATGAAGAGGCAAGTTATTTAATGCACTTGCATGAATAGCTCCGGCTACTGCTGCGGCTCCGCCCATGTCACATTTCATGATATCCATTGAATTGGCCGTGGGCTTCAAACTTAAACCTCCGGTATCATAAACGATTCCTTTACCGACTAAAACTATCGGTTTGTCGTTGACAGCATTTTTGGGTTTGTACTCGATAATAGAGAAAGTCGGTTCTTTCGTGCTACCTTGATTTACGCTAAGTAAACCACCCATTTTGAGCGATTTGATACGAGCCTTTCCTAATACTTCAACGCTGTATCCAACCCTTTTCCCGGCATTGACAATGCGCTGGGCGAGTTCTTTTGCCGTGAGAATATTGGCTGGTTCATTGACCAAGTCTCGTGAGAAGAATATGGCTTCCGTTAGGCCACTCAACTCTTTTATCTCTTCATTGGAAGCGAATAGAATCGAAATTCTCTCCAATGAGTAGGGGTTACCTTCTTTTTTGTAGATCTCAAATCGGTAATCTTTAAGAGCTATACCAAGGGCAACGAAAGAGGCGCCTTCGCCTGCCAGCTCAACATCCTTCAACCTTTGTCTGGATAATTCTTCCCACACGGATGCTCCGAATTGACGCAGTTGTTCGGATTTATTTTTCCCGGATTCTAAAGGAGCTCCTTGGATCAGAAAAAGATCCCCATCAGAGATGGTTCTTACTTTTTGACCTTTATGGAACCCGGCCTTTAGGGACTTTTCACCATCATTTGTAATACTATCGGCTACGCTCTTGGGAAGTGTTGTTCCTAAAAAGCAAATAGGACTTTTGCCGGATAAGTTTTTTAGCTTTTTATAGATCGGAGGCATTCATTTCTTTTTGGGAACACAAAACTAACTTTTTCCAATTGATCATAAGTTGAGTGAACCGGGCGTAATTTTTGATATTAGAGAATAGACGAAGGTTTAATTTCGTTCTTCTTTTGCTACTTTTAGATCATTGAATTTTCAGGAATTGAAAAGAATTCTTTTTGTACTCGTTGTCATGCTGTTTTCGCTCCTTGCGAATGCAACCCATAATAGGGCAGGGGAGATTACATACAGACATGTTTCAGGAAATACTTACGAGTTTACAGTTTACACTTACACGAAAACCTCTGCACCTGCAGACAGGCCTTGGTTGCCAATTGTGTGGGGTGATGGAAGTCCTGCTGATAGCTTGGAGCGAATACAAATCAATTCATTTCCGGACAGGGACTCGCAAGAGAATGTTTATATCAAGCAGCACACTTTTCCAGGCTCGGGAGAATATGATATTTGCATAACTGACCCGAATAGAAACGGGGGTATCCTCAATATCGATAATGGAAATTCCCTTTTTGTTGTTTTTGCTATCCAAACACAGCTGAGAATATCAGCAGCCTTCGCGGCCAATAATTCCGTTCGATTCACTAACCTCCCTCTTCAAGACGCCTGTAAGTTTCAGCCTTGGGTGTATAATCCCGGGGCAGTTGATACAGATGGCGACAGTTTGTCATTCAAATTGGTTCCAAGTATGGGTGCGGGTTGTGAACCATTTGAATTAGGTTTTTTTGTTTATCCGGACGAGATAGACGCAATAGCCGGGTCTCCGGATCCTACCAACAACATTAGTATTGATCCTCTAACAGGAACGATTGTTTGGGAATCACCGCAGCGAAACGGAGAGTACAATATTGCTTTCATAGTAGAAGAATGGAGAAACGGTGTGAGGTTAGGACAGGTAATGCGCGATATGCAGATAGTCGTTGACGACTGTGCCAATCTTCCTCCCGAGATTGGCTTCATACCTGATACCTGCATAGAGGCCGGTCAAAACCTGAGTTTTGAAATTACAGCCACTGATCCGGAAGGTTCTAATTTGGAGATAGCTGCTTTCGGGCTGCCGTTTGAAGTCGAAAATGAGGCGACGCTTGACCAAGATGGGATGATGCCTCCTGTGCAAGCAGAGTTCTCTTGGGACACGGAGTGTCAAAATGTGCGGTTGCAGCCATATCAAGTGACCTTTCAGGTGACTGATAATGGTCCGGGTGTGCCTCTTGTAGATATCACAACAATGAATATTACCGTGGTGGCGCCTGCTCCTGAAAACCTGCAAGCGGAAGCCTTGGGTAGTTCCATACAGCTCAATTGGGAGCCATCGCCCTGCAGCGAGGCGATCGGATACAAGATTTATCGACGCGTTGGTTCTTTTGGCTTTGAGCCCGGTCAATGTGAAACAGGTGTTCCTGAATACACCGGGTTCACTTTGATTGATACTACGTTAGGTCTAAACAGCACCTCTTTTTTAGACGATGACGAAGTCCTTTTTGGTAGACAGAATTGCTACATGGTCGTGGCTTGTTTTCCCGATGGCGCAGAGAGTTATGCCAGCAATGAAGCTTGTGCGGAGATTATTTTTGGAATCCCGATCATTAAGAAAAATAGTGTGGGTGTCACTGCTATTGCAGGGGTTGATACTGTAAGTTGGAGAAATCCTATTGATCTGGATCTCGATGTTTTTCCAGGGCCATATCAATACAGGTTGTTACGCTCGGCAGGATATGAAATGGCTGAAGATGTGATTTTTGAATCGCCCATTGAAAGTAATTTGGACGATTTGCAAACGAGTTTTACCCCTCCTCCTTTTACCAATACCGTCGATACCGCAAATACTTACAGAGTGGAGTTGTATAGCAATGGTGAATTTGCAGCTCGCTCAAATTTGGCTTCGAGTATTTTTCTAACGCTGATTCCGAATGACAATCAAATTGAAGTCACGTGGCGCGAAGAAAACCCTTGGCTCAATTTTGAATATGATATCTACAGAAGAGCCGATGGTGAGGCCGATTTTGAACTTCTCGCTACCATCGATACAGTGGGGTATTTGGACCTGAATTTGCGCAACAATCGTGAGTATTGTTACTACTTGGTGGCGAAAGGGTCTTATTTTGCAGATTTGGAGAATGACACATTGATCAATTTTTCTCAAAGGACTTGCTCCGCACCTTATGATCGGAATCCACCCTGTCCACCTGAGCTTTTCGGTGATGCTGATTGTGTTGATCTCTTTGTGGATTTGGAGTGGACCAATCCGAATGTAGAATGCGAGGATACGGACGATGTAACTGGGTATAACGTCTATTACTCAGCTACTGAAGGGGGGAATCTTGAACTACTGGAATCCTTCCAAGGTGAATTTTCGACGACACTTTTCAGAGACTTGGTTCAAGAGAATTCAATTTCGGGCTGCTATGCCATCACCGCATTAGACTCATTATCTGAATGGCCTGACGGGAGCTTTATTCAAAATGAAAGTGAGTTTAGCAATATCGTTTGCTTTGATAATTGTCCTGAATATGCTTTTCCGAATGTATTCACTCCAAACGGCGATGGGAGAAACGATCTTCTAATCCCTTTCCCGATAAGGGCTATAGATTCGGTAGAGTTTTCCGTATTCAACCGTTGGGGTGGTATAGTCTTCGAATCTACTGATCCGCAAATTCTTTGGAATGGTGAAAACATTCAGGGCGATGGGGTGGTTACTGACGGTACTTACTTCTATGTTTGTCGGGTATTTACCCAAAGACTCACAGGTATAGAACCGATTGATCTTTCCGGCTACATTACCATCTTTGCCGAGAAAGGAAACACCCTAGATTAACCCCGACATGTTCACAGGAATTATCGAAACAATGGGCGCAGTTAGATCAATTGCGCAAGAAGGACAGAATATCCACTTCACAATAAAGTCAAATGTCAGTGACGATCTTAAGATCGATCAAAGTATAGCTCATGATGGCGTCTGCCTGACTGTAGTAGATCTATCTGAGAGCGCTCATGTCGTTACAGCAATAGCTGAGACATTGAGAAAAACAAGTCTTGGTAACTGGAAAGTGGGAACGCAAATTAATCTGGAGAGATGTATGCCGATGACGGGAAGATTTGATGGGCATATTGTTCAAGGCCACGTGGATACCACGGGGAAGGTGACGGAAATTTACGAAGAAGACGGAAGCTGGAGATTCTTTTTTGAACACGAAGAGAGCATTGATTTTATGACCGTTTCGAAAGGCTCCATTACCATCAATGGTGTGAGTCTCACCGTTGTGGATAGCTCACCGACTGGATTTTCGGTGGCTATCATTCCTTATACCTACGAACATACCAATTTCAAAAACTTCACCATTGGAGAAACGGTGAATCTTGAGTTTGACATCATTGGAAAGTACGTCAGAGAGATGATGAGACGCGAGCCAAAAACCAATTAGAATACCTCTGAGGCAATCTCTTTAACAGCTTCAGATTTTCCCATTGTGTAGTAATGCAGGCAAGGGACACCGTGTTCCACAAGTCCTTGGCTTTGCTTAATAGCCCATTCTACGCCTACTTTTTTGACTTGATCATTTGTTTTGCAATCCATCAACTGATCTGCCAAATCATCAGGGAAGTCTATAAAGAAAGTCTTTGGCAAGAACTGAATATGGCGCAAAGAAGTAATAGGCTTGAGCCCAGGAATGATGGGAACCGTGATGCCCATCTCGCGGCAGCGCTTTTCAAAGTCGAAAAACTTTTGGTTATCAAAAAACATTTGAGTGGTGATGTATTCGGCACCGGCATCTACTTTTTCCTTTAGATACTTCAAATCAGTTTTGATACTCATCGACTCATAGTGCTTCTCGGGATAACCGGCTGCACCTATGCAGAAGTTGGTCTTTCCGCTGTTCTCACTCTCTTCGTGGAGATAATTACCCTGATTTAAACGGGCAATCTGATTGATCAGTTCTTCAGCATACTGATGACCGAGCTCTTCAGCGACAAAATTATTCTCGCTTTTAATAGGGTCTCCCCTCAAAGCCAAAACGTTGTCTACACCCAGAAAGTGAAGGTCAATTAATGCGTTTTCCGTCTCTTCTTTTGTGAATCCACCGCATATCAGATGAGGCACAGCGTCAATATCATATCTATTGATAATTGCAGCACATATCCCAACGGTTCCGGGTCTTTTTCTGATGCTCACCTTTTTGAGCATATCGTTCGGAAACTTCTTGTATATGTACTCCTCGCGGTGGTAGGTTACATTGATAAAAGGGGGCTTGAAATCCATCAATGGATCTATTCCTCTATAAATGTCTTCAATGCCTTTTCCTTTAAGAGGAGGCAATATTTCGAATGAGAATACGGTGCTCTTCGCTCGCTTAAGATGATCAGTAACTTTCACGCTCCGAATATTTAGGGGGCTAATATAAAAGACAAGCCCGATAAACGGGCTTGTCTTCTACTATAATAAATTGAAAGGATTATTGTTCGCTGCCTTGCTCAGTAATTATGGTGACATTTCCTGATTCAACCCTGTCGAGAGTTGGTAGCTTCAATTCATAGAAATAAACCCCTCCCGGAAGATCTTCAGGGTCCCACCCTTGATTTTCAGCTTGATACTGATCATACGAAGAACTTGAGAACACCTCTTGACCCCAACGATTGAACACAGCCAATGATGCGCCAGGGAAAAACTCGATGTATTGAATGGCGAACAAATCATTCAAACCGTCACCGTTTGGAGTAATGATGTTAGGAATGTTGTATTGGCAGGCCAGGGGCGTAAAAATCAAGGTGTCTCTGCCTAATTCAGGGCATCGGCCAAATGCATCAGCAGTAGCTACAGAAGCTATATAAGCTTGTGCCGGCTCAAACGCCGGTGGCGGAAAGCTTTGGAATTGATCAAAGTCAACGTCAGTAGGAGGAGTTACAACTCCCGGGTTCACTGAAGTGAGTTCCCAGAAGTACGTTCCATTGCCTTCTCCTTGCAACACCGCAGTTAGATTGAGAGAATCATCTTCAAAACAAAAAATGGGGTTCTCAGGTAGAATAGTCAAGTCCGGTTGCTGATACCACTTCATATTTCGGGTTACGGCATCATTCGGACACCTTACATCAGTATATGTAATGAGGTAGTCTCCGAAGTCAGGAGCGATAATTTCGGTAACGATGGCATCAGGAGCAGAAAAAATAATTCCGTCATCGTCGGCAGACCACGAACCTCCAACACTTTCAGGAACGACCTCTACGGCTTTGAATCGCGGAATTAGTCCGCAAATCGTATCACCCTCGAAGTTTACTTCAATAGCAGTTATGTTAGAAGTGTCTGCTGCAATTCCACAGACGCCGGTAATTGTCAGTATGATTTCTCCTGATGTGCTAACGGTGGTGCTGTAGTCGGTCGTGTTGTACGTATTTCCGTCCTGTGTCCAATTGATGAAGAAGTTCCCCGAATTTGCCTCCTGTGGTCCTGCCTCGTAAACAATGCTGGATCCGCCACAAAGAACGGTATCTTCGAAGAACGGTTCTATCATCGGAACAGGTCTGAAGTCAATTTCGGCTTGATCAGTATATCCACAATTATTTTCTGTGAATTCTATTGTGTAAATCCCGTATTCAGTCGCATTAATCGTGGTAAATCCAAATTCGTTTTCTTCAGAGAAGATGAGCTCAGCCGTTTGAGTTGGTGTTTCGAGAACTTCGTATACTCCTCCCGCAGGGTCATTATTTGGATTGAGTGAATCAATCAAGAAACAAGCAATATTGCTATTGAAAACGGGTAGTGGGCGCACGTACACAGAGAAGGTCGTATCGTGGATGCAGCCAAAGCTATCTTCAGCAACGAAAGTATAAGTATTGTTTCCAGGTGATTGAGGAACTATAGTAACGCTAGTATCCGAGTTGAAGACAATGTCCTCATCTTCCAACCAATACGCATCAATAATGTCGGGTGTGTAATAAATGGTGTCAAGTTCAAAGTCAGGGCCAAATTCCATACTCCATTCGAAGATGTAACCGTCATCCGCTCCAAGATTGTCTGCAATATTCAGTGTCCAGTCTCCATTTAGCGGACAGCCATTAAAGGCCGTTTCGAAGTTTTGCTCAGGAGTATAAGTTCCTGCCACCATTGCATTTCCAGCTTGGAAGGTACTAACAGGGACTGTATTTCCAGCCGCGAATTCTTCTCCCATTGTTAGCAATGGTCCATCGTCTGCAAAACAATAGTCAAAGCCAATACCTTCATCTTCTTCGGGCCCATCATTGGCGTCACCTAAGTAAGTTCCACCTCCGCCGAATCCGGGTCCTGGGAAAACTCCTTCCCCTCCAAAACCCTGGAATAGCGCAGCTGTTTGGCCATTGGGACAAGTCAACCAAGCTTCCAGGTCACCGAGATAGGTATGCTCCATATTGAGACAGACATTAACGAAATCTCCAGGATTCATGATAATGGGATCGTCTAAGTACCCTTCAATTTCTATTGTTGTTGAATAGATCTCATTCGCAGTCGTGATGTCCGGCAGATATCTACTGTCAGTAAAGTTGTAGTTCGGTTGCACCGCACTTGTGCTTGGACTCACACCCACTGTGTCAGGAAAGAGAATCCCTCCGGTGATAATAGTAGTATCACCTAAACAGAGCGTGTCACCAAATACGATATTTGAGAATATTGGTCTTGGAGCCATCAAAAAATAGGCATCGTAGGTCTCTTCTTGACCCATCACATCTGTAATGGTAAGAGTAGCAAAATATCCTCCGGGATCAGGAAATCCGTAAGTAAGAGTATTCAGTCCAATACCTTCAAAAACATCACCATTACCCATGTCCCAAGTGTACGTGCATTCTTCGGCGAGCTGCTCGTAGCCACTTCCTTCAGCATTAGATAAAGGAAATGAAGGGTTCGCTGTAAAAGTCAGGGTATCACCAAAACAGAATGTAATGACATTTTCATTCGGACCTATATCAGGAAATGTATCTGTCGATAATCCAAACGGAGGATCAATAAAAACAGAAACATTAAATGGCTGCAATTCCTGTAGGCAGTTTACTTGGGCAACAAAACCTGGGAAAGAGATATCTTCTCCTGATTCCCATACCAAAGTGATACAATTCACATCAACTTGCAAGAAGAATCCATCAGGATGAGTGACAGTGTTGAACATTCCTAATTGAGTTCCACCTGTCCCGGTTCCTTCATAAACCGTCAGTGTGCTGGTTCCATCTACCCCCCACAAATTGATCGTGTCATTGGCGTTTTGCTGCGGAAGTACGGCGATTTGAATTGGATCTCCCAATACGGTATTGGTGCAAATCGTCATTTGGTAGATTTCACCAGGCAAATAATTACCGTCCTCACCATCATTACTATCTGTAATTATTAAGGTATTATCGCAATTGGTAATTTCGATGGTTCCTTCATCCGATATAGGGATTGGCTCCTGAGCAACGGCAATGGCCGTTGAAAAAATAAAAAGTACAGCAAGTACTAGTTTAGAACAAACATTCATTGAGTGGGATTTCATAGTTATTTAGAAACACGGTTTCTCGAAAACTCTTTGCTGAATTGATCACTCGACTTGAGGATCAAATATTGATTGGTGCCTTTGATGCGAAAAGCCTTTTGACGTTTGCCGTCCATATGAATTCCCAGCGCCAAAATATTGAAGTCACCAATACTCTTAATTTTAACTTCCTCGTTGGTGTCCAATGTTTTTCCAGTAGCCTCGCCATCTAAAATCATGTAGCTGTGGTCGAGGTAATAAGTCCAATACTCAATGGTGGAAGGCTGCTTTTCGCTGAGTTCTGCGATTCTTTCTTCGGAATATCTTGACAAAAGTCTCGGGTCAAATTGCGATTGACCCATAGTACTTAGACTTACAGCTAAGATCAAAAGGGTGAATAAGGTTTTCATAATGACTTGACGTAAATTAGTTGAATTGCGTTGCCACAGAATCGCAAATATAGGAAGATAGATGTTGCATTTGGTGGCATTTCAGCTGTATGAACTTCTTCACTCGGTTATAATTTCGCCCATATCAAAATCTCAACAGCTGGAAAAATCGAATTGAAGAAGTTTCCGCTTTGCTTTTTCCTTAGGACATTACAAGCCAAAAAGCGTATTTTCGCACTCGATTTTATAAGGTATGAAGAACATCCGAAATTTCTGCATCATCGCTCATATTGATCACGGCAAGAGCACTCTCGCTGACCGATTGCTCCATTTCACGGGAACAATCTCCGATCGAGAGCTTCAAGAGCAAACGCTTGATGATATGGACTTGGAGCGTGAGAGAGGAATTACCATTAAGAGTCATGCGATTCAGATGGATTATGAATTTGAAGGGGAGAAGTATGTTCTGAACCTAATTGACACTCCGGGTCACGTTGACTTTTCTTACGAAGTATCTCGATCGATTGCTGCTTGCGAGGGTGCTTTGCTCATCGTTGATGCCACTCAGGGAATTCAAGCCCAAACCATTTCCAACCTTTATTTGGCTCTGGAGCACGACTTGGAAATCGTTCCTGTGCTAAATAAAATGGACCTCGATAGCGCCATGGCCGAAGAGGTAACCGACCAGATTGTCGACCTCATTGGTTGTAGCCCTGAAGACGTAATTCCTGCCAGTGGAAAAACGGGAATGGGTGTAGAAGCTATTCTGAAAGCAGTTATAGATCGCATACCCGCGCCTACGGGAGATCCCCAAGCGCCGCTTCAGGCCATGATCTTCGATTCAGTTTTCAACTCTTTCAGAGGAATCATTGCTTATTTCCGCATTAGAAACGGAAGCATCAAAAAAGGAGATGAGGTGAAGTTCGTCAACACAGGGCAAAAATACTACGCCGATGAAATCGGTACCCTCAAACTCAATATGCTCCCGAAAAAGGAGTTGAAAGCGGGAGATGTAGGTTACATCATATCGGGAATTAAGAAGGCCAAGGAAGTGAAAGTGGGAGATACCATTACCTTGGTAAATAATCCTTGCTCAGAGGTCGTAAAGGGATTCGAGGATGTGAAGCCTATGGTCTTTGCGGGAATCTATCCGGTGGATACCGACGAATACGAAGAGCTTCGCGCTTCTTTGGAAAAACTCCAGCTGAACGATGCCTCTTTGGTCTATGAACCTGAGTCATCCGCTGCACTTGGTTTTGGCTTCCGCTGTGGATTCTTGGGAATGCTCCACATGGAGATCGTACAAGAACGATTGGAACGAGAGTTTGACATGACCGTAATCACCACGGTACCTAACGTGGGCTACATTGCGACCACAACTGACGGAAGGACATTTAATGTAAATAACCCCTCTGAATTGCCTGACCCATCAAATATGGACAAGGTGGAAGAGCCGTATATTCAGGCGCAGGTTATCACTAAGTCTGATTTTGTCGGTCAGGTGATGAACCTTTGCATCGAAAAACGTGGAATCCTGAAGAACCAAGTTTACCTCACATCTGATCGTGTTGAGATTACATTTGAACTGCCTTTGGGCGAAATCGTTTTTGATTTTTACGATAAATTAAAGACCATTTCTAAAGGATATGCCTCCTTCGATTACCATCCGATTGGCTACAAGGTGAGCAATTTGGTGAAGCTGGACATTATGCTAAATGGCGATCCTGTTGATGCCTTATCTGCTCTGATTCACCGCGATAATGCTTACGATTTAGGCAAGAAGATTTGCGCCAAGCTAAAAGAGCTCATCCCGAGACAGCAATTTGAGATTGCCGTTCAAGCAGCTATTGGCTCTAAAGTCATAGCTCGTGAAACAGTTCGCGCCTTGAGAAAGGATGTTACGGCGAAATGCTACGGTGGTGACATTACGCGAAAGCGAAAACTTCTCGAAAAGCAGAAGAAAGGTAAGAAGCGCATGCGCCAAGTCGGAAACGTAGAGGTTCCGCAGCAAGCGTTCTTAGCTGTTTTGCAACTGGACTAAGAGCCACTTCCCGTTCTTTTTTCTTTTTCTTTGGTGATGGAGTAACTTTTCGGATACCCTGTCCGTCACACCCATGTAACCCTCTGATGAGCCTATGACGGTTGATGACTATAACCAATGTGTTGATGCCCACGCCGACGGCCTGTACCGCTTTATGCTCAAGCATACTCGTGATACAGAACAAGCCCGCGACTTGGTTCAGGAAGCCTTTGCCAAGATGTGGCTGAAGGTGGAGGACGTCAATGCAGAAAAAGCAAAGAGCTATCTGTTTTCGACAGGGTACAATACAATGATTGATCAAATAAGAAGAGATAAGAAAAAGGGAAACTTCAATGAGGTGGAAGCACAAAAGCTTGCGCATAGCAATCAATACTCAGACTTGAATGAAATCTTGCACGAGGCATTGGAGACATTGCCCGAAAGGCAAAAATCGGTGGTATTACTCCGCGACTACGAAGGGTATAGCTACCAAGAAATAGGTGAGATTACATCGATGTCTGAAAGTCAGGTGAAGGTTTACATCTTTCGCGCCCGAAAAGCATTGAAACAATACATCGGCAGCATTGAAGCCGTGATTTAATGGAAAAAATTACTCGACATAACTACGAAGCTTTCTTTCTCGATTACCTCGAGGGTAACTTGAGTGAAGAACTCAATACTGAGTTGCAAGCTTTTCTGTCTCAAAATCCTGATTTGGCTTCTGAGTTGGAAGAGTTTGAAAACGTTTCACTCGAGCCCGAATCTGATCCTGCCAATTGGAATGAATTGAAAGTTCCGTCATTCGATGATTTGACAAAAAACGAATCATTGCGCGAGCAATTGTACTTCAGGTGCGCTGAAGGCAATGCAAATGAGTACGACAAAAAACTCTTGGCTGAATTGCTTGCAAAGGATCAATTCAAAGACGAGTATGCGCTTTGGCAAAAGTTGAAGTTGGCCTCTACGGCCGAATCGGTTGACCGAGAAGGGCTGTATCAATTGCCGCTTTCTCTTCCCATTACTTCAGCGAACTACGAAGATTTTCTGGTTGCCCGAACGGAGGGAATTCTTTCCCGAGAGGAGAATCAAGCACTGGAGAATTATGCTTCGGGAGTCGAGACAGGCGAAAAGGATTTGGCGCTGGCCGATCAACTAAAGCTGGAAGCTCCAAAAGGAATTTTCTATCCGTTCAAAGATGAGCTTAAGAAAAAAGAAAAGAAAGGACTGGTTCTCTTTTACCGAGCGGCTGCCATCATACTTTTAGTTGGGTTGAGCGCCTCGCTGGTTTTTCTGCTCAATCAACCCGAATCTGCTGATCCGAGATATGCGCAAAGAGAAGTCGTTCAGTCTACTCCGGACACCTTGAAGGCAGCAGAATCGCAGGAAGAGTTTAAAGAGGATTCCATTCCCGATGATATTGAAGCCGAGAAGTATCAACTCGAAGAATGGGAGATTCGCGAGCCCGATCCTGTTTTTGTAGCCGAGAACGAAGAACCTGAAATCGAACGAGAAGCAATACCCAAGATGTCCGAGGTTCAAGAGGACTTGGATGAGTTAGAGTTCGCAGAATCATTAGAGTTCGAAAGTCCTGTAAACGAACAAGTCACACTTCCGGATTCTATAGTGGAGGTGCGTGATGAAGTTGAACCTTTATTTGCTGATCGCGCTCCTGAAACTACCTCAGTTGAATATCAAACTATAGGAGAAATGGCAGAGACTCGTGTAGCTGATGAGCTCAATCTATCGGACCAAGAACGAGATGAAATGGCGCTGAGTGTAGCTAAACGAATCACACATAAAGCCGGTGAGGCATTGGATTCTGAGTTAAAAAAAGAAGTGGATGACGAGGGTGACAGACTTACTTATTCCCTTAGAATTCGCGGCTTTAAAGTTTCGCATTCCACCAAAAAGTAACTTTTTAATACCTCTGTCCGTCACACTTTCAAATACCGAAAACCATAGAACATGAAAACGATAATAACCACACTAGCTCTTCTCTTTTGTATTGCGTCTTTTGCTCAAGAAGAGGAAAAGGCTGACACGACGGCTAAGCCCATTGAAACAATTGAAGTCACCATGAAGGATGGCAAAGTAAATGCACAGGTACGAACGATGAATCCTGACAGTACCTACTCAGATACCACTAGGATTGAGTTGAAGAACTCCTACATCACGATCGTAAGCAAATCTGAAGCAGATATAGACGATGACGACGACGATGATTGGGACGACTGGGGCAATAGCCCTAAATACCAATTAACTTGGTGGGACGGAATAGACATAGGTCTAAATGGAATTCTCAATAAGGATTATGGTACAAGCCTTTCAGATGATCCAACATCAGGAATGTTAGAACCTGGATTTTTTAATTCTAGATATATCGCAGTCAATTTTGGACAAGTTAAGGTACGACTGGCGCAAGACTACGTTGGATTGGTATCGGGATTGACTTTCCAGATATACAACTACAAGTTTTCCGGGTCCGACGAGTTGATCTTTGCAGGCGATAGCATGCTAATCTCACCTACAGGCGAGAAAAATGTTTCCAAGAATAAGTTAAGAGCCGAATACATCGGGATACCTCTTTTATTGGAATTCAATACTTCACTAGATCCGAAAAAGTCATTCCACATCACGGCAGGAGTTGTGGGAAAAGTGAGGCTTGGGAATATGTACAAGCAAAAATATTCGCTTGACGGCAACAACAATAAGGCTTCATTGAAGGGCGAACTGGGATTGAATCGATGGGCTGTTGATGCAACCGTGAGAGTTGGTTACCGAAGATTGACCTTATTCGGTCAGGTAGGGCTCTTACCGATTTTTGATAATGCCAATACCGAAGACGTATTCGCCGTATCCTCGGGATTCTTTATCAAGTTCTAAGGAAGAAATTTTTTCAAAGCTTAAAAGTGCAGGTGAGAGCTTGCACTTTTTTTTATTTCTCATCTGGATTTTCTACCACCTTGGGAACTTTGAAGTAGAACCCATCATGTTCGGGTGCATTTTTTAGCGCTTCCTTTTGCGAAAGCTCTTCGGTCACCGCATCTTCACGAAACTTATTCGTCTCCTCATTTACATGTATTAATGGTTCCACACCATCCGTGTTCAATTCGTTGAGTTGCTCTACAAAAGCAAGCATCCGTGTAAGGTCTTTCTTGATTCCTTCCTTGGACGCATCGTCAAATTCCAGTTTAGAAAGATTGGCGAGTTTATCGATCAGTGCATTGTCCACATTCATGACGCCAAATTTAGGGAATTACAACTTGTAATAAAGGTTGTGCTTTGCTGAAATTAAAGCAACTTGAAATCCCTAAATTTGCCCGAATTATGGCTAGAGTCTTAACAGGAATACAAAGCACGGGAATTCCCCACTTGGGAAATATTTTAGGGGCTATCAAGCCCGCCATTGAACTCGCTAATGAGGGGAGTAATGAGGCTTTTTTGTTCATCGCAGATTGGCATTCACTGACTACCATCAAAGATGCTGAGTTGAGAAAGTCTAACGTGCGATCAGTAGCCGCAGCTTGGCTTGCCTTCGGCTTGGATACGGAGCGCAATGCCTTTTACCGTCAAAGCGATGTTACCGAGGTGGCAGAGCTTACCTGGTACTTGAACTGTTTTACGCCGTTTCCAATGTTGGCAAATGCACATAGCTTTAAAGACAAAAGCGAGCGGTTGGCAGATGTCAATGCGGGTCTGTTTACCTACCCGGTTCTTATGGCTGCAGATATTTTGCTGTACAATGCCGATATCGTTCCGGTAGGAAAAGACCAGCTCCAACACTTGGAAATGACCAGGGACATTGCGGGATCATTCAATCATTTGGTCGGAGAGACCTTGGTGGTTCCAAAGGCCAGAGTGCAAAAAGAAACCATGTACATTCCGGGCACTGACGGGCAGAAAATGAGCAAAAGCTATGGGAACTTCATCGATATATTCCAGACGGATAAGAAGCTGCGAAAGAATGTGATGAAGATTATTACGGATAGCAAAGGAGTAGAAGACCCCAAAAACCCTGACGAGTGCAATGTCTTTAATATTTATAAGACGATGGCTAAGAAGGAGGAAATTGCTGACATGCGTCAAAAGTATGAGGCAGGTGGTTTTGGGTATGGACATGCCAAGCAGGAATTGTATGAATTGATCGTGGATCGCTTTGGGGAAGAACGAGAGAAGTACGATCAGCTGATGTCGAATCCTTCTGAAATTGAAGATCAACTGGCACTTGGGGCAGAGAAGGCCGCAAAAGTGGCCCGATCAGTTATTGAGAAGGTACGTGAAAAATTAGGGTATTAAAAAAGCCGCTAATTATTAATCGGCGGCTTTTTGTTTGGTCTTATTCTTCTACCTGTTTGGTTTTAGCGTGTTTTCTTTTTCGATCCCGTTGTTGTTTTTGATCTTTCATTTTGGCTATTTGCTCAGGCGTAAGGATCTCATTTAGTTTGGCCATATGTAGTTTCTTAATCTTGTTTTTGGTCTCTTGATCTGCGTCTCTTCCGCCAGCTTCTTCCATCATTTTGATCATTTCCTCATTGGCTACATAAACTGATTTGTACTGCTCGTCCGTAAGTTCGAGTTGAGTCTTCATTCGCTCTGTCATTTGCTCGGCATTTGGCATTTCTCGTTTTCCGCCTTCTTGAGCTGACGTGCTTAGACCTAGTCCAAAAAGCACGGCTATCATTAAAAATGTCTTTTTCATCATAGTTTGATATTTGACTTTTTGACTACGATTTTGGAAGAAGGTTTAATTAGTATTCGGTATTAAGGATATTGCATATCGAGCTCTGTATCCCTATTGATTTCCGGTGATTGACAGTCCCAGAAACAATGTTAATTCATTGAATGCAGCTGAAACATCACGTTTTCTCACACCCTCCAAGGATTGGTCTGTGGTCGGGTTGTACTCGATCGGATCGGAATAGTTGATGGCTTGTAAGACGTTTTCCGCTCTTGCATAAGTATACTGCAACCCCGTCAAGACTTTAAATCGCGATATTTCGAATAGCAGTCCCGAGCTAATGTGCCACTTATTCATGTTGATTTGAGGGACTCCATAATTATCATCTACATAACGCAATTCTTCCTGACTCCCATTGGTAAAATCTGTTCTTACCCCTGCCAAAATTGAAAGGTTATCTGATAGTACGCTCTTGTATCCTATAGCCACATTGGTAACTGGGTTGGCTTTAAAACTATAGGACATGAAGGACTGTCCTCTCAGGTTTTGATCGACATGCTTGGGAAGCCAATTGGCTTGCTGTTTAGAGGCTACAATGTTATAAGTCGCTATAGGAGAAAAATATTCCGCGGTAAAAAGCAATACATTCGATTTCTTCTTGAAATAATAGGCCCCACCAAAGGCAATGGAAAAAGGGCTCTTTACCCGCACATTACTTTTTTCTTGCACACCTAGAGTATTCTCATTGCTGACAAAATCATCCGTTGTATTGTCGTAAATGTTGCTTCGATAAAATCGTTTGCGCACATCAGCTTCACCGTATATCGGGATATCGGGCATGGTCAAATTTAGACCAAGGCTCAATCGATCGTTCTCCAATGTATATTGAAAACCAATCTTAAAAATGGCGTTGAAATACCAATAAGAGAGTTGCTCTTCAAAGCCACTTGTCGAAATATATCGCGGTTCTAGATTGTCAGCTATCGATACAGTATCTGAAGCTTGATAGGCCTCAGCAGATTGTATCGAGACCAGATTAAGACTTTTGTATGAGATGAACATGCTACTACCGAAATACATTCGGTCTGTTAGTTCATACGAAAATCCCAAGCCTCCCCATGTATCATTGTACTGGCGATCGTAGCTAATATAACCGTTGTACGTTTCTCTCCCATTTGTACGCTGAATGATATCCAGCTCAGTTTCATATTGTGCTGCATATTCTACCTTTTCAGAGCTGGGAGACATCAGCGCAAGTTGAACGCCTATTCGTTTATTTTCGGTAGGTAGGACGAATGATATGAAGCGAGGCTGAACCTTGAAAATGCTCCTTTCTGCATCGAGATTGTCTCCCGCAAGATTTTCCACTTTGTAAATTTGCCAAGAGAGCAAATTAGCACTCACCGAAAGAGACGGTAAATTTTCGTGGTTGATGAGTGCTGGGTTGTAAAAGATTGAGCTCGGACCCGATAATCCGCCAACTACGGCTCCCGCAAGCAAAGTAGAATGGGTATTGCTATTCCATGACCAATAATTATTAGACTGACTAAAAGCAGCCCGTGATGCTAATAAACTAAGGAATACGCAAAGGCCGTACTTTAGGAAAACCGATCTGAACTGTCGATTCCAAATCACACTGTTTAGAGTGTAGTGTATACCATTGAGCTAGTGTACAACATTAGCAACATTGCTCACGAGCCTTCTCAACTCGTAGCTTTTTGTATCTACCTTTTCTTCAAGAGGCCCGGTGGGGTCAGTAAGCCTGGTTCTGCTCGTCATTTTTCCCGGAAGCCTACCTGCTTTGGCGGATCTGTGTTTTTTAAGTTCGACTTTGTTTACCCATTTAAGGTTGTCGAAACGGTTGTTATCTCGAGAATAATCGATGTGAATGACAAATTCAGCATCGGGACTTGAGGCCTCTACGAAAAACTCAGCTACTAAGCGATGCAGGTAAATGGTTTCTCTTGACCCATTCCGAGTCGTAAAAGAAATGTATTGATAACCTAGAATTTTCCTCGGGTGGAAAGGCTCTTCAGGGCCCTCTCCTTTTTTCATGCGTACTACATTTCCGAGATTAGATAACTTGAAATGATGGAGCAATGGCTCACCATTCAGCTCGGTCATGAGAACCCATTTCTCGGGTGTATTTCTTTTAGCCATAATTGTCGGATTTACCCAAAATTAAGGTTTTCCATCCACATCTGGCAAACCATACTTTCTTGCGTACTTCAGGTAGAGGTCGTTCTGACGGTTTTCGGGATCGATCAGCATACCGTCTAAGTAGATACGGTGCACACGTCCCGTGCGAATATCAAATAGGTCTCCATCAGTCACGATGAAGTTCGCTTTTTTGCCGATTTCTAAACTGCCTGTTCGATTGTCAATTCCTAAAATCTTTGCTGCGTTGATTGTCAATCCCTTCAAAGCATCTTCGGGGGCTAATCCGTTTGCAATAGCTACGCCCGCCGCGAATGCCAAATTTCGGTTTTGGATGGGCTCCATATCGCCGTCCATTTGAAAAGCGAAAAGAACTCCGGCTTTCGTCAATTGAGCGGCTAAACGAAACGGAGCGTCGATGTGATCCTCCGATAGTCTCGGCAAGCTGATAACACGTCGTACCAGAACACTAATCTCGTTTTCTGCCAAAAGATCCGCTACGCGGTTTGACTCATAGCCACCTACAATAGTGACTTTTGCTAATTCTAAATCCCGTTTGAATGCAACTACTTCGCGAATCTCCTTGATGAAATCAGCTTCGATGTAGAGTCGTTTGCTTCCATCAAATATTCCTTTCATGGCCTCTAGACGCAAGTCGCGCTCCAAGGGGTAATTGCTTTGAGCGTATGCCTTTGCTGAGGCGAAAAAACTTTTCAACTCATTGATTCTCGCTTGGTATTCTTCGTCGGGTTCGAATTCCCTAGGATCGTCGCGCTCACCTTTACGCTTAAACATTCGCGGCCAATCCATCTGGATGCCTTCGTCCATTTCGTACACGGCATCTTCCCAGTTCCACCCTTTGAGTTTAACTACGGATGAGGTGCCGCTAATGGTTCCTCCTCTTGGACAAATTTGGGCGAAGAGAACACCGTTTTCCAGCACCGTAGAGGTGATGTCACTCTCAGCATTATAGGCGATAATACTCCGTACGTTCGGGTTCATATCTCCTACCTCGCGGTAATCTCGGGTTGCGCGAACAGCGAAAACTTCTGTTAAACCCAACGTTGTATTCGTCGCGATAAGTCCCGGATAGACGTGCCGTCCTTCCAATTTTTCCACTCGACTGTAGTCGGAAAAGGTGGCATCAGATGCCTTTCCAACGAAGGCGATGGTGTCGGCTCTTACCCCGACGGCGCCATTTTCGAAAATTTCACCTGTTGCAGTGAAAACTTTACCACCTGTAAAGATGACACTTCGGCTTTCCTCTTGGGCCTGAACCAATAAAACGGTCAGGATTCCCATCAATGCGAGTATTCTATTCTTTCGTATCACAGTGGTAATATCTTTCCATTTTACGTTTTGGCTTTTGGGTAGCGGAGCCGTTCGAAGCCGCTTTTGACATTTCATTGGCAATCTCATTTCGCTCAATTTCATCCCGCACTTTTCGCAGTTCCATTTCGTCTCGGTCAAAGTAAACTTTGCCATCTACAAAGGTTTTCATCGCCTTAGCATAAACCGACAGCGGATGATCGCTCCAAATCACAATGTCTGCATCTTTCCCTTCGGTGATGCTCCCAACGTATTCATCAATATGGAGAATTTTTGCAGGATTAAGGGTGACCATTTTCAGGGCATCCTCTTCACTCATACCACCGTAGCGAATCCCCTTAGCAGCTTCTTGATTCAGTCGTCTTCCCATTTCGGCATCATCAGAGTTAATGGCCGTCGTCACGCCCATTCTATTCAGCATTGAGGCATTGTGTGGGATGGCATCTTTCACCTCATATTTGTAGGCCCACCAATCGCTGAAGGTAGATGCCGAAGCTCCGTGTTCCTTCATCTTGTCGGCCACTTTGTATCCTTCTAAGATGTGAGTGAAAGTATTCAGCGTGAAGCCCATGCTGTCGGCAACGTGCATGAGCATATTGATCTCACTTTGCACGTACGAATGGCAAGTGATGAATCGCTCGCTATTGAGAATTTCAAGCAGCGCTTCCAGCTCAATGTCAGTTCTAAATGCTTCTTTTTCTTCTGTTTCCTCTTTTTTGCGTCCGCGTTTTTTCTTGGCTTTCTTTCCTGCCTCGTTCAGCTTTTTAAGCTGACCGTATTCCTTTGCTCGGTAAAAGGAGTCGTAGTAGAACTGCTCCACACCCATTCTCGTTTGCGGATAACGTGTATTGTACGAATCGCCCCAGTTGGATTGCTTCACGTTTTCGCCCAGAGCGAATTTGATGAATCCCGGCGCTTCTGCAAAAAGCATGTCGTTCATGTCTTCTCCCCATCTCATTTTAATGATGGCCGACTGCCCGCCTATAGGGTTGGCTGAGCCGTGAAGCAATTGAGCCGTAGTAACTCCACCCGCCAACTGTCGATAGATGTTGATGTCATTTGGAGAAACCGCATCGGCAATTCTCACCTCTGCCGTGCTGGACTGCGTGCCTTCGTTTACTCCTCGAGTGATGGCGATGTGACTGTGCTCGTCGATAATTCCCGGGGTGATATGCATGCCCGTTCCATCGATTGTGTCTAGGTCAACGATTCCTTGAAGAGCTGACAAGTTCCTGCCGACTGATTTGATTTTACCACCCGAAATGAGAACATCCGCATTTTCTAAAATACCATTTTCGTCCAATGTCCAAACCGTCGCATTGCGAATCAAAATGGACTTCTCTTCCGGCAGAGAATCTTGACCGTAAGCGGTCAATGGGTAGACCATTTCAGGCAGTGCGAGAACGCTATCAGTAGCCGTTGTATCTGTCTCTGATTTCTCAGTTTCTGATTTAGTTTTCGTTCGAATAGCGCTCCACAACACCTCTTTTCCGAAAGGGTTAATGCCTCGGCCATCCCAAATTCTATTATCCGTAAGGCTGGTAGCAGACAATCTGAATCGCCCTTTTCCTTCGGGATCGTCAAAAGCCAATACCACTTCATTTCCCTGGGTGGCAAATTCAACTTTCGAGGTGAGGGTATCCGTATCTTGAATAAGTGATACCTGGCCTTTTGGTTTTTCTTCACCTTTAAGGGAAAGCTCATAGTAGGTGTCGTTTATGTTCAAGTCGTAGTTTCCTTCAAAAGTGAGCACATCGACTTCTGTTATGATGTTTCTTTTGCCTTTGATCCAATGCTCAAATACTTTCGGAGAGTCTTCAGAAAAAATTTCCTTATCTGTAATGAAGAAATTGGCGAGGTAGCCGGGAGATAGTTTTCCGACCTTTTCTGCTCCCAATATTTCAGCTGGTATTGTTGTGAGGGAGGCCAAAGCTTCATCTGGCGGAAGGCCTTTTTCAACGGCCAGTCGCAAGTTTTTAAAGAAATCTTTTTCCTTTTTAACTCCATTCGCCGAAAGGGTGAGGGGCATAGCTGCCTCTGAAACGAATCGAGGATTGAAAGGCGCTCTTTTCCAATGCAGAAGGTCTCTTTGCGAAACATAGCGACTCAGCTCGGGGTCGCTCATGTCGAATGGCTTGGGAAAATCGAGAGGTGAAATGACTCCTGTTATATTCTCGCCGAGTTCATTCAAAACTTGGTACGACTCGCCCGAACCTGAAACGATTACCTTAAGATCAAACTCTTCAGCGATTCGCTGAATTCGAATCAAGTCATTCGCCTCTTTTGCTTCGAAAATGATAGGAAGATCCTTTTGGTCAAGTAGTGCTTGAAGCGAAACGTTGGTTTCTTTCTGCTGCGCCGAGGCATACCACTGCGCATCGTAAAGTGCTTGGCGGATCAGGGCCATTGCGCCCATCAGGCTAGAAGGGTAATCTTGGGTGCTACTGCCTTTACTAAAAGAGAAGTGCTGCGCCGCTTTTTCATCGAGCATCATCTCATTGGCCTTGCCCTCACCAATCAAAACGAGAGACGATGTTCCGCGACTTATTCCATCGTGATTATGGGTTAGCGCTATTCCAAATCCCATTTTCAGTAACCCTTCCGAATCCTTTTTATTCGGTTTGAAACTATCGTATGCATTCACTTCAGGATGAAAGGCCTCATTCCAATAGGTACTTTTATTTTCTTGTCGTTCGTATTGGGGTCCTTTCTTTGAACTCCTATCGTCTGACTTGGCTATACCATAGTCGGAGTTGAGTTCGATAAAAGAAGGATAGATGTACTTTTCCGAACGTTCGTAAACCACCGTATTCGCAGGTATGTCTTCCTGAGCTATAAGGCCTATGGCTTGGATTTTTCCCTTGTAAATTAAAAGATCACCTACCTCTGTTTTTCCCGGTTCGAGGTGAATCGTAGCTCCTTTAATCAGGTGGTGTAAATTGTCTTTTGACGAAATGCCCTTTTCGGGAAAAGTGACTTGCGCGGAGGTCGCGATGGCGACCATGGTGAAGCCTACCCAAGCTAATATTCTCTTCATATGTCCTTGATGGATTGCGAAATTAAGAAACACTTATTCCTTTTTCGCGTATGTCTTGATTGATAGCAAACGTTGTTAAGTGCATAAAGTTTGTGCTCCTTAAATCTATAATATGAAGTATAGCGTACTTCCGCTCTTGTTTTTATTCCTATTCACTTCTTGCGTAAAGGAGAAAATTGAGGTCAAGGACATTAGTTCTTCAATTTCTCCTGAATTTGGTGTTCCTCTGGCAAAAGCAACGATTTTTGCCGAAGAAGTTATCAATAGGTATGACGATGAAGGTTTGGTAATTACCGGAGATGACGGCGTACTAACTCTTGTTTATCAGGATACCTTAGAGTCCATTTCGGCAGATGAGTATCTAGATTTAAATGATCAACAGGTTGATGATGTCTATACTTTAGATGCTTCTAAGCTTTCTGATCTAATTAATTTTGGAACGGTTTCATTTGAGGAAGACGTCATTTACAGTCTTGATTTTGGAGATGACCGACTGGATTCGATTCGTTTCGAAACTGGAAATTTGACACTTTCGATCAATTCAGATGGCTCAATTCCTCTTAGTGGAGAAATGTCTATTCTCGACCCTTTCACGGGAGAGCCCGTTTTCAGCGTTGATTTTTCCGATGATTCCCCTCCAATTTCTGCGAGCATCAATGAAGATTTCACAGACTTGTTATTCCGATTGAGGTCGGATGACGAATTTGACAATGGAATTCGACTCTCTTTTCGATTCGAATTGACTGATAATGGTGGAACCTATCCCGATGAGATTTCTATTTCGCTTTCGTTAAATGATTTTTCCATAGCATCGGTAGGAGGATACATTTCTCCTCGAATCATCAATTTGGATGATCAACAAGCGGGAATCAGCATCTTTGATGACGACTTTGATGGGGTCCTTAGGTTGGAAGACCCCGCGCTCAATCTTTTCTTTTTTAACGGATATGGGATTGGTCTTCGCCCTGTTGTGAATGAAATAATCGGAGAAAACAGTGATGGCGAAATTCTCGTGGTTCCCGGATCGCAAATTGAACAGCTGCCGATTATATCAGCTGCTTCTGCACCTGGAGATATTGGCTTAAGCCAAATTCAAATTGATAACGAGACCATGACACCAACGGTTACAGATTTTATGGCGTTTGAACCTAATGAGGTGATTGGAAGGATTTCGTTGGAAATCAACCCTGAGAACGACCAATCTAATTTTATTTCTCGTGGCGCATCTCTGGATGTCAACTTTGAAGTGGAACTACCTATTTACGGATCATTATCTGACTTTAGCTTAAAAGATACCACTGATATTGATTTTGGTGATTTGGTAGAGTCAGCTAACGATATCCAAGAAATTGACCAATTGGATGTGCGCCTTTTTGTGAAAAATGCGCTTCCCATTGAAGCTGGTGTTCAACTCGTTTTTCTTGACGATGATTTCAATCGAATAGACTCACTTTTTGCCGAAGCGACGACGATCATTCCTGCAGCTCCGGTTGATTTGTCTGCTGCCGTTGGATCTCCTGATTATGGAAGAGTAATCGGTGAAACAGAAACGCGAATTGATGTCTCTATTCCGCGTGAGCGAATTGACCCGCTGAAAGACGTGACCCAAGTGATCGTTGAGGTATTTGGAAACACAACCGGCAACGGAGACAATCCCATCAGGCTTTATCCTGAGAACTTCATTGAAGTTAATGTAGCCGCTAAAGCCATTTTCAATCTTGAGCTATAATAGGATGAAGAAACTGATTTATATTCTTGCAATTCTATTTTCGGCTCAGGGCTATGCTCAATCGAGTGGGCAAATCGGACACTTCGATTTGGTGCCTCAACGAATTTATGCCAATCCTGCTTTTCAGCCAAAGGCCAAGTTTAACATTGCTTTTCCCGCTTTGGGTAACGTATATGTGCAACATGGAAACAACTGGATTCAACCGCAGAACTTCGTTGAAGGTGATAATTCGGTTCTCTCACCTGAGTCGATTCTAGCTGCGATTGATGACGAAGCTACCACATCATTTACAGCCGGGGTTGAACTTTTTCATGCTGGTTTGCGATTTGGAAAACACTACGTTCACATCAGAGCCGCCGAGAGAGTGCAAACGAGATTAAATCTGCCGGTAGATATTTTCAACCTGGCAGTATACGGAAACGTTGGGTCTTACCAATTTGAAGACAACACGGCAAATTTTTCAAACCTCGCTTTTGACGCCATTCATTTCAGAGAATATGCTGCAGGGTTCAACACTCAGATTACCGATAAAATAAATGTGGGTGTAACTGCAAAATACCTTTATGGCATGGAGGTGATCCAAACGGAGAAATCATCATTGAAGCTGCGTACTGACCCGAATACCTATGAGCTTACAACATCGGGTCAATTTCAGGTCAATACATCGGGTATCAATTCCTTGGTTTCTGATAATGGTGAAACGCCAACGGTTGAGGAGTATCTCTTGAAGAAAAATAACACAGGTTTTGCCTTTGACTTAGGTGGAACCTACGAAGTCATTGATGGGTTGCAATTGCAAATATCAGCTCATGATATTGGGTTTATTCGTTGGAAAGACGATATCGCCAATTACCAAACTAATGATGCAAGTTTTGCTTTTGACGGTGTTGATCTAACTGAATTTCTTTTTCAGGAAGATGCTGACTTTTCCGACGAATTTCAAAACGAGGCAGACAGCCTCTTAAACGAACTGGAAGAAACATTTGGTTTTGATAAAACAGAAGGGGATTTTAAGACAGGCCTCAACGGATTTATGCGTTATGGCGCGGCTTACACTGTTTTTGAAAATGAGAAGTTTACCGGAACAGGATGGTGCAATGTTACTCACGGCATTGGCGAAAGCCTGATCGATTTTCAAGCCTCCTTGGGATATAATCAAACCCTTTGGAATTCAATTCAAGCAGGAGTTCATATGACCAAATCAGGTGATTTACCTTTCACCTTGGGCGGTGGATTATCTCTAAATGCAGGATTCTTTCAAGTCTACGCTATGGTAGAAAACTTTAACGTAGCACCTCTTGCCGAGGTCACAATCATTAGCGAAGACAATCCGTCAGATCGGTCGACCGTCATACTCCCTGCTTCTGCCGCAGATTTAAGAGTGCATTTTGGAATAAACTTCACCTTCAACAGGGATTTTGAATCCAATCAAGGAAGCGGACGCGCAATGATGAGGCGCTAAGCGTATATCGACGTTTCCCTCTCGCCAGTGGACTTAATAAATCCTCTGTACATCCCGTCCGTATTGAAAGGCATCACGACGTTTCCTTCTGCATCTACACCTATCATACCTCCGTCGCCGCCCATTTTCGGGATAATTTTATTAATGACTTCTCCTGCGGCTTCCTCCAATGATTTATTGCCATATTTCATCATGGCGGCCACATCGTAAGCGGCCACTGCTCTGATGTAGTACTCGCCCCAGCCGGTAGATGAAATGGCACACACACCATTTTCAGCATAGGTTCCCGAACCTATGATAGACGTGTCACCGACCCGCATATAGCGCTTATTGGTAATTCCACCGGTAGAAGTTGCCGCAGCCAAGTTGCCTTTTTGATCTCTGGCAACCGCTCCGACGGTTCCGAATTTTTTCAATTCGTGATCAGAGTGATCGAGCAATGTTTGATGTGTGTTGCGGATTCTCTGCAGTTGTCCGAAGCGGTAATCGGTCGAGAAATAGTCTTTCGTTTCAATATCCAGTTTTCTCAGTTCTGCAAACTTTTCGGCACCATCGCCAATCAAGAAAACGTGCTCGCAGTGATGCAGTATTTCTTTGCAGAGTCGTATGGGGTTTTTCACGCGCCTTACTCCGGCAACTGCTCCCGCATTTCTATCAGATCCATCCATAATGGAAGCATCCATTTCATGGTCGCCTTCATGGGTAAAAACGGATCCTTTACCTGCATTAAAAAGTTCAGAGTCTTCCATCACCATCACGGCAGCTTCGACTGCATTCAGTGCCGAACCTCCTTTGGCGAGAATTTTTTCACCGGCCTTCAGCGAGTTCTTCAATGCTCTGTGGTATTGTTTTTCTTTTTTTTCGGTCATCGCCGATTTGAGAATCGTTCCTGCTCCTCCGTGAATGGCTAGTGAAAAGTTTTTCATAGGCTAAAAAATGAGCGCGGCCTGAATAGCCGCGCCCAATTTAGATGTTTGGTTTAGTTAAGAACAGTCCTTACGACGGAAGTGTTTTCACCAGCGCGCAGCCTCAAGAAGTAAATGCCTTGAGCTAAGCCGTTTCGATCAATACTAATCAAATTCGGACCTGCAGGTAAAATGCGGTTTGAGATCACTGTGTGAATCTTGCCGCTAATATTCATCACTTCAATTGAAATCGTTTCGGATGTGTTTAACGAAACTGACAAATTGATGGAAGCACCTTGGGCAACAGGATTGGGTTGAACTCTGACATATTCGAAAGTCTCGTTTTTGCTAACGCTCAAAGTCGTTTCATCATTCACTTCGATATTGTCAATGGCCAATTCATTTCCACCGTTTCCGGGGCCACTACCACCACCGGGAACGAAAGGTTGAGTATTGTTTCTGAAAGCCACATAAATGGTTTCATTGGCATAGCCAAGTGCACCGAGATCAAGCGTTCGGTGTATGGGGAAGTCTACTTCTCCCGTATCGCCCATGGTGAATTCTGGCGCCAATAAGCCGAGGTCATCAAGCTCGGGACTGCTGCTGATAAAAACCTGATAGCGATCTCTAAAAAGGCCGCTTGAAGTGATGGCCATGGCGTCCCATTCCAAAATGGCTCCTTCGCCTATGGCAATGCCAGGAGTCACGAGCCAATCATCGCTAGGCCCTTCATCATTTGCATACCAAGAGACGGAAAATGCGCTCAAGCCAAATTCCCAGCCTTGAGAAGTGATGTTTCGTATCGTCCAAGCACTATCGGCCATAGTATCCAAATCGGGATCGTCAGGTGTTAAGCCATCCAAATTGTAGAGCGTATATCCTTCAAGGCTATTGCCTTCGAAGTCGTCAAAATAAAGTTGAGCTTGCATTGTGCCAAACCCAAGAATCGCCAAGGCGAGTAGGTAAACTTTGTTCATAGTAATAGTATTAAGTGAGTAAAAGAAATAGATAGAAATGGTGGGGGACTCCCAAAAAGAGATGTGTACTAGCAGTCGAAGATCGGCTGCAAATTAAGCCTGTGAAGAGGCTTAAACGGAAGGTGTTTTATAAAGTACATCGAGGTCAAATATAAAAAAACGGAATTGAAGATCGCAAGTAAATTGTCTGCATGAATGTAAAACGAGATTAAAAAAATCCTTGCGAGAACGGATGAAAAAAATTAATATTGAGCAGTCTTTGGCTTCAAAAAATGAAATTAAGATCAACATACAGACTTACTCATAAGCCGATTGCTCTCCGCAATTTGCAGCCGATCTTTGATTGTTAGAGTGCCGATTTCTTTGGTATTTCTCTTCTAACAATTAACACTCAATTCTTTTATCATGAAATTAATTAACGCCTTCGTCGCGTTGCTGAGCCTTTCGGTTTTCTCATTTTCCGGATTTGCTCAGGAGTCAGTTACCGGAACGGTTACTGACGCCCAAACGGGGGAAGCCTTGCCGGGAGTTTCGGTTGTGTTAAAGGGCACAACAAACGGAGTTCCCACCAACCTTGACGGTGAGTTCACTTTAAAACTATCACAAGAAGAAATTGAAAATGACACGTTGGAATTTCGATTCCTTGGCTATAAAGTTCTTGTGAGACCTATCGGCGGACGGACGGTTATCGATGCATTCCTTAAACCTGATCAAGAATTACTTGATGAGGTCGTAATTACTGCCATCGGTATCGAAAAAGACAAACGCAAATTGGGCTACTCGGTAACAGAAGTCCAAGGTGACGAAATAATTAAGTCACGTGAAACCAATATTGTCAATGCACTGAACTCAAAGGTGGCGGGTGTTCAAGTTACATCTACTTCGGGTAGTCCGGGGGCTTCCTCGGTAGTTCGTATCAGGGGAAATACTTCCATCAATGGGAACAACGAGCCACTTTATGTTATCGACGGAATTCCCATAGACAATAGCTACCGCGGTTCGAATTTTACGGATCAGGCCAATCGGGCTATCGACATTGATCCCAACGATATCGAGAGCATGACCGTGCTGAAAGGTGGAGCTGCCTCCGTACTCTACGGTTTACGTGCCTCCAATGGGGCTATCATCATCAACACCAAGCAAGGAAAAAAGGGCAAAACGAAAGTGACGTTTAGCTCTACGACGACTTTTGACGTAGTCAATAAACTGCCTGAAAAGCAGAGCATTTTCGCACAGGGGGATAACGGGCAATTCGTTCGTGGCTCCAATTTTTCTTGGGGACCTAGGATTGATACCATGTTCAATTCATCGATCGATGATGAATTCTTAGTGCCGGCCTCCGATCCCACTGCAACTACAGGCGCTCGGAGTTTTGACAATTCTGAGAACTTTTTTCAAACGGGTGTCACTCTAAACAATAGTCTTAGCATAACGGGAGGTAATGACCAGTCATCCTTCTACCTTGGACTGGCAGACTTGCGTCAAACGGGAATTATTCCGCTGACGGAATTTAACCGAACCAGCATTCGCTTGACGGGTAGTACTCAAGTAAGTGAAAAATTGAGAGTGCGCGCCAGTGCCAATTATATCACCAGTAAGGCAGATCGCGCCCAAAAAGGGAGCAATCTATCGGGTGTAATGCTTGGTCTTATGCGCACACCGCCTTCTTACGATCTGACAAATGGTAGCAGCAACCCCGTAAATGATGAATCGGCATGGTCAGAGCCCGACGGCACTCAACGCACTTACCACGGAGCTTACGATAATCCGTATTGGTCCGTTAATAAGAATAGAAATGAAGAATCACTTAATCGATTGATCGGATTTGTTGAGGCCAGCTGGCAACCCTTCGAATGGATGAATGTGATGAACCGAACGGGAGTGGACACCTATTCCGAGCAACGCAAGAGCTATTGGGACCGCCAGTCGAATGAGTTTACGGATTTGGGAGGAGCAATCTTCGATGAAACTTTTAACCAGCGAAATATTACCAACGATTTGATCGTGACAATTGACCACGAAATTGCCTCCGATTTCAATGCTCAATACATCATTGGACACAGCTTTCAGGATTTTAATTCGACTTCCTACGTTGTCGACGGATTTGACTTTGTGGTAGATGATTTCTACGATATGTCCAATATCGCTTCTATCAATGTTACGGCGGACGATTTTCTCGATAGGAAAAGAATCATCGGATTGTTCGGAGATTTTTCTTTCGACTACAAGCGAACTTACTACTTGACTTTAACAGGTAGAAACGACTGGTCAAGTACGCTTCCCGCCGACAACAATTCGTTTTTCTACCCTTCGGTAAGTCTTGGGTTTGTACCTACTGAAATGTTGTACTTGGGCGTGTTGGAATATGTAAAGCTCAGAGGTAGTTATGCAGTGACTGGAAACGATGCTTTTGCTTCCTACCTCACCAGTAATTTTTTCGTGAGCGGAGGCTCGACTCAAGGTCAACTGTCATACTTCCCTGCTTCTGTTATCGGTAACAATGAGCTGAGTCCTGAGTTTACCCGATCATTCGAAATTGGTACGGATGTACGAACCAGAAACAACAGAGTAGGTTTGGATCTTACCTATTACCACACTTCTTCAGTCGATCAAATCGTGCAAATACCGATTGCTAATTCTACAGGATATTCTTCTGTGATTACGAATATTGGGGAAATCGAAAATCAAGGAATTGAGGCTTTGGTAAATGTGAATGTGGTTGAGCGAGAAGTTTCTAAGCCCAACAAGGTTTGGTGGAACACCTCACTTAATTTCACCCGAAACAGAAGTGAGGTCATTGAACTCACCGATGGTCTTGATAATATTGCCTTGCCGAGCAACGGATTAGCGAGTACGCAAAGTAGGGTCGTGGTTGGAGAGCAATACGGTGTTCTCTTTGGATTTGTATGGGAAAGAGATGATGCCGGAAATATTTTGGTGAATGAAAATGGACTTCCCATAAGGAGTGCCGAAGCTGACATTATCGGGGACCCAAATCCCGGTTTTACCATTGGCTGGCGAAACAATATCGGTTGGCGAAATTGGGAATTAACTTTCTTGTTGGATATCCGAAAAGGTGGTGATATCTACAATGGAACTCGTGCCGTCATGACATCACTCGGAACACATGAAGATACCGAAGACCGCAATGAAGAAATTATCTTCGAAGGAGTATTTGCCAGTGGTGAGAATGCAGGGCAGGCAAACGACGTCTCTGTAAGGAAAGAGGATCTCTACCGAAGCTATGGTTTGGTAAATGTATCTGAAGAGTTTGTTGAGGAAGTCAATTGGGTCAGAATGAGAGACGTCTCTTTGACTTACAATTTTTCTCCTGCCTTCTTGGATAAGATTGGAATTGAAAGAGCATCGCTCAGCCTTACAGCTCGAAACCTTTTCTTAATTACCAATTATACCGGGATTGATCCCGAAACCTCGCTCGGTGGCGGATCAAACGCCTTTGGCCGAGACTATTTCAATAACCCGAACACCAGAAGCTACGGGTTCAACCTAACTGTAACGTTATAGACATGAAAAGATTTATCTACCTATTCGCCGTTTTCTTCGTTGCCGTTTCGTGCAATTTGGAAGAAATCAATGAGAATCCCAATGTTCCGACAGATGTTCCCCTTAGCACACTATTACCGCCTACGCAAAAAGCGCTAGCGGATGTGCAAGGTGGGCAGCTCTTTCGGATTAACAATATATTCTCGCAACACATGGAGGGAATTAGTGGTCGCCCTTTAGATTTTGAACTTTACAATCCCGATGAGCTGTTTGTAGGAAATGCATGGAGTGATATACACCTAGGAGCCATTGTCAACTTAAAGATCATCCAAGATAAGGCCATTGAAGAAGGCTCTCCGCACTACGCTGGTGTTGCAAAGATTTTACAGGCGCAGGCTTTTGGCCTTCTTACTGATACTTGGGGTGATGTCCCGTATTTCGAATCAGCACTCGGGCCTGATGAAATTAACCCTGAGTATGATTCCCAAGAAGTGATTTATGACCAAATCCAAAATCTCTTGGATGAAGCCATCGACCACCTTGAGGAGGAAGAGAGCATCTTTACACCTGGTCCCGATGATATCATTTACAACGGAAACCTTGCCAATTGGATTACCGCGGCAAATTTGCTCAAAGCTCGGTACCTCATGCACACCACCAAGCAAGACCCGACAGTAGCCGGAGAAGTATTAACTTACTTATCTCAGGCATTTACGTCGACTGCTCAGGACTTCGAGTATCCCTATCTGGGAACTGGTGAGGATATTAATCCGGTGAATGGGTTTTTTGAATCAAATGAGACCATGATTATCGACCAAGATTATATTGATTTGATGGAATCGTTGAGTGACCCTAGACTAGACTTTGCTTTTGAAATACTACCCTTTACAGGTGGACAACGAAAGCCGGGCGAGTATTTTGCATCGCCGGAATCACCCGTTGAGCTGGCAGGTTATTTAGAGCAACTTTTCCTCTTGGCAGAAGCTCGCCTCAGAAACTCAGATACACCTGGCGCTCAGTCTGCGCTGCAAGAAGCAGTGGCACTATCGATAAATGAAATTTCTTTTGGTGAGGTTCCTCAGGACCAAATTGATACTTACCTCGAGGATAATGCGAATCTCTCGGGATCTTTTGAAGAAGATTTAGAGATCATTATCCGAGAAAAGTACATTGCTCTTTTCACTACCCCAGAACCTTGGACCGATTTTCGCCGCACTGGATATCCGGAATTGCAGCCAAATGAGAATGGAGCTTCCGCGGCGAATCCAAACGGAGAAATTCCCCGTCGACTTATTTACCCGCAGAGCGAGCGACTAAGAAATCAAAGTTTTCCTTCAGTGAATCCAACTATGCAAGACCGATTTTGGTGGGACGAATGAGAGCACTAGGAATCATAGCGATCGTCCTTTTGCTGTTTTCCTGCCAAGGAGAAAACACAGTAGAGCCTATTCCTAAAGAAAATGTGAGTGCTGGCCCCAAAGGCAAGTTATTCATCATCGGTGGTGGCTCCAGGCCAATGGAAATGATGGAGGAACTGGTGAATATGTCGGTATCAGACAATGGATACATTCTCGTGATGTCGCAGTCGAGCATTGAGCCCGACACATCGTTTTACTACGTCGCACTTCAACTTAAGGAGTTCACAGATCAACCGGTGATACACGTTGATTCTGTCTTAATACAAAGCTTTTCTTTGGATAGCATTGCAAATGCCGACCTGATCTATTTGACGGGTGGAGATCAGAATCGCTTCAAGCGGAATGTTCCTGAAAGTGCAAAAGAAGCCATCAGGGCAGCTTACCGGCAAGGAGCGACCGTTGCGGGGACTTCTGCAGGAGCCGCATTAATGAGTAAAGTGATGATTACTGGCGATCAACAGAATGAGCCCGAATATGAGTCGACCTACCGCAGATTGGAATATGGCAATGCCATTACCTCTGAGGGCTTAGGACTGCTGGACAGCGTATTGGTCGATCAGCACTTCGTGGCACGGAGCCGCTACAACCGAATCCTTTCTGTTATGGCCGATTTGGACTACCCAACGGGAGCTGGTATTGAAGAGTCCACGGCTTTAGTGGTATTGCCGAAAGGCGCTACCGTAGTGGGAAAAGGGCAGGTGCTGGTTTTCTCAAGACCTGCCGAGTACACCGAGAAAAATGATAAAATTGGTTTTAAAGACATGAATTTTAACGCGTATCTTCAAGGTGATACGTTTCAATTAAAATAGGAGATATGAAAAAAGGAATACTAAGTGTTCTGGCTCTTGGAGCCACATTATTTTCAACAGGTCAGACTTACCTGAGCGAACGACTCGGTAGCGATACCGATCTCAATGTTGAACCAAGCTTTGGCCTTTGCCTTATGGGTGGAGCGGGAGAAAATGACCAAGCAATGACTTGGTTTTTAGAGAAGGCAAATGGTGGTGACGTTTTGGTAATTCGCGCCGATGGAATCGGTGGGTACAATGATTACTTGTTCTCTGAACTAGGCGTGACCCTGAATTCGGTTGAGACAATTTCCTTTGAATCTGCCGAGGCGGCCACCGATCCCTACGTTTTGCAAAGACTAGGAGAGGCCGAAGCCATTTGGATGGCAGGGGGAAACCAAGGGACGTATACCAACTACTGGAAGGATACCGAGGTAATGGATGCCCTGAACGATCTCATCAATGTTCGTGGTGGAGCCCTTGGGGGTATTTCTGCGGGAATGGCCATCTTAGCGGAGGCGTACTTTCCGGCCACCTTAGGTTCATTGACATCGGAGGAGGTTTTGGAAGACCCTCTGGACAATAGCGTTTTGATCGGCTACAACGATTTTATCGATGCCCCTTTCTTGGAAAACACCATTACCGAAACCCACTTTAACGATCCAGATAGGATTCGGTATGGCCGCGTAATGGGCTTTATGGCTCGGCTGAAAAACGATCAATCTTTCAGGCCAAAAGCTATCGCCTCGAACGAGTATTGTGCCGTGACTATCAACGATGAAGGAATCGCCAGAGCGTGGGGTGAGTTTCCCGAATTTGATGATGATTACCTCTATTTCCTTCAGGAAAATTTGGGCAATCAAGCGGGACCTGAAGTGATGGAACAAGATGTGCCATTGACTTGGATTAGAAATGAGCAAGCGGTTAAAGTTTACAAAGTTCCGGGAACTGTAACGGGCGGAAACTTCTTTGATCTAAACACCTGGGAAACGGGAGAAGGCGGCACTTGGGAAGACTGGTGGGTAGACAATGGCGAGTTGTTTATGGCTTCGGGAGATCCATTGTCTTTGGCCGAAAGAGATGGCGAGGATATTTCAATTTTCCCCAATCCGACGTCTGATTTTCTAAATCTACCTCTGGAATTGACTGTTCGAGATCGCTATGAAATTTTTGATTCTAAAGGTCAGATTGCAAAGAGTGGAATTGTTAATAATGGTTCAAGAATCGAAGTTGCCAATTTAACTGAAGGGTTTTATGTAATCCGAGTGACCAACATAGATAGAGTCTTAACTTCACGCTTCCTTAAAATTCAGTAGATCTTGCTAAAAAAATCCCCTGATGCGCTGGTGATCATTTCACTGGTCTTGATTCTCTTCACCATTCTCACTTGGATCATACCGGCTGGAGAATACGCGCGTGAAGTTGTAGATGGTCGAACTGTGGTAATGGCTGGCACATACGAAACCGTAGAGGCCAGTCCGCAAAATTGGGCTGATCTACTTGTGGCACCCATAAAAGGATTTGTAGGAGCTGCGCACATTATCGCTTTCGTGATTTTGGTCGGAGGCGCTTTTTCTATCCTCACCGCCACGGGGGCGCTGGATGCTGGACTTGGATCTGTGCTGAAATACGCCGAGCGCAATCCTGCTTCCAAGCATTTTGTAGTCCCAGTCCTGATGGTGATTTTTTCTCTGGCGGGCTGCACTTTCGGAATGTCGGAGGAGAATCTTGTTTTTATCCTCATTACCATTCCCCTTGCCAGGAGCATGGGCTATGACAATCTCGTTGGAGTGGCCATTCCGTTTTTAGGATCGGCGGCAGGGTTTGCAGGGGCGGCTATCAACCCTTTTACTGTGGGAATAGCACAGGGAATCGCCGAGTTACCTATCGGTAGCGGTGCGGGTTATCGCTGGGCAGTATGGGCTGCATTCACTATCATCGCCATTGTTTTTGTGATGCTTTACATTAGAAAATTGGAAAAGCATCCCGATAAAAAGTTAGTCACTGACGACGATCAAAATAACTACCAAACCCAGAAACCACCACTTTTAGACGGTCCGCGAAAATTGGTCTTGATTCTATTTGTGCTGGCAATTGTTTTGTTGATGGTCGGAGCCAATGAATTTGGTTGGTACATCGATGAGATATCAGCTTTGTTTATCGCATTGGGATTGCTTTCGGCGGTTGTCACACGGATGGGTGTGACAAAAACCGTAAGCGCTTTTACTGACGGTGCTAAGGATATGCTCACGGCAGCAATAATAATTGGTGTTTCGCGGGCTGTTTTGGTAGTGGCCGAAGACGGAAAAATCATTGACACAGTGCTTTATGCCATGGCAAACGGGGTGAAAGATTTACCCGATACGATTAGTGTTCAAATGATGTTTTTCGTCCAGGGAGCTCTGAATATTTTCATTCCGTCGGGATCTGGTCAAGCCGCCATCACCATGCCGATTATGACACCATTAGCTGATATACTCGGCATTGCGAGACAATCAGCAGTGCTCGCGTTCCAATTTGGGGATGGGCTCCTGAACGTGGTTATTCCTACAAGTGGAGTTACCATGGGCATTCTTTCGATAGCCAAAATCCCCTACAACGTCTGGATCAAGTGGGTATGGAAACTCATTTTGGTGTTCACCATTTTCTCGATGCTCTTTTTGGCCCTACCGCAGTACTTAGATGTTTGGCCTTAATTAAGGGCAAGCTTCATGTCATCGGACTTGATGATTTTTCGGCACTGCTCTTTGAATGCAGGGAAATCTTCAGGTGGAACCTGATCTTGCAATAGCTTAAACTTACGCGTTACCACAACATCCTTTCCATCCATTTTAGCGCTCAGCTCATACTTGATGTAGTCCGA
Organism: Cryomorphaceae bacterium 1068; assembly: GCA_027214385.1. Taxonomy (NCBI): domain Bacteria; kingdom Pseudomonadati; phylum Bacteroidota; class Flavobacteriia; order Flavobacteriales; family Cryomorphaceae; species Cryomorphaceae bacterium 1068. The sequence continues at coordinate 257,906 of JAPVXR010000004.1, read as the reverse complement.
TTCCAAAATTTGTTTCTCCGGAAGTTGTGTCGTTTTTCCTTCAGGTAATTTTATTCTTATTACCTCTTCATAATCTTCGAATGAGAAGGCCGACCAGAGTTCTACAGCGCTTTGTCTATCGTCAGAAGACATAAAATTAAGACTGGTAATCATGTCTGTAAGCGGAACCGACATGATATCCATACCACTGATGGAAGTGAGGGCTGAAGGGATTTTAAAGTCATAGTGGTAGCGAACGGAATCACTCAAGTCGTCAATTCCTGAAATGAACTCCAAAGTCGAGAATTCAATCTCTGCGAAATCCGTGGAAACTGCCTCGCGCATTTCTTTAATTCGAGCTTCTTCACCCAGGTTTTCATAGGTATTTCTCATCCTTGATGCAGCAGTACCGGCCTTCAAGTTTTCTCTGCTCACCACTAGATTGTCATCCTCAAACGTCACGATCGCCTTTCGCGTTACGCTGTTTTTAAGTCTGTTTGGATCAGTTAGATAACCCGCAGCTGTTGGTTGACCTTCTTTTTTGGTGATGTCGAGGATGAACGCATTGTTCACCGAAGGATACAATGCTCCAAAAGGCAAATTATCATCGGTCAGTTCGAGGTAGTAATCTTCCCCATCCAGATTTGCTTTGGCTATGCAATGATTGAATTCAATTCCGGGAAGGACGATCTCGTTGAATCCGTTGTTTTTGGAGTTAACCAAAACCAAATGGGCATTAACTCCTACGGCCTTGCACATTGAAACGAAGAGTGTAGAGACATCTTTGCAATCACCCTGTTTCCTGCTGATTACGTCATTTGCTTTTTGGGGAACCAAGCCCGACTGGATGAAGGAAACCGAGCTGTATCGGATTTGCTCGACGATGTAGTCATAGATCAGTTTGGCCTTTTCTTTTTCGCTTTGTGGATCTTCGTCGGCAAAAATTTCTGCGACTGTTTCTTCAACTTCGTAATTGATTTTGGCTTTTGTTTTAGAAAGATCTGCATACCAATCTACCACGTACTCCCAGTTATCGATACTCGAAATGTGCAATACTTTCGCCACATCTACCAAAGAGGGCATGTTCGGTTCGTAGTCTACTTTTTCGATATCAGTTAGCTCCCATACATAGAGCTTGGTGTTGTCTCCCAAGTCTTTTACCGTGGGCTCGAGCTCAAAGTTTTCCGTTTTGTAATTAAAGTCTTTGTCTCCTTCTATCAGCAGATTGTATTGTGCTTTTTGGGTTGGCCCCCAGTAAGACAAGTAGAATTTATCCCAAAATTGATTCGCTAGTTTACCGGAGTAGTAATTCTGCAATCGGTAGGTAATGTGAATCGCATCTCCTGGCTCAAGATTGTCAAATACGATATCAGCACCATTTTGCTGTGCCTCTATTTTTTGCCCGTTTGACTTCAAAACCTCTGCTTTTTCAACTCGGCCATTTTGATTGCCGTATACAGGTATCGTGAAGTTTTGCCATGACTCAACGCCCTCTGTATCGAAAGCTTTTGCCACGAGAATGCGCTTAAATTCATTCGCTCCGTTCAGGTAAATCACATTCTGGATTTCATCCAAAAGGATCATTGAATTGTCCTCGGGGTTTTCTTCTGCTGAGGGAGAATTCTCATAGATTTCGTAGACATCGGGTTTTTCAAATTCCATGAATATATCCTCTTCTCCTTTTGCAAGGCGAATGGCCGAGTGAGTATCATAATCATAAGGGTCGAAAGAAATGGCCTTTTCGTAAGCCTCGATGGCTTGACTTTTCTTGCCGGCATCAGAATAGATTTCTCCTAGTCTAACATAATACGCGCCTACGTACGGGCATATTTTAATGCACTCACGGGTAATGCGCTCGGCTGCTGTGTAATTTCTCAAATTGTACTGAACCAATGATTTGGTATTTAAGAAACCTACCGCGATAGGATTGTATTCAACCATTTTATCGAGAAGCTTCAGTCCATCTTGGACTTCACCCGCGTCGAACAAGAGTGATACCAGCTCATTTGCCGCCTCTTCGCTATAATTGTTTTTGAGGTACTTCTCCATTACCTTGATAGCACGGGCATTGTTGCTGTTCACCTTTGATTCGATCGCCGTCTTCATCAAGACGAATTCATAACTCTCCGGGTACTTCTGGTATCCGCGCTCTGCCAGATTAAGAATCTTTTCATTTTCATTACGACCCGCTGCAAGGGAGATTTTCTTGGAAAGAACGTCTACGGTTTCGCCTTCATCGTCTTCAATTTTCTTTAAAATCGCACTGCTCGTCTCAAAGTCTTCAATTTCTAATGCTTCATCGAATAGGATATTTCGGGAAAGGCCTCGGTCAGGAAAGTTTTGTTTTAACTCCTCCAAGCTTTTGCTCAGAGCTGTTCTGTTTTGATCTCTCATGTACAACTGCACCATTTGAAATAAGAGGTAGCTGCTGTTTGGAAATCTTTTGCGCGCTTCGAGAAGCACTTTCTTTGCTTCGTACTTTTTGTCATTGGACAGCAGGTGCTGAGCCAATATCAAGTAGTTTTCCAGGTGATCGGGGTTCTTTTCGATTTCACTTTTGAAAAAAGCCACCGACGGACTTTTAATCGTTTCAGAAGGGGAGTTCCCTTTGGGGTAAGCCGCGTATTTGGTGCTTACCGTGAGCCCTTCTATATTATCTCCTTCCTCATCGGTGATGCGAAGCAAGAAGTTGGATTGATCTATTTCGCTCGATCCTACTTGTACCAGAAGACGGTTGTTTCCTGACAGGAGTTTTCCTGTAAAGACATAGGTGTCCATTCCATTGTTGCGCTCTGCGGGCTCTTGAAATAATAATTCATCATTTAGCCAAAACTTGAGTGAACCCGATGTTCCTATTCTGAAGCAAACCTTTTGATCTGTTGGACTTTGCACAAAATTCTGAGCATATATAATTGAGTTTGAAGTGTAGAAGTGATATTCAAAATCTATCCATTTGTCGTATCGAGGGGAGTAGAGGTCAAACCACTTTACCTTGGCTCCTTGCTTATTGATAAATTCATATTCTGCTTCCGGGTGAGCCAAAACACCAAAATCTTTATCAAATCCACTTTCAGAGATATTCTGAAAATCTCCCACGAGATTCCACTTTTCGATGGCTCCGATTTGTTCAAAGTAATCCTTCGCCTTGTTCATTTTCGCGCTGGCGCGGTAGTGATAACCCAAGTGCTGAAGAGCTTTGGCTTTTAAAGTTCCTTTGGATCTTTCAACTATAGACTCCAAAAAGAGCACTTCATCGTCAGTTCTTTTTCCAGTGTCAAAAGACCAAAGTGCATCCAAATAATAATCAGAGTTCTCAGCTGTCTTATAAAATTGATCGTAGTGATAGAATAATGTCTCCTTTCCAAGAGCTGCATCCACCAAAGAAATTCCTAAGTGAGCGCTTGCTTCATCAGGTGTGTCAAGCAGTTCTTCAAATGCTTTACGAGATTCTTTGAGTTTATCCTGTTCGAAAAGATCCCAGGCTTTTGTTATACCTTCAGATTGAGCTTGAACGGAGCTTCCTGCGATTAAGACTGCCAGGAACAATAGTATTTTCTGCATAAAACATAGATTTGAAAGCTTGCAATATAACGATGCTTCAAAAAAGATAATTCTATTGGGAGTAGTTTATTTCGCGAAGATGTTGCTCCGGTTTTTCGGTTCCGGTTAAAACTTGCTTTAAATGAGTGTATTATGAATGGTGCGGGAGGCCGAAGAACCTCGTCTGATTTTCTTTCAAATATTGAACGAGAATGTTCTACACGACATGAAAAGAGATCTCCTTGAGGGGCTTATTTTATTCGAATTCCCATTAAACAGACATCATCTATCTGCTCGGTTTGACCTTTCCAGTTGGAGAAGAATTCACCCAATTGCTTCTTTTGATTCTCCATTTCTTCGTGGCTCAGTCCTCTTATGAACTCGAGGAGACTTTTTGCTTTGAGCTTCTTTTCTTTTGGCCCTCCGAACTGATCAGGGAAACCATCTGTAAAAGTGTAAATAGAGTCGTTTTCTTCAAGGGTTATGGTCGTAACGGTAAATCCATTATCGGTATTTTCGATAATGCCGTTCCCGATTGAAAGTCGATCTCCCTTTAATTCAATGATTTCTCCTTTGCGAACGATGTATATATTGTTTTTCGCTCCTGCAAAGCTGAGTTTTCTCGTTTCTTCATGATAGGCACAAAGCACCATGTCCATGCCGTCCTTAATGCTGAGGTCTCCTACGCGTTGTTCATTCAGAGAAGATACGATGACGTTATTTATGTAATTCAGAGCGTCTGCTGGATTGGCCAGGTCTGCTCTAAGTCGGCATTGCTCCAATGCTTGATAACCCAACATACTCATCATTGCTCCGGGTACACCGTGCCCTGTGCAATCTACAGCTGCAAAGAGTTTTAGTTTGGCTCCCAAATCCCAAGGAAAGGCCTCTGATGTTTCGCCCACCCAATAAAAGTCACCACTCACAATATCACGAGGCTTGAATAGAATAAAGTGATCTTGAAAAATGCGTTTTACCTTTTTTGCTGAAGGAAGCAATGACTTTTGGATTCGTTCGGCGTAGCGTATGCTATCCAGAATTTCATCCTTTTGTTGCTCTACCACTTGCTTTTGCTCACTTATTTCTTGGGTTCTGATCACCACCTCTTTTTCCAATTCTTCATTAGCTTTTGCCTTCATGAGGTTGATGGTCTCTAGTCTTTCATAGGACTCTTCTCTGAAAAGTTTGAACTTATCGACGATCGCAAAAGAGAGCAATATCACTTCTACTGCCGAACCGATTTGTAAACCATATGCTGTATAGAAATCGCTGTATAGGATCCCAAAATTATTCAGGATGAAAAAGAAAACGCTCCCCACCAATACGATGAAGGCAAATAGAAAGTATTTGGCCGGCCTGAATTTCTTTTTCACTACAGCCACGACTATTGGTACAATGGCGATGTTCAGTAACAGCGCGAGTACGTTAATCCCAAGTACTGAAAGCTTGAAGAAGAAAGGAGTATGAATCAGGGCTAGGAGTGAGTTTACTGCAACAAAACCACCCATGACATGGAATGCTTTATAGATTCTCGGAAAAAACTCCTTTAGATTCAAAAACGTCTGGGTGAATCGAATAAGGGCAAAAATGCTGATCGATGCGAAAAAAGGATTGGCAATATTGGCCAAGTAAGTTGATTCGGGCCATAAGTGCTCAAAGGCAAATCCACTCAGTGAAAGCTGCAGCATCAGCAAAGCGAAAATATAGATCACATAAAAAAGTGAACTTCTATCGTGTATGATTAAATAGAGGAATAAATTGAAGATGAGAACGAAAAGAATGATTCCGAAGTAAATTCCTCTGAGCAATCTATCGGTTCCATCCTGTTTGTCGAGTTTGGATTTTTCCCAGAGTTTCAACGGTACTTGCAATTGCTCTCCCTCTGATGAAACACGGAGCAACAACTCTTTTGATCTGTTGGCTTCAATGCTAATGGGAAACTGATAATTCCGATGGTCTATCGGTCGCTCCTTGAAAGTCAGTTCATCTCCTGTGCGGTATAGTGCCGAACTTTGCCCCCCTTCTACCTCATAGAGATTGCACTCGTTAAGTATGGGATTGTTCACCTCCAGGATTCGATCTATGGCGTGATCTTCAAAATTGAAGACCCTCAACCTAAGCCAGTGTTTAGAATCGCTGAAGCCAAAAGTGGGAATCCCGCTGACCTCCTTGAACAGGTCGTCATTGAGCACGGCGACATCAGAAGCAAAATTGAATTGGTCGGTAGCTTCCAAATGACCAATGATCAAAAGTTGGTCATTAATCGGCTTTATGAAATGCCTTTCAGGCTCTGTATTATCGGCCAGAATCAATATGGCAGAAAAGAGGCATAAGGAGAGGAGCGAAAGAAATATGGACTTCTTAAAGGGCATGCTTCTCCTGATACGCAGAAATGGCTTTCGGGTTTAGTTAAAACCCTTCATTATCGGGAGGACTTATTTTCTACCTTTTTCTTCTCCTGCGAGAAGCTGAAGAGATACCCAAAACCCCAAGTATACCTCGCGTCAATTCTCGCACTATTGTGTTAGTAACACTGCTTTTCATGATGGTCTCTAGAGTAGATTTTTCTTTGCGCGATGTGGTTCTCGGGCGTGGAGCAGATTTTTCTTCAGCTTCTGCCAAGTCGGCTCGTTCTAATTTTTCCAAGAGTATTTCGTGGGCGCTTTCTCGGTCTATGGAGCGGTTATATTTCGAAGCGAGTCTGCTTTTGCTGACAAGGGTATTTATTTCGCTGTCAGTCAGAATGCCCATTCTAGATTGAGGTGCTTTCAGCAAGGTGTGAACTACGGGAGTGGGAATCCCTTTTTCATTCAGTAGGGTAATGATGGCCTCGCCGATTCCCATTTCGGTCAGCAGTTGATCCATCGCGTAAAAGGTTGTTATCGGGTAATTTTCAGCGGTCTTCTTGATGGCCTTTCGGTCTCTTGCCGTGAAAGCGCGCAGCGAATGCTGGACTTTCATACCCAATTGAGAAAGGATATCTTCCGGTACGTCATCAGGGAGTTGGGTGCAAAAGAAAATCCCCACTCCTTTTGAGCGAATGAGCTTGATGATGGTCTCGATTTGATCGTGAAGTTCCTTGGAAGCTTCTTCGAAAATCAAATGAGCTTCATCAATAAAAATTACCAACTTAGGTTCAGAAGCATCGCCCTGCTCGGGGAACTTTTCGTAAATCTCAGCTAGCAGGCAAAGCATAAAAGTGGAGAACAACTGAGGCTTTGACTGCATGTCGACCAGCCTCAACACATGTATGATTCCATCCCCGTTGGAGTCTTTGGCCAGCAAGTCATTCACGTCGGTGCTGGGCTCGCCAAAAAATCGATCGGCACCTTGTTGCTCCAATTGCAGCAGCTTTCGCATAATGGCTCCCACACTTTGACTGCTGATTAGGCCGTAAGACTTTTGAATCTCATCTTTTCCTTCTCCATTGATATATTGAAGTGCCGTTCGGAAATCCTTGATGTCCAAAAGCGGCAGGGCATTGTCGTCGCAGAACTTGAATGTGAGCGCAACGACTCCTTGCTGTGTATCATTGAGACCGAGGATTTTGGAAAGTAGCACGGGCCCGAATTCACTGATCGTGGCGCGCAGACGAACTCCGGGTTCGTCAGAAAGGGTAAGAAGCTCTATCGGAAATGCTTTGGCTTGCCATTGACTTCCGATAGACTGGTGTCTTTCGTCTATTTTCGGATGATGTTTGCCTGCAGCGGCCATGCCGCTCAGATCACCCTTAACGTCCATTAGCAAGACAGGCACTCCTGCGTTTGATAAGCCTTCGGCGATGCCTTGAAGGGTTTTGGTTTTTCCCGTTCCGGTAGCTCCCGAAATCAGGCCATGACGATTGAACATGCTCAGCGGTGCCTTCACTTGCAAACCCGATACGGGTTGACCATCCAAAATGGCACCACCCAAAATCATGGATTCACCCTTAAAGGTGTAAGCTTTTTCAATCTCGGAAGTAAATTCTTCTTTTTTCACAAGTCTGATCTTAGAAATTCAATGATAGGAATTACCAGTGGAACGACCTTGAATTAAAGGATTAACCTTTTAAGAAGGAGGCTGCAATCAACAAATCTTCTCTCGTGGTGATTTTGATATTCCTTCGATTGCCTTCTACGATGTCAATTGATTGGCCCATATTTTCCACCACCGAGGCGTCATCGGTAAACACGCTTTGGTACTCCGTTTCGTAGGCTTTTTTGAGAATGTCAGTTCGGAAGCACTGAGGTGTTTGAATGGCTACCAATTCATTTCTGGGAATGGTGTGGCTCGAGTCGCCATCAATTCTGCGGATGGTATCGATGACCGGCACTGCCGGTATAGCTGCTCCCGATTTGGCGGCGCTTTCAAAACAACGTTCGATGGTGTCGGCAGATACAAATGGCCTCACCGCATCATGGATGGCCACCAATTCCACATCATCAGCAAGGGCTGCTATTCCGTTTTTAACGGAGTGGAATCGCTCTTCCCCGCCTTCTACCACAGTGTGTTCAAGGTCAAATCCGTAGTCATTTTGGATTTTCCTCCATTCGCCGTGAAGGCTCGTGTAGAGCACCAAGATGAATTGAAGTTCGGGATCGTAAAGTCGAAATGCTTCAAACGTGTGAAGCAAAACGGGCTTTTCCGCAAGGGGTAAAAACTGCTTGGCCGTGTTGAGGTTCATGCGGGTGCCGGTACCTCCCGCCACAATGATTACCGCCCTCTTTGACATAATTGAGTTATTGTTTCTCAGATTTTGAAGTGTCTCGGCCAGTAAGTTCAAGATCAAGGCTTGTGCAGTTCTGAAAATAAGGAGTCAGCTCTAGGCTAATGACTGTTTTCAGGACAAGCATAACGAAGATATTGGACTATAATGGTTGAGACACTAAATGATGAGCATTGCGTCTCCGTAAGCCTGAAAGCGGTACTTTTCCTTAATAGCCACTTTGTAAGCTGCCATCACATTTTCGTATCCGCCGAAGGCAGCAACTTGCATTAGCAAGGTGCTTTCGGGAGCGTGGAAGTTGCTGATCATTGCATCGGCAATGGAGAATTCATAAGGAGGGAAAATGAACTTATTCGTCCACCCGTCAAACGGCTTTAAAAGTCCTTCGGTAGAAACCGAAGTTTCAACTGCGCGCATCGCGGTTGTGCCAACTACACAAACCTTTCCTTTGGAAGTTTTGGTACCGTTGACAATATTCGCAGATTCTTCGCTGATGGCCATTTGCTCGCTGTCCATCTTGTGTTTTGTGAGGTCTTCTACCTCTACAGGGCGGAAAGTTCCGAGTCCGACATGAAGTGTAATCGGTGCAAAGTGAATTCCTTTGAGCTCCATTCGTTTGAGCAGTTCGCGACTGAAGTGAAGACCTGCAGTAGGCACTGCAACTGCTCCCTCTTCTTTGGCAAAGATGGTTTGGTACCGTTCGTAGTCTAATTCTTCAATCGGGCGATCGATGTATTTCGGAACAGGTGTTTCTCCCAATGACATCATCGTGCTTTTGAAATCCTCATATGGGCCATCAAAAAGGAAGCGAAGGGTTCTACCTCTGGAAGTGGTATTGTCAATTACCTCAGCTACCAATTCGTCATTTTCGCCGAAATAGAGTTTGTTTCCAATTCTGATTTTGCGCGCGGGGTCAACTAAAACATCCCATAATAAGCTTTCGCGGTTTAGTTCACGAAGTAGGAATACCTCGATCTTAGCACCTGTTTTTTCCTTGTTTCCGTAGAGACGAGCAGGAAAAACCTTGGTGTTGTTCATCACAAAACTGTCGTTCTCACTAAAGTAGTCGAGGACGTCTTTGAACATTTTGTGTTCGATCTCACCCGTTTTGCGATTCAAGACCATCAATCGGCTCTCGTCACGGTTTGGAGTAGGATATTGTGCAATAAGTTCTTTAGGAAGAGTGAATTTAAACTTTGAAAGCTTCATTCAAAAGGCGTTTTTATGGTCGAAAAAATGCGGCTGCGAAGTTAATGAATAAGGTCGAGTTTTCCAGTGCATTTTAAACATCTTCCCGAATGTCTTGCACTAGCCGTTGGAATTCAATGGGATCGATGGCATTTTCAACGGAGTAATCACCAATCATTGTTCGGCGCAATTCGGATAGATGAGCGCCGCATTTTAGCGTCTCACCTAGGTCGCGAGCAATTGATCTTATGTACGTTCCCTTACTACACTCTATTTCAAACCTGACCAGTGGCAGAGATGAAGTGTCTGTTTCAAATTTGCTGATGATGACAGGTCTGGCCTCAAGTTTTACCTCCTTTCCCTTTCTGGCAGAAATGTAGGCGCGCTTTCCATCCACTTTTTTCGCAGAGAAAATAGGGGGCATTTGCATAATGGCTCCGCGCATTTTACTCACAGCCTCTTCCACCATCTTGTCGGTGATATGATCTGTTGATTGGTGATTCTCTGTTTCAGTTTCGAGATCGTAAGATGGCGTTGTAGCGCCCAACGTAAAGGAGCCTGTGTAGGTTTTGTTCTCTACGGTGAGGTCAGTGATTTTTTTGGTAAACTTTCCCGTGCAGATGATCAACAGTCCTGTAGCTAATGGGTCGAGTGTGCCCGCATGGCCGACTTTAATTTTTTTCAGGTCAAACTTTTTTCGGATCGTATACCTCACCTTGGCGACGGCGTCAAAGCTGGTCCATGTGAGCGGTTTATCAATTAGAAGTAATTGACCATCTAAGAATTCTTCTACTGTAAGCTTTCCGTAATTGATCATGCGAAAAGCGAATAACCGATTGCGATAGCTCCTACTGCAAGGCAGTAATAGGCGAAATAGTCCAGCTTACTCTTTTTTACGATGGCAATCATCCAGCGACAAGCTAAGATCCCCGCAAAGAATGCTGCCGCAAAGCCTGTGACTAGAGCCAAGTTGTCAATATTTCTGGAGGGTTGAGCTTCTAGAAAGTCCTTGTATTCTAAAATCATTGCTCCAAAGATGACAGGTAATACCATGAGGAATGAAAAGCGTGCAGCACGTTCTCGACTTACTCCTGCTAGTAATGCTGTGGAAATTGTGGATCCCGATCTGGAAACACCGGGTAGCACGGCAATGGCTTGAGCCACACCAATAAGCAGAGCTCTGCCAAAAGTCACTTTTCCCTCCTTTGCAGGAATGCGGGTAGTGCTGTACAGCAAAACTGCCGTGAAGATGAGAGAACATCCAACCAAAAGGAGATTCCCCTCGAAGAGCATTTCAATTTCATCTTTGAAGAAGACACCCACGAAAAAGACAGGCACCATACTGACGAGAATAAAAGCCGCAAACTTGGTGCTCTCGTTCCATTTGAATTCGAATAGTCCTTTGAAGAGATCGGCAATGTCGTTTCTGAAAACGACAACTGTACTTAGTGCAGTAGCCCCGTGCAGAGCAATAGTAAAAAGCATACTCTCGCCTGCTTCAAGGTCATCCCCAATTATAGCTTTAGCCAATTCCAAATGGCCTGAGCTGCTCACGGGTAAGAATTCCGTAAGTCCTTGAATGATGCCCAAGATAAGGGCCTCTAAAATACTCATGATTCAGTTGGAGAGGAAGAGTCTTTCTTGACGATCGAGTAAAAGATGACCACATATCCGACCATGACAACGATCGGTGCTAAGGTTATTCTTCGAAAGCTAAAGATGTCTTCATTGAATTCCATTGGGTCTTCTGTGCCACCTCCGATCATTAGGATAAATCCTAAAACTACGACTGCGATCCCAATCAACATCACTTTGTAATTCGTTGCACTTAGTGCGAAGCTTTCCTTTTCTTGATTTTCAGTTGTGCTCATCGGATTCAATAAATTTTAGATGCGTCCATTCTCAAGTAACGCCTTACTGCAAATAACGTTGATATTCCTGAAATTACCATTCCCAAAAGGGCAACGAGACCAAAAAGCTTAACAAACATTATCAGGTCGTTGAACTCAAAAAACTCGGGGACCTCGTGCCTTACAGCGAAAAGAATTCCCAAAATTAATAAGATCGCAATGAAGCTGGCGTAAAGTCCTTGCAGGATTCCATTCCAAATAAAGGGGCGTTGGATAAAGCCTCCCGTAGCTCCAACCAGCTGCATACTGCGAATAACAAAGCGCTTGGAATAGATCGTTAGTCGAATGGTATTGTTAATCAATGCTATTGCTATGAGGAGGAGTAAGGCACTAAAGGCCAAGAGAGCTATCCCGATTTTATTGATGTTGTTTTCGATTTGCCGAATCAAATTCGGGCTGTAAACTACTTCATTTACACCTTCTCGGGCCTCTATCTTACCGGCAATATTGGAGATGCTATCAGGGTGTGTGTACTCCACGTTCAACTTAAGATCAATCAATCCCGGTAAGGGGTTGTAGTCCAAAAAGTCCATAAACTCCTCTCCAAGATCTTTCTGCAGTTGTGCCGCCGACTCTTCTTTGCTGATGTATTCCGTAGCGCGAGAATAGGCTTCAGCGTCAATTTCTTTCTTCAGACGAATGATTTCACCTTCACTCAAGTCAGAGTCTAGAAATACTTCTACACGAATACTCTCTTTCACGTAAGTGGAAAGCTTCTGAGCATTGAGAATGAGGATGGACAAAATACCCAGCATAAAGAGCACCAAGCTGATGCCGATCACCGTTGAAACGGCGCTGGTTCGCGCTCTTCTTCTTGCGTACTTGTCAGGAGTGGAGGCCATAACAGTCGGCTAAAGTAGGAATATTTATAGTTTGCAACTAAGGCATTGAAGAAACATCTTTTCACTCTCGACTCACCCCCAATGATTTGATAACTTTGCCGCTTCTAATCGAATGGTAATGGAATACAATTTTCGGGAAATCGAAGCCAAGTGGCAGAAAATCTGGAAGGATAAAAAAGTATACAAAGTGAATGAAGATCCAAACAAGAAGAAATTCTATGTTTTGGATATGTTCCCTTATCCTTCGGGAGCAGGCCTGCACGTAGGCCACCCGCTGGGATACATCGCTTCGGATGTTATCGCGCGGTACAAAACGCACAAGGGATTCAATGTGCTTCACCCGATGGGTTTCGACTCTTTCGGACTACCTGCCGAACAATATGCCATTCAGACAGGACAGCACCCCGCCATTACCACCAGAGACAATGTGGCTCGCTACAAGGAGCAACTTCAGCGAATGGGTTTCAATTACGATTGGAGCCGCGAGGTGCGCACGAGCGACCCCGATTACTACCGCTGGACGCAGTGGATATTCTCAAAACTTTTCGAGAGTTGGTACAACAAAAAAACAAACCAAGCCGAAGATATCTCAACCCTTGTTGCCGCCTTTGAAGAAAATGGAACTTACGGAGTGGATGCCTTCATAGATCGAGATTGGCACAAACAACTTGATCTATCTGATTTTCCTTTCGGGGAATATTTCGCAGGAGAACTCACGGCCACCGATTGGAAGGTTTTGAAAGATCACCAGAAACAAGAAGTTTTAAGTCACTACCGATTGGCTTACCTAAGCGAAACCTGGGTAAACTGGTGCGAGGCTTTGGGAACCGTTCTGGCCAACGACGAGATCAAAGACGGATTGAGCGAACGCGGTGGACACCCCGTCGAGCAACGATTGATGAATCAGTGGAGTCTCCGGATTACTGCCTATGCCGATCGACTTCTCGAGGGCCTGGAAAAAGTCGATTGGCAAGATTCTATCAAAGACATGCAGCGCAACTGGATTGGAAAGTCCATTGGAGCTATGGTTCGTTTTATGCTGGCCGATCATCCCGACCACATTGATGTTTTTACAACTCGTCCCGATACGATTTTTGGTGTCAGCTTTATGGTTTTGGCACCCGAACACGACTTGGTAAAGAAGATCACCACTGACGATCGTCGCGAAGCGGTAGAAGCCTATGTGAAAAAGAGCATGGCCAAGACCGAGCGCGAGCGACAGAGTGAGGTGAAGACCGTTACCGGAGAATTTACCGGAGCATACGCCACCCATCCCTTTTCAGGAGAAAAGGTTCCTGTTTGGATTGCCGATTACGTTTTGGCAGGCTATGGAACGGGAGCAGTAATGGCCGTTCCATCGGGTGATGAACGAGATTACGCTTTCGCCAATACATTTGATATTGAGATCCCGAATATCTTCGAAGGAGTTGATATTTCGGAGGAAGCTTTTTCAGGAAAATCAGCGAAGCTCCAGAATTCTGGTTTTCTCGAAGGAATGACCTACGAGAGGGCTATGAAAGCGGTAATTCACGAATTGGAAGAAAAGCGCATCGGGTACGGAAAGGTCAATTACCGTCTACGCGATGCCATCTTTTCGCGCCAGCGTTATTGGGGTGAGCCATTCCCGGTTTACTACAAAGACAATGTGCCGCATCTTTTGAAGGATGATCAGCTACCACTGACACTTCCGCCTGTAGATAAATATCTTCCAACTGATTCAGGTGAGCCACCATTGGCTAGAGCCAAAAAAGAAGATTGGCCCATCTTTGAAGGCGATAGAATGGAGCACAACACGATGCCTGGTTGGGCCGGATCGTCATGGTACTTTCTCCGTTACATGGATCCCAAAAACACTGACCTGCCTGTTTCGCCAGAAAAGGCTGACTATTGGGGGGCGGTTGATTTATACATCGGTGGTGCCGAACATGCTACGGGTCACTTACTGTATTCTCGTTTTTGGACCAAGTTTTTATCTGATCGCGGCTTCATTCAGTTTGATGAGCCTTTCGGCAAAATGATCAACCAAGGAATGATCTTGGGTCGGTCGAGCTTGATTTATCGTTTGGATATTTTGAATTATGATATCCCGGGATTCACCGATGGCGAAGATTTGCCTTCTCCTCGATCTTTTCCTGAAATATTTGTCTCAAAGGAGATTTACGACGACTGGAAAAAGCACGAATACCTTACCGAAAATCGCCAGTATGTCATTCAAAAGCTACAGACATTGCTCCATGAACAATTGAGTGAATTTGGAGGAATGGATACGAGTAATGCTACCGCAGAATTTTCCGTAACCCCACTTCACGTTGAGGTGAATTTGGTTGAAAACGATGTTTTAAAAGTCGAAGAGTTTAGAAAGTGGAGAAGGCAATACGAAGATGCTTATTTCATCTTGAGCCAAGATGGAAAGTACCATTGCGGCCATGAGGTGGAAAAGATGTCTAAGCGATGGTACAATGTGGTGACGCCCGATGCGCTTTGCGATCAGTACGGGGCTGATACCCTACGGATGTACGAGATGTTCCTCGGGCCTGTGGAGCAATCGAAACCTTGGGATACGCAGGGAATCAGCGGAGTCCACAATTTTTTACGAAAATTCTGGCGCTTGCTCCACGATGGAGATGGAAACGTTTCAGTGAGCAATGAAGCACCTACGAAGAAGGAATTGCAAGCCCTCCACCGCTGCATCAAGAAAGTGACAGATGACCTAGAGCGACTCTCGTGGAATACCGTAGTGAGTACTTTGATGATTGCCGTTAATGAACTCACAGCCTTGAAGAGCAATAACAAGCAGGTTCTCGAGACTTTGGCCATTTTGATTTCACCTTATGGGCCTCACTTCGCTGAGGAAATCTGGGAGAAACTGGGAAACACGGACTCCGTGCTCAAGCAGCCTTGGCCCGCTTTCGAACAGAAGTATTTGGAAGATGACGAGTTTGAATACCCTGTTTCTTTCAATGGAAAGATGCGCTTCAAAATGGCATTGGCAGCTGACATGTCAAAAGAAGAAGTGGAAAAAGCTGTCCTTGATTCGGCGGAAGCTGCGAAATATTTGGAAGGGAAAACGCCTAAGAAGGTTATCGTTGTGCCCAAACGTATTGTGAATGTTGTGATATAAAAGCAATTTTTTTTCTTCATAAACGTCTACTATGTAGTCTTCCACCTCCTTTGGAACGGAATTTGAATAATCCTTTTCATGAAGCAAGTAGCACTTCTCATCATAGCCGTCTTTTTGACCTTGTTTGGTTTCTCACAGAAGAGACCCCCTGAGGCGAGTCTGGATACTCTTCCCGTGATGGATTTGCCTGAGATTGATCAAACTGCCTTTGGAGAAGGGGAATATCTTCGATTCAGGTTGCATTACGGAATTATTGATGCAGGTGAGGCCGAATTGAATGTCTACAAAAGCAAGAGAAAATACCAAGGTCGCGAAGCGCTGCATGTCATTGGAACCGGAAAGACGCTAGGCGCATTCAACTGGTTTTTCAAAGTGCGAGATCGGTACGAAACCTATCTGGATGAAGAAGGAATCTTCCCGTGGGAGTTTGTTCGTGACATTCGAGAAGGTGGCTATGAAAAAAAACAGACGTACAGCTTTCACCAACATAAGGCTGCGGTAAGCACAAACAAAGGCGACACGTTTAAGATTCCACCATTGTCGCAAGACATGCTCTCGTCATTTTATTTTGCCAGAACCATCGATTTTTCCAATGCACGGGCAGGAGATGTTTTCACCATTCCAACCTTTGTCGATGGCGAAGAGTTTCCGTTAAAGATCAGATACCTCGGAAAAGAAAATCTCAAATCGAGGACAGGGACTTATCGTTGTCTCAAATTCGTACCCGTAGTTCAAGAGGGTAGAATCTTTGAAGAAGAGGAGGATATGATCGTTTGGATTACTGACGATAAGAACAAAATTCCCGTTTTGGCGCAAGCTAAAGTACTGGTAGGTTCTATCAAGATGGAATTGGTCGAATACCAAAACTTGTCAAATCCCATCGCAAAAATCGACTGATTCGGTCTTCGATTTCTATATTCGCACTCGATGCAAATGCGTTTCACAAATTCTCTCCTTTTATTATCCATTCTATTTCTCACTTATTCCTGTTCACAGGGTGAAGAAAATATAGAGGACTTAGATCCTGAAGATGTTTCCATTCAGGTAGATGAGGTTCCTAAACGGTATGGTATCGAAGAGGATGCGTACAAGATTCACGAAGGGACGATCAAAAAAAATCAGTTCCTAGCCGATATCCTTCTGGGGTACGGAGTTCCTTACGGCGAAATTGCTGAGTTAGAAGGAGCAAGCAAGGATGTGCACGATGTTCGAAAGCTGAAAGCAGGGGATAACTATGCTGTATTTACCAATCGGGATAGCACTAAGAAGGCCAGCTTCTTTGTGGTAGAAACCAGTCCTGCTAATTATGTTGTTTATCAATTGGGGGATAGTATTTCGGCATATCTAGGTCAAAAGCCCATTGAGACGAAATTGAGAGAAGCCGGAGGTATGATTAATAGCTCCTTGTATCAAACCATTGCCGATAACGACCTTCCTATCGATTTGGCTATGGAGTTGAGTTTGATTTACGCCTGGACTGTCGATTTTTATCGTATCCAAAAGGGAGACTATTTTAAGGTGATTTTCGAAGAGCGTTTTGTCGAAGGCCAGCGTATTGGAGTAGGAGAGGTCATAGCCGCTGAATTCGGTCACCGCGATGAGATTTTTAGTGCTTTTCTCTTTGAAGAAGGAAAGGTGAGTGATTATTTCGACCTTGAAGGAGAGAATCTGAGAAGGGCATTTTTAAAAGCACCGGTCAAGTTTTCGCGAATTTCCTCGCGCTATACCATGAAGCGTTACCATCCCGTTCAGCGCCGTTTTAAAGCACATTTGGGAACTGACTATGCAGCACCTCAAGGCACGCCTATTGTGGCTACGGCAGATGGAGAAGTAATTGCTTCGGCATATGGGAAGTACAATGGAAATTACGTGAAGATTAGGCACAACAGTACTTATACAACGCAATACCTGCACATGTCAAAGCGGGCAGTAAATAATGGAGCCTATGTTCGCCAGGGTGATGTGATCGGTTATGTGGGCTCTACCGGATTGGCCAGTGGTCCACATGTCTGCTACCGATTTTGGGTTAATGGCAAACAAGTGGATCCTTACCAACAAGATCTTCCTTCAGGCGATCCGATTCCCGAAGAGTTTAAAGCTGATTTCAGCACTACCGGCGATAGTTTGAACCTTATTTTAGAGCAAATAGAAATTGGTGAAGTGAGCTAGTTTCCCTTCAAAAACTAAACGGCTGATTCCCTTCTAACTGGTTAACCTTGCTTTTTACTATTTTCGCGCCTCACTTATTCACCTTATGAAGACAAATATTTTTCTTTCCACCATTCTTTCCGTTGCATTTTTTGGGGCCTTCGCCCAAAACACTCAGTCGCTGGTTGAGGAGACTGTAACCCATTCGGGAGTGCAGGCTAAAATTGAATTTATTGCTTCAGATGAATTGAAGGGAAGGGATACCCCTTCGCCTGAGCAAGAAATTGCAGCCAAATACTTGGCCACTCGCATGAAAGAGTGGGGAGTGAAAACGGCACCGGGGATGGATAGCTACCGTCAAAAGGTGAATTTTAAGAAGGTCACACCACCCGCCTCAGGTGCATTTATGGTGAAAGATTCGACTTATGCGCTCGGTGAGGACATCCTATTGCTCGATGGAAGCTCAGCAAACCTAGAAGCCAAAGTGGTTTTCCTGGACTATGGAAGTGAGGACGATTTCGCAAACGCTAAAGTAGAAGGCAAAATAGTCGTAGTTCGCCTTGGCGATAAAGGAGAGCCGAATGTTCGCAAGGCGTTCATGGCTGGAAGAGCAAAGAGAAAAAGAGCGGCAGAGAATGGAGCTTTGGCTTTGATCGAGCTCTATTCATCCACTCAAATCAGCTGGAAGATTATCAAGAATTACATCGGTGGTCCGAGTATCTCTTTGGATATGGGCGAAGAAAAGGAAGAGGGACTTCCTCATCTTTGGTTAAATGACTCTTGGAACACCTCGGCCGATTTTTTTGCTGAAAAGGTAAAAAAGGCAGAACTGAATATCGACGGAGCCACAATTGAGCGTTTCTTCGCTTACAACGTGATCGGAATGGTAGAGGGAACGAATCCTGACCTTAAAGATGAAATCGTGGTCTACTCAGCTCACTATGACCACGTAGGTTTAGGACAGCCTGATGCCGAGGGTGATACCATTTACAACGGAACCCGTGACAATGGAATAGGCTCCATCACCGTTTTGGAAGCCGCTCACAATATTGCGAAGTACCCGCTGGATCGTACTTCGATGTTTATCTTCTTTACGGGAGAGGAAAAAGGACTACTCGGAAGCGAGTGGTTCGTGGAGCACCCTGTTGTTCCTCTCGAAAGTATCGTTATGTGCTTCAATAGCGACAATGCGGGATACAACGATACGAGTATCACCACCATCATTGGCTTGGAGCGCACTACGGCCACCGAAGCGTTTATCACTGCTGGTGAAACATACGGATTAGGAACCATTGCCGATCAAATGCCCGATCAAAATCTCTTTGACCGATCAGACCAAGTGAGTTTTGCCGCAAAGGGTATTCCTGCTGTAATGTATACGATGGGTGTAACTGCTTTTGACGATGAACTGTTAAAGTACTATCACCAAGCAGGTGATAACCCTGATTCGGTGGATTACGACTACCTGTTCAAATTCACAAAGGCCTACGTGCATGCCTGCAGATTGGTAGGAAATATGCCTGAAAGACCATACTGGACTGAAGGGGATAAGTACTACGAAGCGGGAGAGGAGTTGTATAAGACTCAGTAAGCCTCGGTCATCTCATCGTATTCATAATGCTGAACTCCCTTCTCGGGTGATTTGGCTAATCTGAGCATGGCGCCTGCCACCGTTTTCACATGGATGGGCTTGTACTTTGTGAGCGATCCCATCATGAGTGGAGAGACGAGTTTCATACCGACCGTCCCTATTTTCTCACCCAAGCGATCCTCTTTTCTTGGGCCCAGCAAAAGTGATGGATGAAAAACATGCAGACTTGCAAAGCCGATATTTTCCAAATCTCTTTCCATCTCGCCTTTTACCTTATTGTAAAAAACACTGGAGTCAGCACTGCTGCCAATGGCGCTTACTACACTGAAGCGTTCAATGCCTTGTGACTTGGCCGCTTTCGCGAAATCGATCACATAATCGTGATCTACTTTGCGAAAGGCCTCTTTTGATCCTGCGGTATTTATGGTAGTACCCAAACAACAAAAGGCGTGGCTTGCCCCATCGCAAGCATTTTTCAGATCATCCAAATTGTCGAAATCGACTTTTGTCCAAGCTACTTTTCCAACTTGCTCACCGTCTCTGCGTGTTAAAGCCGTAACGGTCATCACGTCTTTATCAGTTTTCATCCTATCGACAAGAAAGGTGCCGATCAAGCCTGTGGCTCCTGCGATAACTGCTTTCATGTTTAGGCTTCTTTAGGTTCGATCCAATCGCCGTGCTCGCGAATGAGGTCAATCAGTTCGTCCACCGCATTTTCGGAAGGGACATTTCGTTTTACCACTTCCTTCTCTTTGTAAAGGGTAATTTTTCCTACACCTGTCCCGACGTATCCGTAATCTGCATCGGCCATTTCACCCGGGCCATTTACAATACAGCCCATGATTCCGATTTTCACGCCTTTCAAGTGTTCGGTGCGAGCGCGAATCTTCGCCGTTGTTTCTTGTAAGTCGAATAATGTTCGTCCACAAGACGGACAAGAGATGTATTCGGTTTTGCTGATGCGTGTTCGGGTGGCTTGAAGGATTCCAAAGTTCAATGAGTTTGTTGTTCGGGCATCCACCAAATCCGATTGAACCCAAATCCCATCTCCTAATCCATCTAAGAACAATCCACCCGCATCGGTGGAAGCGTAAATTTGGAAATGATCTCTATCGAGGTTGTCGTATTTTCTTTTGATCACCACTGGAATATCCGATTCGCGATTCATCAACTCCATAAATGCACGTCGCAAAGCTGGCATTGCGTGCTCATTTTCAGTTTCCAGCACCAAAACGGAATGTTTGGAAGCCTTTAATTTTTCAATGAAAGTGGAGTCGAAAAGATCCATTTCGTCGGCGGATATGAAATTTATTGTCGAGCTCAATTCCCCGTTTTCCAAAAACGATTTGGCAGAGATCAGAGGATACACCCTCGGTTTGTGTGATTGCTCGTTCCAAGTGTGCTCATTTACTATTACGCCAAGCGTTCCAGGGATTTGAAAATCTACGGTGTTCTCCCCGATGAAGATGTAATCCGCAGCTTGATCGCCAATGTTCCATTTGTCCAGTGGTACACTGTAGCTATAGCCGAAAGGAAAAAAAGAGGCGGGTTTGATTTCAGCTTTTCCCGAAAGGTCTCCTACCACAATTGGTGCTTGACCATCTCCCATATTGGCTACGCGATACGTATTGCGACGTGTGTATGAAAAAGGATCCAATGGGTTATGGCTGATTTCTTTTATCGTGGTGTGAGTGTTTCTATTTTCGTAGCGGTCGACTAAGATTCGAGCTACGGGAATCTCTTCTTCGGGTTCTTCCGTCAAGCTTACGCGAACGGTGTCACCAATTCCATCTTCCAATAATGTACCGATTCCCACGGCTGATTTGATTCTTCCGTCTTCGCCTTCTCCTGCCTCGGTTACCCCAAGATGGATCGGGTAATTCATTCCCTCGTCCATCATGCGCTTTACCAAAAGGCGGTAGGCCTGCACCATCACTTGCGTATTGCTGGCCTTCATGCTGAGCACCAATTCGTGATAATCGTGGTCTCGGCAGATGTTCAAAAACTCCATCGCCGACTCGACCATTCCCTCCGGCGTATCACCATAGCGACTCAGAATGCGATCACTCAGCGACCCGTGGTTCGTCCCAATTCGCATAGCGGTTCCTTCCTCTTTGCAGATTTCCACTAATGGACTAAAGCGCTTTCGGATTCGATCCAACTCGGCCTGATAGCTTTCGTCGGTGTATTCTATTGTTTCAAATTTTTTCTTGTCGGCGTAGTTTCCGGGGTTTACTCTCACCTTCTCTACGATGCGTGCAGCAATTTCTGCGGCATTTGGGGTAAAGTGAATGTCAGCAACCAAAGGGGTGTCGTACCCTTTGGTGCGAATACCTTCTTTTATTGGCCGAAGGTTCTCAGCGTCTTTTTTACTCGGGGCGGTAATGCGCACGAGCTCACAGCCCACTTCTATCATTCGGATAGACTGCGCAATGGAGCCTTCTGTATCCATGGTGTCGGTGGTGGTCATGGATTGAACGCGTATCGGGTTGTCGCCGCCCATTCCAACCGAGCCGATTTTCACCGATCTGGTTTGAAAGCGCTCGTAGGCAATTGGATTCGGGCAATAAGTTTTTTCGTCTTTGATGGTCGCCGACATAGGTTTTTCGGTTTAATTATGAAGTTAACGCTTTCCTTAATCGTTTGTTTTTTGTTTCAACCTCGCTTTTCTGAAGGGGAGCTTTCCTTTCTTTTTCAAGGCATTAAGATACAATGCTCCGAGGATTAGAATCGTACCCATATAAAAGCCGAAGGTCATTTCTTCGCTGGAGCCGAAAATGAAAAAGGCTAGGATAATTCCGTAAACCGGTTCGAGATTGATGGTCAGCGAAACGGTAAAAGGCGTCAGCTCTTCCATGACTTTGACGCTTGCCACAAAGGCGAATGCGGTGCATATGCTTCCTAAAAGAAGTATCCAAACCCAATCTGATGCAGGAATATCGATTAGGTTGAGACCCAGTTTTCCTGAAAGGCCTAGCCAAATGCTGATTCCCAAAACGCCTCCGATCATTTCGACCAGGCTAATTCTGTAGGGATTATCTTTTTCGATCAATCGACCGTTGATGACGGTAAAAAGAGAGGCTAAAAAAGCGGATGCCAAGGCCATCACGATACCTGCGGCATATTCCGTTTCGAAACTGAAAATCAAAACCAAACCGATCACTACCATAGATCCAAAAAAAAGCTCGGCAGGATCAATCTTACGCTTGAAAATGAGTGGTTCTAATATTGCCGTGAATAAGGACGCCGAACTCAGACAAGCCAAGGTGACACTTACATTCGAAATTTTAATGGCTTGAAAAAAGGTGACCCAGTGCAGAGCAATCAGAAAACCGACACCGAGATATGTTTTGGCATTCAGCCATATAGACTTGTGAATTTTCCCGGCAGGGTAAGCGAATAGCGCTATAGAAATGGCGGCAATGAGCATTCTCCACCACACGAGCAGATCAGAATCTGTTTCTATAAGCTTTCCCAAAATGCCTGTGAAGCCGAAGATGAAAACGACCACATGCAAGAGTAGGAGGTTTCCGACTTTAGCTTTTTTCATCTTCCTGTTCGTCCACTTTCTTCCCAACATCTGCTACACCACCCGATACGATGAATTTCATAAAGTCGGCAGTATTCACGACTACGGGAGTCAC
The DNA here is from genome assembly GCA_027214385.1 of Cryomorphaceae bacterium 1068. Lineage (NCBI taxonomy): Bacteria > Pseudomonadati > Bacteroidota > Flavobacteriia > Flavobacteriales > Cryomorphaceae > Cryomorphaceae bacterium 1068. The sequence continues at coordinate 235,238 of JAPVXR010000004.1, read as the reverse complement.
GTTTTCTATGGGGACGATAAAAATATTTCCTGAGAAATTGTAGCTATGTGGCAGGTAGACCGCTATTTTGCCCGTTTTCAGATTCAGTACACTAAGGTCGTCGTTGGTAATAAACCCGGGTTTTTCTATTTCGCTTTCTCGGTTTAGCTTTACCAGTACGGGACGCGAAAAGCTTTTCTTCTGTCCAACGAAAGCCGAGAGCAAATCTGTGATCGCGGTATAGATGGTTTTTACCAATGGAACCCTGTCCAGTATTCGGTTGGCCCGCTTGTAAATCGGTTCTGCGATGAATGTAGAGCCCAGAAAGCCTAAAACGGTAATTCCTCCAAGAAGAATCAATATACCCAAGCCGGGAATATCCATTGGAATGATCTCATCCAACATCACAAAAAGCTTGTAGACGATGTATGCGATTAATGAAATCGGCACGACCAATAGCAGTCCGCGGAAGAAATAACCGACAATCGCTTTTACGAAAGAATTCTTTTTCACAGTGGCAAAGTTAAGCTAGTTCTGCTTGGGTCTTCTTCGGAAGTGAGGAAACTACCAAGTCGTAGGAATGATCAATTAACTTCTTTTGAAATTTGGAGTCGAGGCCCTCAGCACTAACTGTATTCCAGTGCTTTTTACTCATGTGCCAGCCCGGTATGATCAAGTCGGGATAGGCTTCTCTTAGCTCTATGGCGTATTCGGGATCGCACTTCAGGTTAAAACTTTGGTAGTTGTCGATATTACACAGAGCAAACATTTTTCCCATCACTTTGAAGACAAGCACATGCTCATCGAATGGAAAACTCTCGGTGACTCCCTTGCGGGCAAGGCAGTATTCGCGGTATTCGTCAACGTGCATTTTTTGAATTAAAGTTTAGTAGGATTCTAATTTTTCAGTGATCACATTAAGAAATGACTGAATCAATGAGTCAGGTGAAATATAGCCCTGGTGTTCAAAGTGTAAAGTTTCTTTGTCTGCACTGATATCCAGTTGATCAAAGTATATAAAGCAATTAGTAACACATGAGTGATTAATGTCGATTTCCAACATTTTGTATTCCGATTTTCGGTCAGTTATATCCTGTACGGTACTCTCTTGAATCTCAAAAGCAATTGCCAAATTGGATAAAACATTTGTAAGCTCTTTTATTGCAATAGATTGGAATGTTGTCCGCCCATTTTCGGTCTTTTTAAGTCCTCCCTGCCAATTCTTTTTATGTGTTTCGTTCCACTCCTTTCTATTCATGACTCTGCTAATGAAAAAAGAATCGGTCTCGATGGAGAAGCGTCATTTTCGAAAGGCGCTGTTTGCAAGTTGAGCAGGTATTTTCCATCGCTGACTTCATCAGGTACAAAGATCATCTCTGTGATGGTGCAGGTATTGTCTCCTTCAAAACCGCTTTTCCAAAAGGCGTGATGCGCTTGAAGTCGCCCGCCATCGACTTCACGGTCGACTGACGGAAGATCCAGCAGTAGGTGTTTAATTCCTTTTGATCGCATAAGTGTCAATGCTTCGGGCTCCAGAAAAGGAGGGTTCGTTCCCGAATAAACCATTGATTTTTTATCAACGGGATTGGGTAATGTTCGAAGGATTAAGGCCTCGCATTTCACATCAACGATGGCCTTTTCTATTTGATCTTTTGTAATAATCAGGTCTCCCTGATTTCGGAACACGACTTCGCTTTCCCTGTAAATTTCAGGCTCAATGCTGACCAGAAGTGCAGTGAAAAAGTATTGTTTAAGAATGGAATTGACGGAAAGCACTTCTTCATCAATGTGCCCTGATGATTCGGTGTGAGTACCGTGGCCATGTGGGTTGAAGGAGATGTTTCTGAAATTCACATTGCCTCCCTCGGCGATGCTTCCTGTAAACAAATCGTTTCGAACGGGTTCAATCGTCATGGGGTCGACGTACCATGCTCGCGGACCTTCAGGACTCAGCGGAATGGAGATATCCAGTGGGCTGCTTAAGTCAGCCTGATACTCAGTGCCGTTAAGGTCGATTTTAATCTTCATGTCCTAAAATAAAGAAATCTGATGCAATTCCATCGGCGAGGAACATTCCCTTTTTGGTTAAGGTCAATTGATCGCCTTCGAGTTTTGCGGAGCCATCGCTGATGAGTCGTTCTATTTCGATTGAATAGATCTTTTTGAAGTCCACGTCAAACTCCTGCTGACCTCTCTTCAGGTCGATACCTTTAGCAGTGCGAAGTCCCGTCATCACCCATTCGTTGAAGCGCTCTTTGCGACTCAAGGTTTCTTTGGTGGTGGGCAGTTCTCCCGTTTCAATTGCCGAGCAATACTTTGGATTATTAGCTACATTCCAATATCTGGAAGTTCCGTTGAACCCATGCGCAGAGGGGCCGAGAGCGATGTAAGGCACTCCTGCCCAATAGGCCGAGTTGTGTTTGGATTCAAATCCCGGCTTAGCAAAATTGCTGACTTCGTATTGGCGTAAGCCTTTCGAGGCTAAGAAGTCCACCATGTACTCAAAATGTATGGCCGCGGCTTCCTCGTCTACCGGTTTTTCTTTTCCTTTTTTCACGCGATGACCCAGCGCCGTATCGGTTTCTACTGTAAGGCAATAGGCCGATATGTGATTCACCCCCAGGTCGACTGCTTTACTTAAGTTTTCTTTCCAATCATCCATCGTCATATTGGGGATGCCGTAGATGAGATCAATCGTCATGTTATCAATGCCGATTTGCTTAGAGATTTTGACGCAATTCTCAGCTTCAGCAGCAGTATGAGCTCTGTTCATCCAACTCAGGTGCTCGTCGAAAAAGCTTTGAATTCCAATGCTTAATCGGTTGATACCAAGATGTGCCCATCCTTTTGCTTTTTCTTTTGAAACATCATCCGGATTGGTCTCCAATGTGATCTCTGCATCGGGATCAATATGATAATTCCTGTGAATGGCGCACAGGACTTTTTCCAATTGGGTGATCGTCAAAATACCTGGTGTTCCACCACCAAAGTAGATGGTACGAATTGTATCTGCCGTTTCATTTTTCCGCATCTCGGCTTCTCTGGTTAGAGCCGAAACCACTCGATCTACGAGTTTGTTTGATGTCGAGAAGTGGAAATCACAGTAGGTGCAAGCCTGCTTGCAAAAAGGAATATGGACGTATATTCCCGACATTTACTGGTTGGTTTTCAGTACAATTCGGAAAGTCGTTCCCGAATCCGGCTCACTTCGTTTCACGAAGATTTTTCCGCTGTGGTAGATTTCTATTATACGCTTTGCCAGCGAAAGTCCGAGACCCCATCCACGTTTCTTTGTGGTATATCCGGGTTGAAAAACGGCCTTATGCCCTGACGCGGGTATTCCTTTTCCGGTATCGGTAATATCGATGTAGACGTTTTGAATTTCATTGCAAATTTCAACGGTGATTTTACCTTTTCCATTCATCGCGTCAACTGCATTCTTGATGATGTTCTCAATCACCCAACTGAAAAGTGGTTGGTTAATCATGGCTTTGATTTCGCCGTCTTGATTCTGCTTGATATTAAATTCTACCTTTTTACTGATTCGCGGTCGGAGGTAGTCGATGGTGCTATTCATAACATCCGATATGACCGTATCCGTAAGTTCAGGAGCCGAACCGATTTTGGAGAAACGGTCAGTAATGATCTCCAATCGTTTGATATCCTTATTCAATTCAGCGATGGTCTCCTTATCGGTGCCCCGTGCTTCAAGAAGCTGTACCCAGGCAATCAAGCTTGACAGGGGTGTTCCGAGTTGATGAGCGGTTTCCTTTGCCAACCCTATCCATACTTGGTTTTGTTCCGCATTTCTAAAAGTGCTGAAAATGAGGTAGGAGATAAATAGGAACAGACCAATAATAACCAATTGGACAAATGGGAAATACCGAAGTTGGGTGATAATGATCGAATCAGTGTAATAGATATAATTCACCACGCGGTCTCCAAACTTCACTTGGATAGGCTCATTTTTCGCAGCCATCTCAGCAATTTGTGCAATAGCCATAGTTGAATCTGCAACTAAGGTTGAGTCGATATTGCTAAAGTTGACTATGCCTGTGCGGGATGAATCTGTGACCAAAACAGGCACAGACCCTGAGTTCATTACCGTTTCACTGATAAAGGAGTTGATGAGGTCATCCAGTGTTTTTTCTAATTCGGTAATAATTCGAGAATCCTTGTAATACACTCGGTGATCGAAGTAGGTGTTACTAACACGAATGGGCTTGTATTGAGCCCGCATGGCTGCTATAGTACTATCTGCTTTTTCGGGAGTAGAAATATACTTGTAGTCTATGTTGTTGTAAGAAATGATCTCATTTTTCGCGTCAACAACAAGTACGGGAATTGTGCTATTGTTTTGAATGATTGTTTGCAAAAAGGGCAATTCACTATCTGTGGCAGGAGCAATTCTACCAATGGCCTGTGCCCAGACGTCGGCTTTGTTGCGCTCTTCACGCCGCATATCTGAAAAGAGCTTTTCAGTATAGTTGATCAGGGAGAGCCGCCGCTGAACGGCTTCACTCCATAGTTGAACCTTTAAGCGTTCTTCTTGCCGTATTTTATTTACAATGTAGTTGGAGTACCAGAGCGATAATCCCACTATCACAACAGCGAAGATGAGCAGTACTGCTTTCCATCGCTGCTTCCGCGAGTATAAGTTCATTCGATTTTTCTCTCAATTACTGAGTAGATCTATGCTATAGGCGGATCGGGTTTGGACTCAAATTTAAGAATCTTTTAAAGATCATCATCGTCCTCCAGATCATCGTACAAGTCTTGATCTTTTTTGCTCAGCCTTTTCTTCTTCTTACTTTTTAACGTATCTGTCGAAGAGGGCTCACCAAACTCAACATCAAATTGAATCGGCTTCGTTTCATCTGATTTTTCAGGTGGGGCATTAAGAGTAGTGTCTGATTTAAAAAGTCCGAACTCTTCTTTCAAAATGCCCTTGAAGGTTTTCGTCTCTTCTTCAAACTTCTCTTTTCGTTTTTCCCTGGCGGTTTCTTTGTCGCTGCTGAATTCAGGGTTTTTAATGGTTCCGGCCATACGCATGAAAATGCGGAGTCCCGTATCGTCATCTACGACGTAACCGAATTCGCTGTCTTTTTCTCGACCGGTTCTAAGAAGTTCGCTCAAGCGAAAGCCAATGGAATAGTCGATATTATTGTCAAAATCGTGGGTGCCCGATGCGGAAATGTCCAAAACCGATGTAGCAATTTTCATCTCGGGAATTGTGATAATTTGATTCTCGATGGTCAAGTTGTTTTCGAGCGTTTCGAATTCAACGTTTCTCAGTCGCTCCTTCAATGCATCCACTTTGATGAAGGTATTCCAGAGGGTATTTCCTTTGATGTAATCTGCAATGTCTATAAGCGATTCAACCTCCTTTAGCTCGCCGTTTTCTATTTTTAGGTTAACATCGGCCTTGACACTTTCTTTGCGAATGGCCAGCGTGGTATCCAGACTGCAAGTCAGGTTTACCGCACCGTTAAATAGCCCTTCTATTTGATCGTGACTGATCACTTTTTGCCCGAAATCATCGAAGTTGGCAAATAGCTCATCTACGTTCATTTGCGATAGCGTAGTGTTTGATCCGAGTTCAAAACCAGTCTCAACTTGATTGAGCCGAAGGCTCCCCGTAAGGGTTCCTGAAGCCAATGTCATCCTAGCAGGGTTTAATGTAAAGAGACCATTGCGGTAGTAGGCTTTTCCTGATAGGGCTGTTGCGGTGAACTCTTTATAGTCCAATTGATCGACTTCAATGTTCAGTTTGAATCCCACTTTTGCAGGTAATCTGAAGGCGGTTGAATTATCATCACCTTCAGATTCACCGAGTAATTGCTCCAGGTAGATTCTTTTCGATTTTAAGTCTGCTACAACTTCCAGACTTCCACCATTTCCCGTCAAATAGGGAAGTGCATTATTGATTTGGCCTTTGATTTCAAATTTATTGTCTCCGACTTCGGCCGTCAACTGTTTTGTTCTGATGGAGTTTTCTACAATCTCAAAGCTCCCTTCGATTTTTTCAAATACCTGAGACCTTCCTTCGGTTTTAAAAGCACCATCTTCTAGAACGATAGCGCCTAGAAAGTTTAGGCCTCTTAATAATCTCTCTGTACTCAGATCGGTGCGGTCAAAGTTTCCTTTGAGTTGACCCTTAACATCGATCCGTCCTTCCAGTACCTCAGCAAAGCTTATATTCAGGAATTCCTTCAGGTCTTCCAGCTCTATTCTTCCTTGAAGAGCCAGATCGAAATCGGGGGCATTTAAATTAGCGATCTCTCCGCTGGTTGAAAAACGACCCGGGCCGATTCCAGCCTCCAAACCTTTGATTGTGACGTTGGTTTTTCCTTGCGCCAACTCTAAAGTACCACGACCTGAATATACATCGGCTCGCCCTGAGCTTTCTGAATGGATGATTTCTCCTGCGAGGCCGTCAAAGTTTAATGTCAGTTCAAATCCATTTTTCGTGGCAATGCTTAGATCCAGATCGGCATTGCCGGAAGGCTGATAAGTTTTAAAAACGCTTTGATTGGGAAGCGGGATGAGGGCTACCGCATTTTCCAATTCTGTATTTTCAGAATTGATCTGAACTGTCCAGAAGGCATTCTCGGCAGAATTGTCATAAGCTCCGTTGAGCGTTGTTTTTTCCTCCCCAAGACGAATCTTTTCTGATTCGAAGGTGTAGACTTTGGCCTTGGTGTCAATGTTTAGAGCTACCTGTCCGTCGATAGTCGTTTCCTTATACAGGGTATCGTCTTCGTAGACAATAGAACGGGCAATAAAATCAACATCCGACTTTAGGTTGAATATATCTTCACCGAAATTACCATTGGCTTCTCCACTAGTTACATGGATGTCTAGCGCTAATCGGGAGCCAGTTTTCAATACATATTCGAAATCTTCTACCTCTACATTTGTCAGTGAAAAGGTTTGCTCTGTAGTGTCACTCGAGCTTTTCCAAAAGTGGAAATTGTCCGAGCCATCCGCGAATATTTGCATATTGAAGAAACCACGGTTGATTTCTGCCTCGCTTACTTTATAGTTCTTGCTTAGAAAATCGAGCAAGCCGATTTGTAAGTACAGATCTTCAATATAAATCAGCGTGTCAGGATCATTGCTCACCGCTTCAGGAATAACCACTTGGCTGAATCGCAATGAGGCGTATGGGAATTTTTGGAGCAAACTGAGATTGATGTCCTCAACATCAACCGGCACGTTGAGGTGCTGATTCAGTTCGTAGACGATGGCATCCTTTACTTCGGGTTCGAATTTTTTGGCCAGAAAAAATGCCGCGGCCATAGAGAGGATTACCACCACAACCAGGATTAAGGCATATTTTAATAGTCGGCTCAAACGGATAAACTTCTGAATGAGAGAAACGCCTTAACCACTGCTATTATTTCAGCATTTTGAGATTGTTGATCTCCTGTTCATTTAGAAATCTCCAGTGTCCGCGGGGCAGATCTTTTTTAGTAAGGCCGGCAAATACCACCCGATCCAATTTCATGACTTTGTAGCCTAAGCCTTCAAAGAGCTGGGTGAGGACGCGGTTCTTACCGCCGTGAATTTCTACTCCTACTTCGCGCTTGTCTTTGCCGTCACCGACATATGAAACCACATCAGCCGCCATCGTTCCGCTTTCTAACTCAACCCCTTCTACCAGTTGTATGAGATGCTCTTCTTTTACATTTTTGTCAAGGAGTACATGGTATAGCTTTTTGACATTGTGTTTTGGGTGGGTGAGCTTCTTGGCCAGATCTCCGTCATTGGTAAACATGACTAACCCGGTAGTACCGCGGTCGAGTTTTCCTACGGGTAGAATATTCGTATTTCCCACACCGCGCATCAATTGCTTCACGGTGCTACTGCCCTTGTACTCTTTCATGGTGGTCACGAAATCCTTGGGCTTATTCATCAAAACGTAAATCAGCTTTTCAGGCGAAAGCCGCTCTCCGGCATATTTTACTACATCACCCGGATTTACTTTAAATCCCATTTCGGTGATGGTTTTTCCGTTTACCTCTACCATTCCCGATGCTATAAACTCATCGGCTTCACGGCGAGTACAAAGCCCCGAATTGGATAAGTACTTATTTAAGCGAATTCGGTTATCGCGTTCTGAGGCTTCAGATGGAAGAACTTCTCCACCACGTTTTCCTTTATAAGGCTTATTGCGCCCTCGTTCTCTATCAAATTTTGATTTGTAAACGGGAGTATCTTCAGTGCGCTCGAATTTCTTTCGACCGTGTTGTTTATCATAATTCTCGCGGCTAGTGGCGAAATTCTTTCCACCTTCTCCGTCGCTTTTTCTGTCATCGGATTTAAACCTTGAAGAACGCCCCCTCTTTTCAAAAGACTTTCTATCTCTTGTGTTATCCTCGTTTCGATCAGAATCAGGAACTGACCTTGTAGGTCGTTCTCTTTTGTCAAAAGGTTTTCCCGCTCTCGGTCTGTCTCCGCTTCTTCTATCTTGATTATTGTCCTTGTCGCTGTCAAACCTTTTGCGACCCGAACTCTTTCCATAGGACTTGTTTCCCGAGGGCTTTCTTGAACCCCGACCTCTTCCTTCAGATGAATTGTCTTTTGATCTGCGACGGTTGCCGTCTTTATTATCTGTACTCATGTATTTATTTCAGCCTACAAAGTTGGGTAAAATGCTTCTTCTATGTGCTCTAATTCGTGATTTCCTCTGTTTAAGATAATTGTAATCACATCAAAACGGCCCTCTTTTTCGATATCCTTTAATCGCATATACTCGTTAGCAGCGGAAATAATGTGTCTCTGCTTCTTTCTATTGATGTATTCTTCCAGCCTTCCGGGAAAAGGTTCTTCTCTGGTTTTAACTTCTACAAAGACGATAAAGTCCTCTATTTCAGCGATAATATCGATTTCCTTTTTACCAAACCTCCAATTCTGTTCAAGAATTTTGAAACCTCGACCTACCAAATGCGTAGAAGCCAGAGATTCGCCCAGTTTGCCGATTGAATTGGTCGATGACATACTAACAAAAAACTTGTGAACCCTAAAGGTTCCTTAAACTGTTCGTTATGAAAATATTTACAAAAAAGATTGCAGCTATCATGCTGGGGGTTATGATGGGATTCGCAGGCTTCGCCTCCGGACCTTTCCAAGGAACCATCAAATTTACCAAAACGATTGGACCGGTCACGGCCAACTATGTTTACTATGTAAAAGGTGACTTAGTGCGTGTGGAAGAACTCGGCGAAAACGGAGAAATCCAAGGTATCATGATTGTTGATACTAAGGCTAACACCGTAAAAGCTTTGAGTCCCGAGCGTCAAATGTTCATTGATGTACCGAATAAGCGACCAGCTCGCGAAACGGATGTCTATGTGCAAAAGACCAATAAGACACAAGAAATTAATGGATACCAATGCACTCAGGTAAAGGTAACCGGAAAGGATGACGGTCGAGAAGTAACCTTCTGGGTTGCAGATGATGACTTTGACTTCTTGGTGCCAATGCTAGAGACATTGAACCGAAAAGATAAACTCGCGGTTTACTTTATGAATGTACCTGATATCGACGGAATGTTTCCGATGAAAGGTGTAGAGAAGAAAACTGACGGTGTAGAACTCACCAATCTTCAAGTGAACGAAGTGGAAAAAGGTGAATTGGATGACTCATTATTTGAGATTCCTGCAGAATACACCAAGTTCGAAAGAGAATAGACTAATAGCCACTACTACAGCAAAGAAGGCTGGCCGTTTCTAACGGTCAGCCTTATTTTTTTTCCATGTGTCCAAGCTCGATTGTCATCGATATGACCTGATGGAAAGTTAAAGGCTACAGGAAATGAATAAGGAGCTACTCTGTCAGCGATGATTTCTTCGGCTGTTTTCCCGAATGGAACTTTGTTGTCATTCATTTCGGTCATTCCTCCAACGACTAACCCGGAGAGGTTTTTAAGAATACCGGCTCGATCCAGCGCCAACATCATACGGTCAACATGATAGAGATATTCATCCAAATCTTCCAAAAACAAAACTTTCCCATCAGTGGAAGCTTGGGCAGTAGATCCCAATAGGCTGTAAAGCATGCTTAGGTTTCCACCAATCATTGCTCCTTCGCCATTTCCTTCTCGGTTTAATTTGTGAGTTGGAGCTTCGTAGTCTACTTGTTTTCCTTCTAGCAATTCAAATAAAGAGTCCAGCGCCTCTTTGGTATTGGTTTCGTAACTCAGCGGCATAGTGGAATGGATACTTTGCGTGTGAAACACATTCAATAAATGACTGTGCAAGGCAGTAATATCGCTGTATCCGCAAATCCATTTGGGGTCATTGTTAAAGGCCTTTCCATCGAATCCCTTCAGAAGTCGCGCCGTACCATAACCGCCTCTAGCAGCGAAGATGGCGCGAACATTTTTATCTCTCACTGATTCGTTCAAGTCGGCCAATCGCTCGGCATCCGTCCCCGCAAATTGATTGTCTCTTTTGTAAAGATTCTCACCAAGTGAAACTTTGAATCCTCTTTTTTCGATTTCCGTGACAGCGGAGTCAATAAATTCTTTTTCAACGGCTCGGGCAGTGGAGATGATTCGAATTTCATCGCCTGGTTGAAGATAGCTTGGGGTATGTGCCTGCATGTTTAAGTCATTATCTTTGCGCACACAAATCAAGCATTTTCCCATTGAATAACCCAAAACGATATACAGTTACTGCTGCTTTGCCTTATGCAAACGGCCCCTTGCACATTGGTCATATTGCGGGAGTTTACGTTCCAGCTGATATTTATGTGCGCTACTTGCGAATGGCTGGAAAAGACGTGGTCTTCGTTTGCGGAAGCGACGAGCACGGTGCTGCCATTACGCTCAAAGCAAAAAAGGAAGGAAAGACACCCCAGGAAATCGTGGATGAATTTCACACGATCAATAAAAAGTCCTTCGCTGATTTTGGAATTGATTTCAATATCTACCACCGCACGTCTGATCCGCTGCACCACAAGACGGCTCAAGACTTTTTTCTCAAGTTGAACGAGAAGGATTCGTTTACACAGAAAACCACTGAGCAATATTTCGACGAGGAAGCCGAGCAATTTTTGGCCGACCGTTACATCACGGGAACGTGCCCGAAATGTGGATTCGAGAATGCCTACGGTGATCAATGTGAAAACTGTGGTTCGACCTTGAACCCACGCGATTTGATCGATCCAAAATCCACACTTAGTGGATCAAAGCCCGTTTTGCGTGAGACTTCGCACTGGTTTCTACCCATGGAAAACCACGAAGGTTGGCTCAAGGCTTGGATCGAAAAAGGTACGTTGAAAGGTGTACGGCAGCACGATCCTTCAGAATGGAAAAAGCAGGTAATTGGTCAGTGCAAGTCTTGGATTGATGGTGGTTTGCAGCCGCGCGCCATGACCCGCGACCTCGATTGGGGAGTGAAAGTACCCCTCGAAGGCGCCGAAGGAAAAGTGCTTTATGTTTGGCTTGACGCACCGATTGGTTACATCTCGGCCACCAAGGCCTGGGCCGAAGCCGAAGGAAAAGACTGGAAGCCTTATTGGCAAAGTGAAGACACCAAGTTGGTGCACTTTTTGGCCAAGGACAATATCGTTTTCCACTGCATTATCTTCCCGATTTTGCTCAAGGAGCACGGAGATTTCATTTTGCCGGACAACGTGCCTGCTAATGAATTCCTCAACCTGGAAGGGAGAAAAATTTCAACTTCCCGAGATTGGGCCGTATGGCTCCACGAGTACCTGGCCGATTTTCCCGGAAAGGTAGATGAGCTCCGTTATGTTTTGAACGCCATTTCCCCTGAGTTCCGCGACAGCGAATTCACCTGGGAAGATTACCGCGCTAGAGTCAACAATGAGCTAGTTGCCGTTTTCGGGAATTTTGTGAACCGCACCTTGGTGCTGACACAGAAGTTCTACGACGGGCTGGTTCCGGAAGTAGGCGAACGAACCATCGATACGACTCAAGTCGACGAGGCGATTTCTTCGGCTCCCGGCAAGATAGCTGATGCTATCGAAGCGTATCGTATGCGCGACGCCCAGAACGAGATGATGAACTTGGCCCGAGCGGGTAATAAGTTCCTAACCGAAACTGAGCCGTGGAAACTGAACAAAACCGAGCCTGGAAAAGCAGCGGAGGTCATCGAAAAATGCCTTCAGTTGGCGGCAAATCTGGCCATAGTATGTGCGCCGTTTTTGCCTAACACTTCTGCGAAGATGGCCGAGATGCTCAACATTGAATTGGGAGATTGGGCGAGTGCCGGCAGAACATCTGTTCTCAAGGCAGGTCACCAAATCGGAAAGGCTGAGTTACTCTTCCAAAAAATTGAGGAAGAAGAAATCCAAGCACAGCTCGACAAACTCAAAAAGGAAGAAGAACCAAAATCAACCCTGATGCCCCAAAAGTCAAACATTGCTTTCGACGATTTTGTGAAAATGGATATTCGCACCGCCACCATTCTGGAAGCGGAACGGGTACCAAAAACGGATAAGTTGCTGAAGATTTCTTTGGACACGGGCATCGACAAGCGTACCGTGGTTTCAGGTATTTCCGAGTTTTTCAAACCCGAAGAAATAGTCGGAAAGAAAGTAAGCGTATTGGTCAATCTCGAACCTCGAAAACTTCGTGGAGTTGAATCTCAAGGGATGATTTTAATGGCCGAAGACGAAGAAGGGAAATTGACTTTTGTAAGCCCGGGTGGCGATTGGCCTAATGGGAGTGTGGTGAGGTAGTCAATATAAAAGCTCACCGCTTTGTTCAAGTATTTTCCTAAAGGCATCATCTTTTTGTAGATGTCAACTACTTTTTTGTCAAAATCATCAGAAAGGATGTCTTGTTGAGTGATGTCCGTCATGGCGGCAAATCGCTTACGGCGAAGTAGCTCGATGTTTTTGTGATCTTGGCTGTAATCGCGGGGAGCAGTTTTGAGCTGATCTTGTTCCGATAATTTTCCAAAGGTGTTTTTGAACGATTTTTTGTCAATGATTTTCTGCAGCTCATCTCCGTTATAGTCGATGGCACCCCTGATTTTTTCCAGCTGTTCCTTTGTGGGAGACCAGATTCCGCCACCGATGAAATTACCCGTAAGTCCCAGTTGAACGTAAAAACCACTTGGCCCTCCTGACAAGTTCATCTCCACCCCGAAATGATCCTTGTAAACAGGTTTCTCAGGATGGAACATCAAGTTATTGTTGATGCGCGAAATGGCCTTCTTTCCCGTCACGGGCTTAAATTCCCCATCTGCTTTGGCAACCTTTGCCATTAGATCATTGGCCCAGCTGATGACAAAATCCCGATTCAGCTCGTAGCGCTTTCGGTTTTCGTCCATCCACTCTTTGTGGTTGTTTTGGTTAAGGTCGCGAAGAAAGTCAAATACTTGGTAGAAGCTCATGGAATGAATCTTAGGTTCAGAAGCTCTAACAATGAAATCGAGCTTTTGTGAAAGACGAAATTCGAGAAGATATATTCAAAGCCTTTGAGAAATATTCCGCGGCTGCCCACAGATGGAAGAATTGTCACGAAAAAATAGCCCCGCCAGGAATCGAACCTGGATCTAAAGTTTAGGAAACTTCTATTCTATCCATTGAACTACGGGGCCTCAAAAGCAACAAAATTAAAAATTCTCGTTTTTAACGATTAGCGAAAACCGCACCTACCCAAAGGACATATTCCAAGAAAAACAAAACCCAAAAGCTGAGGTAAAACCGTTTCATTTGCCTTTTTTCCAGTGGGTTCGTCCTAGAAGCCAAGCTCAAAAAGGCGATTCCCAAAAGGGCATGACCGATGGTGACGACCCAACCTGAACCAATTCGGAAATCGAAAAAAAGAGGAGCGAAGGCTCCGATTGAATAAGCAAAACCCAATAGCCAAACTCCCGCCGAAAAGGTTTTGGCAGCGCCCTGCTTGATCGCCAGGCTGCCGATATCGATTTGCGCATCGCCTTCGATGTCGGGTATGTCTTTGAACCAGGCAATGCCCGCACTAAAGAGAACTACGAAAACCGTGAGCGTCCAGACCTCAACGGGGAAATCATAGCCACCCGAGTAGAGCACATAAAAGCCTAGATTGATCAAAACACCTCGCACGATGATAATGGCAAAAGCAGCGGTTTGGTGCCGACGTTTCAAGTAGACTCTTTTCCAAGAGTAGATAAACCCAAGAGCCGCGATGAGCGCCACCAAGCCCAAGAGGAAAAAAGAGGCGTATGCCGAAATAGTCAAGGAGGCGATCAGCGATCCGAAAACGATGAATTGCGCCGATTGAACGCTGAGGTTTCCCGCAGGAAGGGGAAGATCGGGTTTGTTGATGCGATCCAGATCGATGTCAACTAATTGATTGTACCCCGTGATAAACACATTGCAGAGCAGCGCCGCAACCAAGCTCAGAAGGAACAGGAAGCTGAATTCCCACTCGCGAACGGCCATCAGGTAGAGGGCGGTTACACTCACCGCAGAACCAACAATGGTATGCGGTCTTGTAAATTCCCACAGCGTTTTCAAGGTCCTCATTTCACCAAAAAGTATTTGAGTTTTGCCATTCGCGAAGTTAGCAGACCTTGTTCCACGGTTCGACCGCTGAGAGTTAATCCTTTTTCCAAGTCATCCCACTCTTCACGACTGAGCGATTTTATCACCGAGGCCAATCCATCCCACATGGTAGCCAAAACTCCCAAAGGAAGTATGTAAGTCAAAAGTAGCCACTTGAGTGAAAAGGGTCGCATAAAGGGAGCCAACAGAAAAGGGCCGATAAAAGTTGCGAGAAAAACCTTGAAAAATACATCGACGCGAGGGCGAAGTGGTTCGATAATTAGAAGGTGACTGTTGTTTTGGCTCGCTTTCTTCGCAATCAATTCCCGCTCTTGGCTGTCGAAATGATGGAATGCATTGAACATGATGTATAAGTCTGCATCGGGCAATTCTGATTTGAGCACATCCAATTCTACAATCGCATGACCGTCATCTGAACTTTCGGAGATGGAAGGGAATTTATCTGTCAACAGAACAGTAGTCCCGGTCTTTCTCAGTGTGGCCGTCGCATTCACTGCCGACTCTCCTGAACCAGAAGCCAAGTCAACAATCCGATTAGGGCTAAGCTCTTCCAAGAGTTTATTGACGGGTAAGTACAGTTGAGTGATTCGATCCAAAGTCGATAAGAAAGCCACTTGATAAGCGCGCAGCCAAGAGGGAAACCAAGTCTGATCTTCCAATTCGGGTGGTCGCCACTTCTTTCTCTTATTTTTGACGTCGATCAAAAGAATTGATTTGGATTTTCTCCTCGCTGGTTTAGTGCTGTTGTTTGTGTTGGTGGCCGAAGTTTTTCGCCGCACGGGAATTGTTCATCCCGTATTTGCGAGAAAGATACTTCACATTGGGGCAATATCAGTCTCGGCTTTTTCGGTTTATTTTCTTGAAATCGAACAGCTACTGCTGATCATCGGTTTAGCTATCCCTCTTTTGGCAGCAGCCGTTTTTCTGGGTTTTTTCAGAGATGACGAGACCGGGCGCAGGAGTTACGGTATCCTTTATTTCGCCATTTCCTTTTTTGCACTGACCTATTTCTTTGGGGCTGACCAGCCTCATTTGGTGTACTTTCCTCTGATGGTCTTAGCATGGTCAGACGGGCTTGCCACGGTAGTCGGCTATGGCTTTGGCAAGCGTAAACTGGATTTTTCGCCGGAAGGCAAAACGCTGGAAGGAGCCTTGACTTTTGCCGTTGTGACTTTCGTTGTCTTGGTATTTGGGAGTCGCTTATTGCCCGAGTTCATTCCATCCATCGAGTGGAAACAAGCATTTTTTATGGCCGTATTTCTCGCCATTCTGGAGTCGTTGTCGCTAAGGAGTTTTGACAATCTATGGGTTCCTGCGGCCTGTGCTTACTGGATTCTAATTCTCCCTGTAGGTGATTCAATCTACTATTCTTTAGTCATCCCTGTTTTGGCATTTTTTGCCTTTCGGCGAAAATGGTTGACCTGTGGTGGGGCATTTGCGGCAGCCATTCTGGGTTGGGTTTTTGTGGTCAATTCCCAACCTAAAATCATCGTATTTCCAGCCGCGTTTTTCTTGATTGGAAGTCTGCTTTCAAAGCTTCCGGGATATAAGGATGAAGGCTCTGTGAGAGATGCCGATCAAGTCTTTGCCAATGGATTGATTCCTGCCGTGTGCTTCATGGTGTACTTTATTTGGGCCGATTCCGTTTTCTTAATTGCAGGTGTTTCAGGGTTTGCTTTTGCCTTGAGTGATACCTCTGCTTCTGAAATCGGTGTGCGAATGGGAGGAAACCATTACAAAATTCTGAATGGAAAGAAAACTGCGGCAGGTGTTAGCGGCGCTATCACCTTTTCCGGCTCTCTTGCGGGAATGATCTTTGCTTTTATTCCTGCTGCGCTTGCCTATTTGCCACTGTTCGATTTTAGCTTGACGCAATGCTTGATTATAGGTGCTGCTGGGGTTATTGGGAATTTGACCGACAGCCTCATCGGAGACCTCTTCCAAGCAAAATACACGAATCCGGATGGTACCATTCGCGAAAGCGCTAAAGACAAAAACGAAAATCCAACCCGTGGCTTCTCACGGATAAACAACAGCACAACCAACCTTCTCGCTTCAGTGATTGCTTGTCTCTTTGGTCTTTTAATGGCTGGCTTAATTTGAGCTTTTCGAGAGCTCCTCGATTTCCAACATTTTACTGTGAAAAACTATGAATTACCGAAACATTACGCCCACTCTGATACGTATCTTTAAAAAGATAAATTATCAACTCCCCTTGATGACTAGAAACTTCCGGATTAAGGAGGCATTTATTCTATTGCCCATACTTTTTTTAGCGTCTTTTCTTTCCGCTCAAGATTGTACAAATCCTGAAGCGCTCTGCCCTGGCGAAGGTGCGCCTAACTATTCATACTTGGATGGTGCACCATCAAGCGTAGGTGCTGGTTTTTGTTTTGCGGATGCCCCCAATGCGGTTTTCTATTCATTCGAAACGCAGAACATCGATCAATTTCCATTTATTGATTACCAAGACAGTACAGCCACAATACAATTCAGCGTTGACTCTTGTCTCGCCGATACGGCCATTGGAATAGCTGTATTTGACGCTGTAGACATTTGCGATTCGGGTTCTTATTCTTCGCCTGTTTTTTGCACCACCGATACAACGGGTGGCGGTCAAATTTTCTTGACGGCACTCGAGCCTGCTACAACATACTACATCATGATCACGGGATTGAACGATGGACTGGGTGGCCCTGATTCTGAGTGTAGTTTCAATCTTGATGTTTCCGGACCTGCTTTGGAATACGACCTTGGTGCCGAAGGATATCAGAGTGGACGCGATCCGAATAGTGCTGCATCCAATGTTGAGGTTTTTGAGGGTGAAACGGTTGTGTTAACCGCCGATGGTGATTTCGGTAATTTGGAATGGTCGGGGCCTCAACTCAATCAAACCACGGGAGATGAAGTCACTGCAGAACCGGAAGGAGTAGATATCACGGTAACGTATATGGTGACCGCCGAGATAGGCGGGTGTACATACACTGATGAGGTGAGCGTTTTTATCCTGCCTCCGATCGTTGCCTCTAACACGTTCACCCCAAATGCTGATGGATTCAATGATGTATGGTTTATCGAAGGAATTAACGATTGGCCAAACGCCCAAATATTTGTCTACTCGAGATGGGGCAATAAGGTGTTCCAAGCCACTAATTATGAAAACGATTGGGGAGGAGACGACTTGCCTGCTGCCACCTATTATTACGTTATCGAACTCAACCCCGTTGATTTCGACGCTGAGCCCATTACCGGTTCTGTAACAATACTAAGATGATGAGGAAGCTGTTCATATTGATTTTCGTACTGGCTTATTGCTCAATAGCAAAGGCTCAGCAAAACGCGCAGTTCACAAATTTTCTCTTCAATTCATTTGCGCTTCACCCCGCCCAAGCGGGAATGCAGAAATGCCTCGATGCCCGAGTGGGATATAGAAATCAGTGGGTGGGTTTTGAAAATAATCCACAGACCCTATTCATTTCGGCGCATCAGCGTATTGAGAAGATCAGCAAAGAAAAGGGAGTGATTCACGGTGCCGGAATTATCATCGAGGGTGACAATACCGGTTTTACAGGAAGGACATCACTACACGCCGTCTATGCTGTTCATCTACCCATTACGCGGAAGACACGTATTTCATTCGGGTTTGGACTCGGAGCCCTCCAGTATCGCTTTGATGCTTCTCAGGTCAGAGTTTTAGGACCCAATAATGGTCCTGACCCCATTCTTCAAGAATCCCAGGCAGAATTTGCTTTTCCTGATATTAAAGCGAGCATTTGGCTTTACAGCAAATACTGGTTTATTGGACTGAGCGGTCATAATTTAACGGGTCCCACCTTCAACGATATTGGCGAAGATGTGCAGATTCAGCCGAATTTTAATTTGACGGCCGGTCGCGTATATCAGGGGGGTGACAAGATGAAATACATTCCTGCAGCACAATTGAAATTTACTGGTAACTCTACACCTTCATTTGACGTAAACTTCTGGGCAGACTACGACGATGTGGTAGCTCTCGGTGTAGCGTTTCGATCAGAAGACGCGGTAGCAGGGATGCTGAAATTCAGTTTTCTCGACTACTTCACCGTTGCGTACGCATACGACGTGACTTACTCCAAAATTCGTCTCGGCTCTTCAAATAGTCATGAGATCATTTTAGGAATAAGTGCTTGTCCGCGAAACCAAAAAGCAGGCTTTGTGCCTTGTAATGCATACGACTAGAAAGTGAAATGAAAGCTGCCCCTTATATTCGGTTATCGTTGATTATCATCTTTTCAACGATGCTGTCCTTCTTTGGCATGGGCCAGTCACTCTATTGGCAAGGTCAGTCCGGAAATTGGAATGATCTGGATAATTGGGGCGATGCATCAGGCGCGCCCGTACAGGATCTTCCCGACGAAGGAACTCATGTGTACTTTTCAGCGCAAAGCGCAGGGGTGATTAACCTTGCAAATCAAGAAATTCAAATAGCTTCCTTAACGGCTCTAAACGTTGACCAAATCACTTTGGAGTCAGATCAAGGCGCTACCCTAGTCATTGGCGGAAGCCTTAATCTCGGAGAGGAGGTTTCTTTGGGTTCAAGCATAGAACTTCAACTTACAGGCGAAGGATATTCCAACCCTACTCTTTCTATTCCTTCTACTCTCGAGAGCCATCTGGCTGATTTTCCTGCACATTACGAAAGAATTCCAACTTCAAACGGCACGAGAGGTTCTTGTCCGTTTTTTGATTTAACACCAGACCCTACACCGCCTACGTGTAACGATTTTAACGATGGAACTGCGGCTGTGCTTGAACCTACCACAGGTGTCGGGCCTTATACGTATCAATGGATCGGTGGTCCTACCACCAGAGAATGGACGAATGTTGGTGCGGGAACTTACACCGTATTGGTATTTGATCAAGGTCAAGGAGGAGTTCCTTGTAATATTGATGTATTCGTAAATGAGCCCGGACCACTTACCGTGTTTGCACTTAACCCTACAGCTCCCACTTGTGCAGATCTTTGCAATGGTCAGGCAGCTCCGATCATCATCGGAGGAAACGGCGGCTACGATCTGGACTGGTCCAGCGGTGAATCAGGACCAACCGCCTCTGCACTTTGTGCAACTTTCACTTTGACAATCGAGGATGTTGAGGGGTGCGTCGCAGATACTACAGTAACGTTTAGCAATATTCCCGAGCCAATTTTGATCGACGAAGTGGTTACCGATATCACCTGCTTTGGGGCAGATGACGGTTTCATTGATATTTCTGCCTCGGGTGGTACAGGAAATCTTGGATTCGCTTGGTCAGGTCCGAATGGATTCACTTCTGTTTCCGAAGATATTTCAGGACTTGAGCCCGGGGATTATACTATAGAAGTAACAGATGACAACGGTTGTACCGTGGATGAGACTTATGCTGTTGTCGAGAATCCGGTATTGCTTGTTTCGGCAACCGCAACGGATAATTTGTGCAATGCAGACAATACAGGCTCGGTCGATTTAACGATTTCAGGAGGTTTGTCGCCTTATGACGTTTCATGGACAGGACCGGGAGGCTTTGTTTCTGTGGATCAAGACATTGCGGATCTTCTAGCAGGTACGTATGAGGTGACCGTCACCGATGCTGCTAATTGCGTGGTGGTTATTCAAGAAACGGTGGATGAGCCAACACCATTGACGGCAGTCATTACACCTTCAAGCCTACTTTGCTTTGAAAATAACTCTGGACAACTTACTGCAGCGGCACAAGGTGGAACTCCGGGATACAATTATGCTTGGGCAGGTCCAAATGGATTTTTTGGATCAGGACCTACGATAATCGCACTTCCTGCAGGAACTTATACGCTCACTCTCACGGACAATAACAATTGTGTCTTTACAACAGATGTAGATTTGGTGGAGCCCGATGAGCTGATGCTGGATTTTGTTGAATCACCCATTTCGTGTAACGGAGATTCAGATGGAGCCATCGATTTGACTATTACGGGAGGAACTGCTCCATTTTCTTTTACTTGGACAGGTCCGAATGGGTTTACTTCAACAGATGAGGATATAACCGCCCTTTCAACGGGAACTTATTCGGTTGAGGTAACTGACTTCAACAACTGTGTAATAGCCGATAGCTATGACCTTGCACAGCCATTGCCAATAGATCTTTCAGCTGTCACAGCAGATCCGAGTTGTGCCGCACAGAACTCAGGAGCGATTGACCTTACCATTACCAATGGGACTGCCCCTTATGATGTTTCATGGTCTGGGCCAAATGGTTTTTCGTCGACCGATGAAGATAACGCGAATCTGGTAGCAGGAGATTACACGGTAGAAGTTACCGACGCGGGAAATTGTTTTGAGACTGCTACATACACCTTGGTTGATCCAACAGGATTGGATGCTACGTTTACGACAGGCGATGTCTCATGCTTCGGCGGTACAAATGGAAGTATCTCAACATCCGCATCAGGAGGATCGGCCCCTTATGGTTTCGCTTGGACAGGGCCAAACGGCTTCGTGTCATCTGATCAGAATCTAAGTGATTTGGAAGCAGGAGACTACACACTGACCCTAAGTGACGACAATGGCTGTGAGGAAACCTTCTTAGTTACCATAAATCAACCCACTGATATTGTGGTTTTGAATACCATTACCGATGTGCTTTGTTTTGGTGATTCGGATGGCGGAATTGAAATTACACCTTCAGGAGCTACCCCACCTTACACCTTTCAATGGACAGGGCCTTCAGGTTTTTCCTCTTCAGCTCAGAATATTTCAAACATTTCAGCAGGGGATTATTCAGTGGAGATTACGGATGATAATGGGTGTCTGTTCGACTTTACCTATACTGTAAATGAGCCGGGAGCTATTGTACTTGTTGAGACTATTACCGAGGTGCTTTGTGCGGGAGATTTTACCGGTGCTATCGACCTTACCGTTTCGGGTGGAGTGTTGGATTACGACTTTTTATGGACGGGCCCAAATGGTTTTACTGCCAGTACAGAAGATGTTTCCAATATCGAAGCAGGATCTTACACAATAGATTTGACTGATGGCTTGGGCTGTAGTGCTTCAGCTACTTATACTATTCAGGAGCAGTTCGATGTACTTCTTACCGCTACTTCAACCAATATTTCTTGCTTTGGCGCCGGAGACGGATCCATCGATTTAGCTCCTTCAGGCGGTCTAGCACCGTTCACATTTGATTGGACGGGCCCGAATGGATTCACATCGTCCGATGAAGATCTAATAGGTCTGGAGGCAGGAATTTACGATGTACTGACTACCGACTTCAATGGTTGTACCGAAACCTCACAGGTAGAAATTCTTGAACCGTCAGAGATCGTTTTAGATATCGTTTCTACAAATATTAACTGCTTTGGTGATGCCGATGGTACAATTACACTAACCACTACCGGTGGAACCGCTCCGTTGGATTTCTCATGGGTTGGACCGAATGCGTTTACTTCAGCTAACCAAAACTTATCAGGATTAGAGCCCGGTGATTACGAAGTCACCGTGGAGGATGCAAACGGATGTTCAGTGAATGATGTAGTGACCATTTCAGAAAACGCTGTTTTGACGGTGTCTGTTGAAACTTTCAACTCCAATTGTCAGCAATCAGATGGTTTGGCAGTAGCCACTGCAGTGGGAGGAACAGGCGTTTTGACCTACGTTTGGGAAGATGAATTTGGAACTGTACTAGTTCAAAACGATAGTTTGATCGATGTGCAGTCCGGAACTTATGTGGTCATTGTATCTGATGAATTGGGCTGCACCATACAATCAACTGCCGTGATCTCTGATGATAACGGAACGCTAACCGGTATCGTAACAAATCCTATTTGTGCCGGTGGAAATAATGGAGCTATCGATACGGAACTCATCGGTGGAACGGCGCCATTTATCTATGAGTGGACAGACGGAAATGGATTTACCTCGGATCAAGAAGATCTTACCGATTTGGTTGCGAGTACCTATGTTTTATCGATTACCGATGCAAACAATTGCGTATTTTCAGAGGCCTTTGAAGTAATCGATCCAATTGCTATTACTGCAGTGGTGAGTTTAATAGAAGTGAGTTGCGCTGGTGCCGATGGAGTCATAGATTTGACGATCGAAAATGCAGCCGATCCTTTTGACGTCAATTGGACAGGCCCTAATGGTTTTGTCGGAGACGGTGTATCTCTCAGTGCTTTGGAGCCTGGAGATTATGATTACACCATTCTCGATGCATTGGGTTGCAGTATTTCAGGAGCCGTTTCGCTTGCGGAGGCTCCATCTATCGATGTTGTAGAAACAATCACCAATATTGATTGTGCAGGTGATGCTAACGGTATAATAAGTCTGGAAGTTTCCGGTGGAATTCCACCATTGCAGTTCTCTTGGATAGGCCCTGATGGATTTACTTCCTCTTTTGAAGATATTTCAAGTTTGTCTCCCGGAGACTACGATTTGACCGTTACGGATCAGTCTACTTGTACAGAAAATCTGACGTTTACGATTACAGAACCAGATTCTATCTTGGTTGATATTGCCATCTCTGAACCGGATTGCAATCAGTCCAATGGATCCCTGCAAGCAACAATTACAGGAGGAACGATTTCTCTAGACTACAGTATTGCTTGGTCTGATAATTTAGGAAATCCTATTTCAAGCGATGTACTTGTTGAGAATTTAGCACCTGGAACTTATAGCTTAATTGTCACTGACGACAATGGTTGCGTTTACATGGAAGACATTACATTGAGTAACCCGGGCGGAGATATCACACCAACAATTACTCCCGTTACCTGCGGTGGTGAAATGGATGGATCGATAAACCTAGAGATTCTCAATGTCGCTGAACCCTTTGCTGTTTCTTGGACTGGCCCTGATGGATTTATTTCAAGTGACGAAGACATTATCAATCTCGCTGCAGGTATATACACCTACTCCGTTTCAGGAGCAGATGGATGTGTTTTTAGTGAATCGCTCGAAGTGACTTCACCCGAAGCGATAGTTGTACTTGCCTCAACTGTCAACACTTGCTTTGGTGAAGATAATGGTCAAATCGAAATTGAAGTTTCAGGAGGAGAGGCACCTTACGCCATAAGTTGGATTGGGCCGGATACTTTTGTTTCTAGCGATTTGGTGATTTCTGATTTAGTGGCCGGGGATTATGTCCTCGAAATCATTGATAACGCGGGATGTGACTTTAGCGATGTTTATACCGTTACTGAGAGTCCGGAAATTATTACAGAGATTGCTTTCCAAAATGTTGTTTGTTTTGGTGAAATGAACGGCTCCATTGATTTGACTATTTCGGGAGGTCTTCCTCCATTTAGCATTGAATGGTTGGGCTCTGATGGTTTTAGTTCTACTGATGAAGACCTAACAGCATTGGGCATTGGAGATTATACTGTGATTATTTCTGATTTCAATGGATGTTCGGTACAAGACACGGTCACTATTGCTCAACCGGATGAGCTTGTGGTAATTGAAGAAGTTACCGCCTCAGGATGTTCAGATCTGCCCAATTCAGGTTCGATTTCGCTTTTCCCGGAAGGAGGACAAGTTGGATATGTCGTGGTATGGACAGGCCCTGATGATTTTAGCTCAACTCTTTTTGATATTATAGATCTCTCGACGGGAATATACGATTACACCGTGACTGATCAGGCGGGTTGTGAAGTCAGTAATTCAATTGAGATACTTGAAGTAGAGCCTCTCTCGCTAGAAGCTAATGTTATTGATCCCACTTGCTTTGGATCGTCCACAGGGGCTATTGAGCCATTAATTGGAGGAGGACTCGCCCCTTATCAACTAGTATGGGTAGGACCTGACGGATTTGAGGCGTCTACTGATACGATAGAAAACCTCTTTGTTGGTGAGTACAGTCTTACCGTGATTGATCAAGCCGGTTGTGAGCTAAGAGAAACACTTACTTTGAATCAGCCGGAGCCAATTTTGATAGAGTTGAATAGCGCAGCAGCGACTTGTGTCAATGTTGCCGATGGCTCTGTCGAAGCCTTGGTCACGGGAGGAATACCTGAGTACTCCTTCCTCTGGGCTGGCCCTGAAAGCTTCGAATCCGATGAACAGAACATCATCGATTTATCACAAGGCGAGTATATCTTGACGGTTATGGATGCCAATGGTTGCGAGATTTCCGATACAACGGTTATCGATGTTCTTTTTGACCTTGATGTAAATGCAGGATTGGATGCGGCTCTTTGTCCATCAGATTTGCCTGTTACCCTGGATGGAGAGTTGGCAGGTGGAGATCAATACTTTTGGACACTTAATGGCGATACCATTTCGTCCTCATCTCAAGTGTTAATCGATGAGTCTTTTGATGGAATTACAGATCTGATCCTTATCGGCTCAAATGGAGCATGTTCAGAAACTGATACTGTCTCTGTTGAAATCTTGGAAAGTCCTGAAGTCGATGCAGGAGAGGATGCACGGGTATTTATAGAAGAAGTCTTCTCACTAGGTGGCGACCCAACTTCTCCTGACGAGGTGACATATTTATGGATTCCGAATCCTATGTCTGTATTTGACAGTACTGCGGCTAATCCAACAGGCTTCCTTTTGGAAAGTGAAGATTTCGTAATAACCGTTACTGATCAGAATGGATGTCAATCTTCGGATAGTGTATTTGTTGAGGTTTTGCCTGACATAGACGTGACGTCCGGCTTTACGCCAAATGGAGATGGAGTGAATGATACATGGATCATTGACAATATCGAACTTTTCCCTTCGATGGTCGTACATGTCTTCAATCGATGGGGAGAGGAAGTGTTTGAATCACAAGGGTACAACTCGACTATTGCATGGGATGGAACATATGAAGGATCTATTCTTCCAAGTGGTACCTATTACTTTACTCTTGAATTAAATGATCCGCGGTTCCCTGACCCGATTACGGGACCACTAACCCTGCACAGATAATGAAAAGGCTATTTGTCATATCGTTTCTTCTCTTCTGCCTTCAGGGTTTGAACGCTCAGCAAGTACAGCAGTTTTCGCAGTATTTCTTGTCTGGTTTTACTTTCAATCCTGCTTTTGCTGGTAGTACAGAAAATTTCAATGCATTGGCGACTCACCGAACACAATGGACTGGAATTACCGATGCTCCCAGAACTTATTTCTTAGGACTGCATGCACCAAGTGCCAATGGTAAGATGGGGTTTGGAGGTTCTCTTTTTACGGATGTAGCCGGACCAACCCGTAGAACGGGAATACAAGGAGCCTATTCTTACCAGCTAAAAGTTACCGAGAACTCTAAAGTCTCTTTGGGTGTTTCTTTTGGAATGACGCAGTTTGCAATAGACGGAACTCAGATTACACTTAGAGATAACAATGATCAAGCACTCACCAATTCGATGCAGGCTGAACTCAAGCCCGATGCCTCTTTTGGTGCCCTTTGGTATGGCGAGAAATTTCATATAGGAATTTCGGCAACACAGCTTTTTAACAACAAACTTGATCTGTTTCAGGGAGATACGGAAGGCAGAATGGCTGTCCATTATTTCCTGACAGGTGGTTATAAGTTTACTATTTCGGAAACATTTGACGTTGAGCCTTTTGCATTGGTGAAGTATGTCTCGCCAATTGAACCTCAGGTAGATATCAGTGCCAGAGTATTGTACAATAGTAACCTT
Organism: Cryomorphaceae bacterium 1068; assembly: GCA_027214385.1. Taxonomy (NCBI): domain Bacteria; kingdom Pseudomonadati; phylum Bacteroidota; class Flavobacteriia; order Flavobacteriales; family Cryomorphaceae; species Cryomorphaceae bacterium 1068. Next base: position 209,107 of record JAPVXR010000004.1, on the reverse strand, counting down.
TGGATAGGAGGTTCGTATCGGACGAATGATGCTGCAGTAGTATTTGCTGGCTATCAAATAATGGATTATCTCACATTAGGCTACTCTATTGACTTCACAACGTCTAATTTGAGAAATTACTCGAATGGAACCCATGAAATTTTCTTGGGCATTCGATTTGGAAAAGAAAAAATGATTGAACCAGAACTATAATTTCCCCTTATGAAAACTAAATACATCGTATTGCCATTGCTGCTGTTCTTCTTCAGTTTTGAACTGGCAGCTCAATTGGATACCAAGCACTGGATTCCTCCGTTTTTTGCGAAGGTTGAAGACCAATCAGGGACATCCAATATTAGGGATCACTTTGTGAGTCTTTCAACTCCCGCGGAGGACACGATCCCCGTTGTTATTCGAGATGGTTTTGGTCAATTGATTGATACTGTTTTTATTTCCAAGGCTATGCCGCAGGAGTACACCTTCGGTCCCACTGGAAATGCAACGGGTAATCCCGCTACATCCGTATATCCATTCAACGTTATTCCCAGGGATAGTTTGAATATGCCGATCAGGTCTCAGGGGCTTTATTTTGAAAGCTTCCAGCCATTCTTTGTGAACATGCGTCACAAATCGGGTTCCCAAGGTTTTTCCTTGACTTCTAAGGGTCAGGTAGGGCTTGGAACAAAGTTTTTCACAGGGCACATTTATACGACTTACAATACCAGTTCTGACCCTTCATGGAACGAAGACAGGCGTTCGCACTTTGTTTCGGTCATGGCAACTGAGGACAATACCACGGTTACGTTCGATCTTATAAAGGATCCGATTACCTATATCGGTCAAACTCCCGGCGAACCAATTTCAGTTACACTAGATGCTTTTGAATCTTATGTGATTGGAGTGGATCATGCAGATTTTGACAACTCAACGATAAATCTGGCAAATGGTACAAGGGTAACTTCAGATAAACCTATCGTTTGTAATTCAGGATCTTGGCTTTCGGGAAATGAAAGCGGTCAATGTATTGGTGCAGACCAGTTAGTTACCGCTGATGTCACAGGTCAAGAATATATTCTGGTGAAAGGTCTTGGAGACGAGACTACCGAACGACCTATGGTTGTTGCGATTGAAGATGGGACAGAAGTCTTCGTTAATGATGAGACAACTCCCATCGCGGTCCTTGATGAAGGGGAATTCTATTTTATAGAAACAGAAAAGTTTACGGCAAATGACAATTTGTATATTCTGGCTACTGAAAAAGTGTACGTCTTTCAGACGGTTTCCGGATCAGCCACCAATATCGGCCCCACCGTTGGCTTGAATTTTATTCCACCTTTGAACTGTGTAGGGGCAAAAGAAGTAAATCTACCTTTCGTAAACAGTCTCGCAGGAGGCAGTGGTGAAGGTCGGATCAATATTATTACAAAAGCAGGGACATCAATTTTTATTAATGATGATACGACACCCCTTACAGGATCTCAAACTGTTACGGGTAACTCTGAGTGGGTAACCTACGCTTTCAATCCCCCAACCGATAATGTGAACATTGTCAGTGACTCTGTGATGAACGTCGCACTTCTTACGCGTGACGGTGTAGTGGGTTCAGCGGGATATTTCTCCGGATTTACCTTGGAGCCTGTTGTTGGACTTAGCGCGGGAATAAGTGGAACAACCCCTTGTATTCCCGGTAACGCAGTACTTCAAGTATTTGGATTTGACACGTATCAATGGTTTTTCGAAGGAGAGGAAATTGAAGGAGAAACATCAAATACCTTGGTTCCTGAATTCGCAGGTCAATACAGCGTGGAAGGAATTGATATTGCATGTGGATTCCGATTTCCGTCCAATCCTTTTATTATTCCCTATTGTCCTTCGACTCTGGGAGCTGCGAAAGAAGCTCAAGTTGTTCAAGAGACCGCTCCGGGGTCAAGAATATTTGACATTACATATAGGATTTTCATTGAAAACTTAGCTGAAAGTGCTAGTCAGAATATCCAGATAATTGAAAATATAGCAGGTGGATTGCCTGTGGGTGCTACCGCTGAACTTATTGGAACGCCATCTTTGGCATTTGGAATTCTTTCAGGAGGTCTGAATCCATCTTTTGATGGCGTAATTGATCGTCGTTTATTGCCTGGAACAGGTGATTTACCAGGTTCTGCTGCCGATGCGATTGACCTTACTATTCGTGTGGACATGAATGCCGCCGAGCAGGATGGGTTCTTTAATCAGGTAACGGTTACCAGTATTGATGAAGGAGTTAATGATGGTGTAACAGGTCCTTTTAACGGTCAAGACTTCTCACACGTAGGAACTAATCCCGATCCTAACGGAAACGGTGAACCCAACGAGGAAGGAGAGAATGAGCCAACTTTGACTTGTTTCTTCCCAAATACATTTGAATATGCCGCTGAGAGCTTTTGTATGAGCGATGATCTTCAAGCCATCGAACTTGATGGAGTGAGTAGCGGAATATTTACAACTGATATCGACGGTTTGGCGATTGATCCGGAAACGGGATCGATCACACCGCAAGACAGTGATGCTGGAACGTACAATGTTACTTTTACCGTTGAAGGAAGATGTCCTACAATCACAGAGACCGTAGTGACTATTATACCTGTTCCCGTTCCGGGCGCAGATGTTGCAGCAGATGTATGCGAACAGTCAGAACTCGTTGACTTGAATGATATTCTCCAAGGGGAAGATGCCGGAGGCGTATGGACTGATTCGGAGGGTAATGTAGTAGGAAACAGTTTTGACCCTCTGTCACCGGGCTCCAATGTCTTTACTTACACTGTTATCAACGAGCCTTGTCCGGCTGAGTCAGCAGAGGTGACAATTAACGTTATCACAGCCCCTAATCCAGGTGTTCCTGCTGAGAATACATCATTTTGTTTTGATCAATCTCAGGTGTCGGTTGACGAGCTCATTTTAGACGCCGATGCCGATGGTGTATGGACTGATGCCGATGGTATCGTTATAGAAGATACGTACACATTTGTTGGTTCGGGTGAATTCAGTCTGACCTACACTGTGACTAATGCTATTTGCGGAGACCGCTCAACAGACGTCGTTGTTTCAGTAATTCCTGTGCCCGATTCGGGAGTTTCAGTGGGTGACGAAACATTCTGTGAAGGCCAAGAACTCAATCTCAATGACTTGATCATTGGTGGTGATGATGACGGACAGTGGTTTGATCCTGACGGAGGTGAATCAGAGGACGTAATCAATGCAGGTCCTTTAGGATCTCAATCCTATACATACACAATCAACCGAGTGCCTTGCCCTGAAGTTTCTACTGAAGTCACATTCGAAGTGGTTGAAGGTATATTCCCGGGAGTGCCAACTGATGATCAGACTAATATCTGTTTAGATGATCCGGTTCAGAATCTCTTCTCATTCTTAGAAAATGCAGATGCAGGTGGTGTTTGGACAGATGCAGATGGCAATACAATTTCAAATATTTTCGATCCATCGGAAGAAGGTGACTTTGAATTCACATACACTGTAAGTAGTGTAGAGTGTGGAGATATTTCAGCTACTCTTTTTATCAACGTCTCTGAAGAAAACTGTGAGGTGCCCGTGGAATTTGAAATTCCCCAAGGATTCTCTCCGAACGGTGATGGAATAAACGATGAATTTATTATTCCGGGCCTTAATGAGCTATACCCCAATAATTCACTTCAAATCTTCAATCGATGGGGAGCTGAAATATTGAGTGCATCTCCTTACAACAATGATTGGGATGGAAAAGCCGCATCGGGATTGAATTCCGGTGAGCCACTCCCTGTGGGAACATATTGGTACATCCTCGATTTGGGTGATGGATCTGAGCCGATTATGGACTTTATCTACTTGAATCGATAACTAGAACTCTAAAATAAATGGCTATGAGCTATTCGACTTTGAAAAAAATAGTGCTGGGTTTTGCCGTAGTTTTTATGACTGCAGATGCCTTTGCTCAGCAAACCCCTTTGTACACAATGTACATGTGGAACCAGTTGGTGATCAACCCTGCCTATGCAGGTAGCCGTGAGGCCTTGACTGCTTCAGCCGTTTTGCGAGAGCAATGGGTTGGTATTGAGGGCGCACCGTCTACTCAGGTACTGAGCATCCACAGTCCACTGCCCAATGATAATATTGGTCTCGGTTTTACGGTTCAAAATGACAATGTCGGTCCCGTAAACAATACAGGCATTTGGGGAGACTTCGCCTACCGCATGCAAGTGACCCAAAAGGCAAAACTCTCCTTGGCCTTAAGAGCAGGTTTTAGCGTTTATCAAGCAGACCTGAGGGATCTCCAGACCGGTGATGCCAATGATCCTGCTTTTAACCAAAACGTGAGCAATAGCGTTACTCCAAATTTTGGATTTGGAGCATACTATTACTCTGAGCGAGGTTATGTGGGAATAGCATCGCCGAGTATCATCGAAAATGAATTGAATAGCGGGAACAATACCCCTGGAAATGATTTCGAAGATTTCAATAACCGTCATTACTACCTTTTAGCAGGTTATGTTTTCAACATTAGTGCAGATAGTGGTTCAGTTATGTTCAAGCCATCTACAGTGATTCGTGCCGTAAATGGTGCTCCTGTGAGCTTCGATATCTCAGCTAACTTTCTACTCAAGCAAAAATTATGGGTGGGAGCATCTTATCGTTATCAAGATGCCGTTGCTGCTATCGTTTCTTTCAATTTTACAGATCACTTGCAAGCCGGATATTCTTATGACTTTGGCACAAGCGACTTAAATACGTATCACAACGGATCTCATGAAATTATGCTGACCTATGACTTCTTTAAAGACGAAGTCAAGACCAGAGACCCCAGGTACTTTTAGAGATTTTTTGAATCGATTTAAACGAGCCCCGGATAATTTCGGGGCTTTTTTGTGACCTATCTCACCATTTCTTGTGCTGCTGTTAATGTACCTTTGTTTGTCAATCGATTTATGAGTCCTATGGAAAAGCTTCTTAAGTTTTACACGTTTGTTTTCTTGTTCATTTTTCAATCTTGCTCCGTGCCTGCTCAAGAACAGGGGGCTCAGTCATCTCCAGTTGAGGTTGAAGTCAGCGAAGCTTCTGAATTGATTGCTCAAGGCAATCTGATTCTTTTAGATGTCAGAACTCCGGGAGAGGTGAACCAAGGGTATATAGAGGGTGCGCTGAATTTGAATATTTCAACATGGGATGAATTTAAAGCGGGAGTGGATCAATTGGACAAGACCGAGCCTGTAATGGTATACTGCAAAGTGGGAGGAAGGTCTCATCAAGCAGCCGTTTATTTGGTTGAAAATGGATTCACTCAAGTTTACGACATAAAGGGTGGAATTCTCGCATGGGAAAAGGCAGGAGAACCTCTTAAAAAGGACTGATATGGCTAGCTTCAAAGAAATAATTAGTGGTGATAAACCAGTCTTGGTAGACTTTTTTGCAGAGTGGTGCGGCCCTTGTAAAACGATGGCTCCTGTGCTTAAAGACTTGTCTTCAGATATAAAAGGAAAGGCTACGATACTCAAAGTGGACGTCGATAAAAACCCGCAGGCAGCGCAGGCATTTCAAGTGCGTGGAGTGCCAACTTTTGTGATATTCAAAAATGGCAAGTCTGTTTGGCGTCAGTCAGGAGCTATGCCAAAGAGTGTATTGCTGCAAGCTCTTGAGAGCCAATATTAGCATTATTCTAAAGCAGAAAATGAGTAACCCTTTTCACTCAGCCTTTTAAGGCTTCGAGGGAGTGCATAAATCATGTTTTTATAGGCCTTTTCGCTATCGTGAAAAACCACGATACTTCCCGATGAAGCATTATCAACTACATTCGATAAGCACTTTTCAGGTGATACATCACTGCGCCAATCGGCCGCCAGTACGTCCCACATGATTAATTTGAATCTCGACTTCAGCGCTTGAACCTGACTTCGTGTGATACGGCCATAAGGAGGGCGAAATAGCTTTGAGTCTACCACAGACTCACACTCCAAAACATTTTTGAGATAGGAGTAATCGGAAAACTCCCAACCATTCATGTGATTCCATGTGTGGTTAGCCGTTTTGTGGCCTGCATCAAGCAGAGCTTGGTAAGCTTTCGGAAAACGGACCACGTTTCCTCCTATGCAGAAGAAGGTACCCAAGGCATTGTGTTCCTTTAAAATATCGATAATCTCTAAAGTGATCGACTCCGTTGGACCATCGTCGAAAGTCAGGTAAATAACGCGCTTGTCTCTGCTCTCATTCCAGAGCAAATCGCCCGCAAAGGGCTTCAAGACTTCGGGTGTTTTGACCAAATACACTTTTTAGAATCTCATAGTGGGCTGAGTGCGGTATTGTTCGAGCTCTTGGATTTTTACATCAAAGGCCTTGTCAAGTTCTTGGAATCTTTGGTCTAGTTCATCACCAAATCCTTCTTGCGGATAGCGCTGCTTCACGTCATCGCGCAGTCTTCTCATCACTGAGTAGGAAATCTGAATGTCTTGCTGAAGCTGAACCGCAAATTTCGGATCAAGGGACATATAGTATTCAAAATCTTCCGCGTATCGTTCGAAAACGATTTTTGTGATTTCATTCGCTTTCTCGTTCTCACCTAATTCGTAATAGTTCTCTGCAATCGGAACCATCAGTTTATCGAATGGCACATTGTGATTGGGCATTACCTCAAGGCTTCTGTCCAGCACTTGGAGGGCCTTCTCTTCCTTCTGTTCTATGATGAGCTCTTCAGCCAAATTGGAGAATTGCAGACGCAAGTTGTTTGTCATACGGAGGTTGTTCTCATCCATATAGATTTGATTCTCGCTGTCCATTCCTCCCCATTTGAACTTGTTCATCACATTGTCATACATCTTCTCGGTATCCACCTTTCCGTATAGGTTCGGATTCCGATTATCAGGACTTCTCACCGGAGTAAGTCTGTATGCTAGTCCTTCCAATTTGAAGTAATTTTCCAAATTAATGTAGCTGTCAGGGCCCGTTGTTACTGCAAAATAAATAGGTCTTTCCCAATTATTGGTGGCAAGCAGGTCGAGCTGCATCATGTTATTTTTCAAAAGGTAGCTGCGGTCTATTCTCCATTCTACACGATCTGAAACGAAGGCTGTATCTTCAACACTTATTACCCCTCGACTCAACAAATCGTCTTTATCTACCTCGATGTAGAAGCTTTTCGTTGGAATCACTGCCAGTTTGGCTCCTCCACCCATGCTTCTCAAATTCTCATCTTTTGCGATGTAGGCAATTGCTTTATCCACGTCAACGGGTACTCTTTGTGGATTGGATGATTCATCCATCAAAACAACGTCGCGGGTACCTTGTCGGTACTTGGTTTCTGTAAGAGAGAACGGCACCGGATCAGATTCGTACGCTTTTCTCTTCATCTGATTGATGTACCAATCCGTATTCAGGAGGCTCAGGTTTACTACCCTTACATCTGTGCGAATTCCTTCCACTTCCTGGGCGTACCAGAGCGGGAATGTATCGTTGTCACCATTGGTAAACAAGATGGCATTTTCTTCAGTAGAGTAGAGGTAATTGGCCGCGAAGTCGCGCGCCGTATAGCGGTGAGATCTGTTGTGATCATCCCAGCCATCGGCACCCATAAGTATAGGAACGGGTAGTGTAATGAGCGCTGCCAAGACAGCGATAGGTGTGGCCGATTTGACCGATTTCCCTAAAAAGTAAAACAGGGCAACTGCACCTACTCCGAGCACTCCCATGTACCATACCGAGTAAGAGAAGAAATGACCATTGTCTTGTAAACTTTCCAGAAGGTAAATTACTCCCCCTGCTCCCAATACTGCACCGGCAGTATTGATCAGTTGCTTTTTCTTGATGTTGTATGCGGCATCAAAAAGGGCATAGACTCCCAGACCTATCCAGATAGCAAACGCATAGAAGGATCCCGCATAAGCATAATCACGCTCACGTGGCTGAAAAGGAGTTTGGTTAAGGTAAACTACGATGGCTATTCCTGTAAGGAGAAAGAGCAGTAGCGTTACGAACCAATCGTCAGGACGACGGTATAATTGGTAAAGCAAACCTATCAATCCCAATATGAGGGGTAATAGGTAGAATCGATTGTAAGCGAAGTTATTGGTGATGCTACTCGGTAAATTCTCTTGTGAGCCAAGGCGTTCTTGATCAATAAAATCTACTCCGCTAACCCAATTCCCACTCATCAAATCGCCGTGACCTTGCACATCGTTTTGCCTTCCGGCGAAATTCCACATGAAATAACGCCAGTACATAAAATTGAACTGGTAGCGGAAGAAGAACCGCATATTCTCTGTGAAAGTAGGTTTGTTGATGATAGTGGGTTGTCCGTCTTGACCGACGGTTCGGATGGGTTTCCCTTTGAAATCTGACCAGCTTTTGTAAGATTGAACGTGATTTGCCTGCGAACTGTACATTCTTGGGAAAACGGATTCAAATTGAGGGTCGTAATTCACCACGGATGATTTCCTGTCATCAGAAATCACATATTCATGCGATAGCTCATAGGGCTGATCTGAATTGGCAATGTACTGTTCAGCATCAAATTTTTCAGAAAACCATTCTACAACTCGGCCTGTCTTAGCTTGCACTGTCCATGCCTTAGCGTGTAAGGGTTCTCCATCACTACGCGGGTTTTGCGCATCTGTGGGTGAGTTGAAAAAATGACCGTAGAGAAGTGGTCTATCTCCGTACTGCTCTCGGTTGAGGTAGGAGAGAAGCGTAAAGACGTTTTCCGGATTGTTCTCATCCAATGGTGGGTTCGCCGACGATCGAATGACAATGGTTGCGAAAGTGGAGTACCCAAGAATGATGACTACAACGGATAGGATCACTGTATTCCAAACAGGCTTGTTGTTCTTGTGGGTGTAATACAATCCAAAAGTTAGCGCCGTAATTCCTATAAGGGCATAAACGATCACTCCCGTGTTGAAAGGCATTCCGAGGGTATTCACAAAGAAAAGCTCAAAGCTTCCTGCCAGAGACACGACACCAGGGATAATACCTGCTTGGATGATTCCCAAAATGACTAATGAAACAAAACCGGTAACTACCAGACCTTTGGTTGTCGGCTTGTTTCGCTTGAAATAGACCACGAAACAAATAGCAGGAATGGCGAGGAGGTTGAGTAAGTGAACTCCTATGGAGAGCCCCATCAAGTATGCGATCACGATGATCCACCGCATTTCATTCTTTCCATTGGAGAGACTTTCCCAGCGAAGAATGGCCCAGAAAACTGCTGCCGTGAAAAGCGATGACATGGCGTATACTTCGCCCTCAACAGCTGAAAACCAGAACGAATCTGAGAAAGTGTACGCTAAGGCTCCGACAACTCCCGCGGCCATTGTTGCGATTATTTTACCTGTGTTGTTGGCAGTATCTTCACCTTTCAGCGCCATTTTTCTCCCAAAGTGGGTAATGGTCCAAAACAAGAAGAGAATGGTCAAACTACTACTGACTGCCGAAAGGATATTAATGGCCATCGGCACACTTTCCGTCGAAACGAACATGGAAAACAGTCGCGCCAAGAGCATGAAAAGCGGTGCTCCCGGAGGGTGTCCGATCTCGAGTTTATAAGCAGTTGTGATGAACTCACCCGTATCCCAGAAACTGGTGGTGGGTTCGATGGTCATTACGTATACGATGGTGGCTACGAGAAAAACTCCCCAGCCCGTAATCAGATTCAGTTTTCTAAAGTCCATATGGATGGTCAATTATGGCTGCGAAAATAAGAAAATAACCCTGCTTCGTTCCGACACTTTGGAACCATTAAGAAGTATGGGGATTATTTGTGTTTTTTTGGAGATTGAGTGGCGGTAATTAAGAGAATTATTACATTTGCACTCCGTTACCAAAAAATTGTCCCATGGTGTAACTGGCAACACGTCTGTTTTTGGTACAGAAGAGTCTAGGTTCGAGCCCTAGTGGGACAACTTCATCAAAAGTGTAAAACCCTTAGCATTAAATTGTTAAGGGTTTTTTTGTTTTATGGTGTGATGTATATTGTGCCTACATGTGTTGATTTGATATAGTTTCAGCAGTGTAGCGAACCGAATTTACACTTTCAATTTTCAGAAAGGCCGCCCCCTGTTTCCAATCTTCAAATGCCCCACGGTGGATTAGTGTATAATCAACCTCCCTTCAGGCTTTAGGTAAATATACTTTTCAAAAAAGAGTCTTAATATCTTGAAAAACAGATATATATTATGTTTTCTTTGGTTTTTACTATCTGATTGAGAAGGTTAGACCAAATCTTAGCGAAATATCCCAACTCATTGATAAGGATTAACATTTTTGATTTTCTACAGCGTCCGCGCTTATTGGTCTAGCGGAGATTATTGACATTTTCCGTTGAAAACTCTAACCAAATGTGAATTGAGTGTAGTGTGTAAATGCTCCTTAACCAAATAAATTCGGCAATGCTTAACTAATGAAGGTTAAGCCTAACTAAATTAATATTACGCCTATGGCAGATTTTACCTTAATCCCCCTTTCGCAAGAGAGCCTATTCGAAAAATTAGAAAACCTGATTGACTCTAAACTCTCGGGACTAACTAACGCTGCAAATATTCCAGAAGCTAAAACTAGTGAGGAAATTGTAACGCGTAAAGAAGCCAAGCACCTACTTGGAGTTTCCTATCCTACTATGAGGGAATGGGAGAAGCTAGGCTTACTAAAGAAACGCACGATAGGCAGAAGAGTCTATTATTTAAGATCAGAGATTATGGAGGCACTTTCATCATCTCTGGAAACAAAAAAAAGCGCAGTGGCTTCGAAAACATCTGCGCTTAATTAATCTATTCAATAACCAAGCATGGCTATCGCGGTTCAAAGTTAAGACTTGTTTTTAACTGCCGTGTAGCCTAGCGTTAAATTCTAATACATGGATACAATTAATTCATTTAAAGTCAAGCCAGTACAAACGAAATCATTTTGGTTGGCAACGGGCAAGCAGCTAGAAGGTGCAGGTGACGCTCGCTTAAAAGACACTCATCTCTATGTAACGGCCACCTTTCCGCAAAGGATAGAAGATATAGAGGGTATAGGTATGCTCTTTGACGGGTTTACCAAGGGTCTGAGGTTGGGTTTAAGAGATGATAAAAGCTTCGATGAGCAAACTGTAGACCATTTCGTAAAAAGATCAGATACGGACAAGATTTTTGATTTTTGGAATGAAAGCGGTGAAGAGTCGCAACCTCTTTTTGAAATAGGTCAATCTAAGAAGGGTTCAGGTGGATTGGTTTATACTATTCAAGCGTCAGAAGCAGGTTTTCTAATGCAATACCCTGCTTGGAAGAAATCTAAAGGAGTAATAATTTTCTCGCAAAGTCTCTCCCTAGCGGAAATCCACCTCTTTGACATGGCTAGAAGCGTAACTGATTCAATAATATTCGCGGATCAGTTTTCTGAAATCCTAGCGTCTATGAGAGTTCGGAATATTGAAGCTTGTAAACCGTTGGCCGCTCCTGATCAGTGGAGCGAACTGAAGAAAAGCTACCTAAAAGAGATCTATTACTAACCCAATATTAATAAACCTTCCCTTGAGGACGAAATCCGTCCTTTTGGGGAGTAATTCCATACTTATGCTTGATAACGTATCATTAAATAAATTCTCATTAACTAGCGGTGAGTACCACATGTTAGAGAAGAGATTCAAAGGGCAAACAAGAGAGACAAGAACTGATAATGTAGTTCATAAACACACAATGAAATTCGGTAGTTTGACTATTTCATTTTCGCAAACGATGCTAAATATCTCTGGAAGCATTACAAAGTTCTACTTTAGAAACAACGTTGAGCAACTATCCTTTGTGCAGCTTCATCATGCAGTGAGCCAATTAGAAGAATATCTTAATCTCGGCTTGGCAGATTGTATTTTGTCTAAGGCAGAGTTTGCATTTAATTTTGGGCTTAGTCATAAGCCAGAGGTGTATGTGCCGATTTTTGGTAAACATTCACGATTAGGATTACCTACAGTAAGTCACGGTTCGACGGTTTACTTTGAGCATAACAGCAGAAGGTTGAAATTTTACAACAAAGGAAATGATGCCATAGCGAAGAAAATGGACTATCCTGATGTACTACAACCTATGAATATTGGACGTATAGAGTTGACCTTCAAATCAAAAATGAAGCGACAAATTGGATTTAACACTTTGGGAGAGTTACTTGAAAAAGAGAACTATTCAGCCTTGGTCGATTACTGGTATAACGACTACCTGACTATTCATAAGCTGAGTGAATTTAACAAGGAATGGGGTTTCTCTTCATTGTCGCAGATGGTAAACTATGGATTTAACGAATGGTGTAATAGTAAAGGCTACAGTTATGTATATAGTGCCATTGAGCAAGAAAACCACAAAGGCAATATTACAAACGGGAGAATGGCATCAAGAATGAAGTCAAGACTCAACAAAGCATTTAGTGATTCTACAGATGCTCAACAAGGCAATTTAATTGAAGAGATGGACAATTGTGTGAAGTATTGCTTTAAAGAGGCTAAAATCCAGCTTATGAGAGCTTAAAACTAAAGATGCGCATGCTACAATTATTCATTTTATGAAATCAAGTGCTCAAAATATAAGGTGAGGTAAGAAAAGACGTGTAACGCGATAGAGAAAAAGAAGGCTATTTTGATTATATGTAATGTGCTTTTCTCAACTTTTATCGATGATTTAAACGTTCTTATACTTCCTATAAAGGGATAGCAAAGGGGTTTTTGGGCTTTGTATATACTTCTGTAGGGAAATAGGGTTTTATCTTTTAATTAGTTGGTTAGGTTAAGAATCAATAACTTGTGTGAGCGGACGCGGGAAGGAGATATAGAACCAAATATTATCACTTTTGATTATTCTTCGTAAGGTATAATCAGAACCCCCAACCTTCTTGTTAGAACAAAAATCGATTACTATGAAGTGGAATCCGAAAATGAAACTTTCTTACGACAGGAAAGGGCTGAAGTATATTGTTTCGTTCTTTGCTGCAATTTGGCTTATTAAGTTGTTAGCAAATGGTACGATTAACTTCCAATTGTCAATGTTGGCCTTCTTCTACTGCATTGGAATTTTCTCTCCTGTTATAATAGGATTACTCTTGACTTTCTTGTACTTTCTATTTTTCAAGAAAGAAATTTATGTACCTACTTCGATAGGGGTTTTTTGGATTATGGTAGTCTTAGCGGTCTTGGCCTTTTTAGGTTCTATTAATTGAGTTCTAAACGGGTGCTTTGGGTCTTGTCCACATCACGTAAGGGATTTAAAGATTTATTTTTGATTGATTTAGGATTACTTTTGGACTGATGAATCTTAAGCAGCTATCATTTCTACTCTCACTTTTAGTAACTCTCAGTGTTGATGGGCAGTCAAAAACTTTTGTAAGAGATTACACCTATAGGGCAAGTGACTCTGACAGCAAGATAACTTCCAGACAGAGAGCTTTAGAGGAAGTTAAGGCTTTTCTAGTGGAAGAGTTAGGAACCTATGTTGAAAGTTATGTGAACTATGAGGTCGAAGAGCTGAATGGGAAAATGACCAAAGACTTCTTTACAAATGAGATTAAGACGTTTAGCGTAGGAACAACCAAAACAAAAATACTTGAAGAGAAATGGGACGGGTACGAATACTATATAAGAGCTGAAATACAAGCAGACCCAGAAGAAGTCTTAAGAAGAATCAATGAAACTCTTTCAGTCCGAAAAAAAAGCTTGGTGATTGATAGTCTAAAAAGTCTTATTAAATATTCTGATGTTGAATTGGAAAATCAGGCCAATCAAATGGAAGAATTAGAAAGAAAATTAGCTGTTAAAAGCAAAGAGTTGAATATCCAATTAGCAAGTTATAACAAGGCAAAAAATGAATTAGAACAAATCAAATCTCAACTAATCCAATATCAAAGAGAGGAGCAAGAAGTAAATAATGAAATAGAAGCTATACGGCAGAAAGTTTTGTCAGCAGGCACTAAGGCTAAAAACTTCGTTAGGATTGGGATGACTGAAGAAGAAGTTGCTACTCATCTTGGGAGAAAAGTGTATTCAAGCGGGGATGAATATGAATTAAATGAGAGAGCAAGAATAAGACTGATTCATTTGGAGCCAAGTCGGTTCGGGGGGTATGATCAGTCTGTTTTGGCATTTTATGCTCTTGGAAATATTTGGATTCATTTCGCTGAAGATTCTGGTCTGGTTGATGGAGTTTGGGAACATGACAAAATGCTATTGATTGAAAAAGCAACACCTCAATCAGTTAGGGAAAATTTAATGGAAAAATACAATATTGGTAAAAAGCTCTATTGATTCAGTTTTAGCTTCTAAGAAAAAAGACACCCTTTAAATTGTAGGCTATATTCACACAAGGGAATTTTCAGCAAAGAAATCCTTTTAGTAAGCACGAATCAGAGATGTCAACAAAGAGAAAGATTCAAGTTCCTAAATTGCCAATAGATGAAATAGTAGTCGATTCTATGGCGCTCTCAGATTATGCCAAAGAAGCATATAAAGAATCTCTAAAAGCAAAGACTGATAATGACACATTCCACTATTATCAGGGAATTTTAATGAGGCATCATATTCTGAACAGGGATATTCACACCCTAATGGGTTCTCCAAAGCATTTTAGTTTAAACACCATTGAAATAATTCTAAGAGCGATGCTTGACGACTTTCTTCATTTATCATATTTGAAGATGTATAGCTCCAAAACTGATGAGGCAATTATTAAGTTGAATGCAAAGGAGTATGCAGAATCCTTTAAATCGATTAAAGAAGCTGCGGATATTAACGAGCAAGTTTTCGAAGGAAAAGACAAGAACTTACCCACCCAAGGTTATTATGATCATGTTCTCGCCAAATTTAAAAGCGTAGATCAGAATGCGAAGTATTTCAAGACGGATGAGAAAACGGACTTTAAAGGTTTCCTCCAGATGAAACAAGTCGTTGCGAAATTATGCGCGCAGAAAAATTATGCCAATAATGCTGTTCGAGCATACTATTTATGGAAAAGTTATTCGGGGATCGTTCACTATTCAAGTGTATCATTCGACCGAGAGAAACATTGGCATGATGGTTATTATAAAATGATACAAGAATCACTTCTATATTCTTTTAACACAATAGGTTTGGCAATTGATTTTTTTGATTCGAATGGTCATTTTAGTTTCTTTTGTGATGATAAGTTTTTAGAAAGGGGATATGTGTTTTTTAGTTTCGATGAGTGAACATATAATTAAAATTGATATCCTGCTTTTTACTCTCGGATAGGCTCTAGTTCGTACCATTTGCGTTTAAACCCCAGAACAAAAAACCCCTTAACAGTCTATCTGTCAAAGGGTTTTTTACTTTACACTTGTCCGCGGGAAGGGATTACGTCAGTCCTTTTTGTGGTGATTCCCAAAGCTCAATGCATGTTATACAAGATTTGCAAAAGCACCCGCAAATGCCTTTTGCAATGTTGTTGCATGCTCTTCCTGACTTACATTTATATACTTAAGTAGCATTGCGACAGATTTATGTCCTGTGCAGTTCATTATGGTAAGCAAATCTACTCCTAAGTGGTAAGCATTTGTTGCAAAGGATCGCCTGCCAGTGTGAGATGTTATCAATTCGTATTTAGGTTTAGCGGGTTCATTGGCTGAGAGTTGAACGTACTTATTAATGCCTGCTAGTTTGCACACTTCTTTTAGGTATTCATTAAAGCGTTGTTCAGAAATAAACCTCGGAAGCTTTCCATCTCTTTTATTTAAGGTGTGGGCTATTTGATGGCTTATAGGCAATATTACTTGATTCCCTGTTTTATGTTGAAAGATTGAAATAAAGCCTTTCTCATGATCAATATTCTCTGGCTTGAGCCTTTTTAAATCCGATATTCTTAGCCCTGTCCACAAGGCTATAATGAAGGCATCTCTCACTAAATCGAAAGTGCTGTCTAGTTGTAGCGGATAATTGAATAGTAGGTTAATTTCCTTTAGGTCAAGAACAGCGTGGCGAACATCCTCTTTGACCTTTAAAAAGGTGTTAGTAAAGACTTCTTCGTTTACATTGATTCCTTCCTTTTTTGCCCTTCGAGAAATAGACTTCAAGTCTTTAATTCTACTTCCAATCGTGTTGGTGGAAAGCTCAAGCGAGTCTTCTAGGTAGAATTTAAAGGCTTCATAGAAGGAAGAGTCCAATTCGCTGAATTTGTAAGTCCTCTTTTGAGCTTGCTGAAAGCCTTCAATTTTCATAAGGGTGTTCTTGTACTGTCTTATGGTTAAAGTGCTGAAACCGCCATTTTTTTGCCCATTACGGGTAGGCTTTTTAATCTTGCCAGCTTCCGCTTTTTCAATCCAGCTTTTAAGGAAGCTAGTGATGCTTTCATCCTGTTCGGTTTCGGGTTGTGAGTTTTCCCCTGTAAGGATGATCTTCAGCTTTTCCTTGTCAACTCTGCCATTATTTAGAGTCATCTCGTAGTAAGACTTCTCAGCTCTTGCAGAAAGTTCGGTTAAATAATCGTTGATAGCCTTCCTATTGGAAAGGTGGCTTCTGTCGCGCAGTCTTTCTGTCTTCTCGTTCCAATCTTCAGCGGCAACTTTAATCCCTGTGCTGTAGACAAATCGTTTGCTTTTGTAATGAAGAACCAGCTTGATCATCTTAGCCGTATCATCACTTTTTCCGAATAGGGTAAATCTTGGTTTTGCCATTTTAAAGCGTTTGTCCAAAGGTAATCTTTTGTGTGGTGTGACGTAAAATGTGACGAGATTTTTTTGTTCTATTCGTTTATTAGCTTATCAAGGTTGCCCCTTAATTAGCTGTTAACATTGGTTTGTGGTAGATAATAGTTATAATGAGATAAGATTATAGAAAGGTAGAAAAGGATATTATTGTCCTAGTGGGACAACAAAGCCTCCGCAATTGCGGAGGCTTTTTTTGTCCGATCAGCTTGAGAGGCTTATCTCGATGTCAATTGGGAGTGGGCTTTGCCCACACTTATTTATCTCCAGTGTCTTTTTTACTTTGCGAACTACCAAAACTCAAGCAATTCTGATTTCTTACCAAGGAATTGTGGCACCGGCATTTCTCAAACACTTCAACCCTTTCTAGCCCCGCTTCCAGTTACTCACAAGTAAGTATTTCCCTACTTTTTAAGAATGGCTATCTTGCACGTCGTTGTATAACCAAGACTGACCAAATCACCGTGCCGTGAGATTTATTAAGTATTTCAGGATTTTAGCAATATTGCTACCCCTTTTTTTGCTATCCCAACTTTTGAGTGCACAGCCTGTAACTGTCTGTGAAGGGGAAGAGTTTGATCTTGAGGCCTATCTCTTACTTGAATTTCCATCATGTGCTGTGGACTCAATCGAAATCACGAGTTCAGGAATTGCGAGCATTGCCCTTGGAGAATACGATGTTCCTTTTCTAGTCGACGCGGATGGGACGATCAGCGTCGAAATTTACGAGAATGGAGTGCTCTGTTCAACTGAGGTTATCGACTTTGATCTTGTCGAAGCGAATTTCACCGCAACGGCCATTCAGGGATCGTGTTTATTGGTAGACATTGCGCCACCTGCGAACTCATCTACCTGCACCTACACTTACACGATAGAAGGAAATACAATCCCCGGTCCCATCTCACAATACCAATTTTCAAATGGAGGATTGAACGATATTCTGCTTAATGTTCAGTGTGGATCTTGCTTTGATAGTCAATTGTTACAAATCGATGTAGACGGCCCAATCGCTGCATTGGACGTTACTGCCTCTAACATCTTTTTTGATACCGATCTACAGACTTTTGTCCTCTGTACGGAAGATCAAACCGGTGTGGTAACACTTACAGATGCCTCCCAAGAAGTTTCTGCAGGCGCCACATATACTGTTACGGTTATTTTTCCAGACGGAACTATTGAAATCGGCTCCACCTTTCCGCTACCTTATGAATTCACGGTAGACCAGCAAGGAATTTATACCGTAGAGTATGTCATCGACGATAATGGTTGCATATCGGAAGCATCCTATGAAATATTTGTTTCCAATCCGAATGTTTCGACTGAGCTTGAAGTTCCCGTTACAGTGGGCACTTTCACCTGCGAAGACTCAGTATTTGAGGTGAGCATATGCCCGAATGGATGTCCTACAAATCCTCCCGGGACGGTCTATGAAGTGATTTTGGAGTGTACCAATTTCTTCTTCTCGACAACTACGGTTCCAGCTCTCGTACCCGTTCCGCTGAACGTGGCTTCTTGCGGTGCTACTTGCGAAAGCGGAGGGGCTGATATTCCTTGTAGTTGTGATCTCGTGGTGAGGGCGCTGAGGCCATGTACCAACCCGGTTTCCAATACCATTTGCCCTTTTCAAATCCAACCTTTGCCAAATGCCAATTTTGATATTTCCCCATTTGATGCATCCAATACATATTGTGAGGGCACCTCACTCTTTTTCGACCCAACTTGGATCTCCGAAGATTGCAACGGACCAAATCCTGCGCTAAGTATTTGCGAGATTCAAAACCCTGAATGGTCGATAAGCCCTGCAACGGGGTGGACAGTGCCGGGCAATAACTTGAATGTGAACAATCTCTCAGCACAGTTTAACGACCCCGGTGAATACACCATTTCATTCGAGTGGTTTAACAGTTGTGGAACTTCTGTGAGGACTGAAACCGTCTGCATCGTTCCCGACCAAGATCCGACCGTTCAATGGTTTGAGAACCCGGTTTACTGTTTGGGTGAAACCATCGATCCTACGATCGATTTGCCCGATGTGCCTTGTATTGATGCTGATATTCTCTGGTCGGGAACAGATCTGTCTATATCCGATCCATCGAGCCCGAGTCCCATCGTGGAATTTACAGAAACAGGCTCCATACAGCTAGAGCTTGAGGTGCAAGGTCTTTGCAATGACTTCAGTGATTTTGTGACTTATACAGTTTGTGATGAGCCTCAGACCAATCTGTCCCAAACGGACTTGGAGCTTTGCGTTGGCCAAGAGTTTTGTTTTGAGCAATTGTATACCCTCAATTGGAACAACTGTGTCGGAGATGTCACTTGGCAGTTTGACTCTTTGCCCGGATCTCCGATTTTAAATCCCGTGGGTTCCGACTTATGCTTTACTTGGAATGGAGCTGAGGAGTTTGAATTTTACATCGAAGCGGAGAATACTTGCGGCATCGCCTACGACACCATTTCGGTAGTCATAACCGATGCGCCGTCCTGTCCGATCGCACAGCCCGGTGATTTTTGTTTTGGAGATCAAATCGATATTTCTCCACCTCTCGGAGCCGACCCGGCATCTATCCAATGGTTTTTCTCTACGGATAATGGAGGTTCTTTCAGCCCGCTCCTTCCCGGAATGCCGGATAATCCAACTGTAACCACTCAATATTATGTTACTTCTACGGTCAACGATTGCTTTTGCATCAGCGATACCGTAGAGGCCACACTTATTCCTGAGCCTTCATTTATTCTTGAAGTCAGTAATTTGAATCCGTGCCCCGAAGAACCCATTTATTTAACATCTCAACCCCTCGTCGGTGACTTAACTTGGGATGACGGGACGACAACTACCACGGCGGACACACTTTTTATAGATGCTACAAGCACTGCAGTTACCTATGAAGGAACTTTAAGCTATGGTACTGTCGATGTCCAATGTTCGGTTACGGAATCGATTGATATCAACCCGATCCTAAACCCACTGTCCATCACGTGTAATTTACCCACGCTTATTTGCGAGGGTGATGACCCTCTGTCGATTCCAATTGTTTCGCCTTTGGGTGGAGCCAATTTCATTGTTGATTCCAATGGTGATATTCTTCAGTCTGATGTTACCACTATAGATCCTTCAAGTCTACCACCTGATTCTTACCATTTCGTTTACGAAATAGTAGAGGCGAGCTGCACATTTCGGGATTCTTGTGCTTTTGACATTACGGCACCGCAGAGTCCTGATATCCTTCCGATCACGGATACGCTTTGCTACAACGAGGTTGTCGACTTTTTAGATGCAAACAATTTGGGAGGTATCTGGAGTTCATCTTGCCCTTCGGCAATTAGCAGTTCCGGTTTATTTGACCCTGAAGGTGCTGCATGCACTTCCGGATCAGTAGTAGAAATCTATTACTCCGGAAACTGTATTGTGAATGATACCATTGAAGTTTTTTTAATTGAGATTCCTCAAATTTCTATTGTTCAGAGCATTGAATTTCCCTGTCCCGGAGATGTGGTTACCTTTTCGCTGAATCCGCCTCAGAGCGATGTAAATTGGACAAATGCAGCAGGTGACTTTTTGGGCACGGGACCTTCGATTGATGTACAAATAGATTCTCCGATTACGATAATTGCAGATGCCGATGTAGGAGTTACCACCGTGAGCTGCATAGCGCAGGCCTCGATTTCTGTGAGTCCTGAAGTGAACCCGATTGATATCGACTGTTCTCTTTTTCCTGCCGTTTGGTGCACAGGTGATAATCCGATTTCTATTCCCGAGGTTTCCCCGGAAGGAGGGACAGGCATGATCATGGACGATTTGGGAAATATTTTATTCACTGATCCCATTCAAATTCAAACGGAAGACCTCGGTTCGGGAACCTTCTTTTACGTTTATGAAATTACCGATTGGGGTGCCGGACAATGCACGTTTCGCGATAGCTGTGAATTCCTAATAACAGAACCAGCCATTCCTGTTTTTCAGGAAATTCCCGACAGCATTTGTTACAATGCTGTTTTTAACTTCAACGAAGTTTCAGGCCTTTCAGGTCAATGGTCTTCATCCTGTCTCGGAAGTATCGACCCCTCAACCGGTCTGTTCGACCCCTCTTCTGCTGCATGTCTTGAGGGTACAAATGTGGAACTAATCTATTCGGGAACATGTATAGAAAACGATGCGCTTTCTATTTACTTGATTCCTTTGCCTGAAGTCACTATAGATATTGCGCAGGGATCTATCTGTGCCAATGAGTGCCTCCCTTTTTCACAAACGATAACGGGAGATTTTGACTTTTATGAATGGACAATTTCCTGGGCTGATCAAGAGCTTAGCTTCATCAATGAAAACCCCACTTTTTGTCCTGATCAAGAGGGGCTTAACAGCGCTGTAACGGTTTTAGTAGAGCTCTCTGTTTTTTCTGATTCGAATCCACAGTGTTTGGTGACCGAAACCACAAACATCGAGGTGATCAGAATCCCTGATGAGGTCTTTCCTTTGGTTTCACCTCAGTGCATAGAGACGGCTATCTCTCTGCCACCTTGCGAGGAATGTGAGTCGTATAGCATAGTTTTCTCTAATGGTTCAGAGGAATTTTCTTGTACTGTGCCGGGAGATAATTGCGCACCTCCCGAAACGGGAATTTATGCTTATGAGTTGGTCTACGATTTTGGCGCCTGCCAAAGTGATCCCATAGTGGGAGAAGTCCAAATCGTAGATGTTCCTTTCTTGACTATCCTTGAAGCAGAATACGACACTTGTTCGCCCGTAGTGGATTATTCCTTGTTCTATGGCGGCTATGATTTTACCGTGACTTGGCAAACCTCTGGTGATCTAGCTCAGACCACCCCTCTAGGTAGTGGCCTTTACGAAACGATCATTGACCATTCAGAGGAAGTGGAGGTAGACTCGCTGTTCACCGACATAATAACACTCCAAAATATTTGTGGCATCGCCGAGGAGTCGAGCTTAGTTTTTCATGCTGCTGATCCTGATTTTACCCTTGATCCTGATAGTAGTATCTATTGCCAAGGGCAAACGGTGCTTCTGGATTTGGGTTTTGCTCAGCCAATATTCGTTGACAGTATTACCATCAACTATTCATCCATCGAAGGAGCAGGAGGGATTGTCTTAAACGAAATTCCATTAAACGATGTGCCTTTTGATTTCAATTCGGATTCAGACACTTTGGTGGTGAATTTTGTCGTTACGGCATTCAATTCGTGTGCGAACGTTTCCAAAACCCTGACGGCATTTATCTTACCAACCGATGTCAGCGCAGATTTTGATATTCCTTTTTCGCCTCCCGTCTGTATCGGCGACTCTATCCCGATAGTTTTCAATAGCACGGGAAATGTTGACGCCACATTGAGGCAAATCGAAACAGATGACCCGAATGTCGAGGTTTTGCAGATTCTCGGAAACTGGTATTTGATTCCTCAAGAAGGAACAGCAGATGGCGAACTTACGGTCAATCTCACTGAGTTTGGCTTTTGTGGAATTGATTTCGATCAGGAGACAATTGCGCTTGGGCCTACACTCAAGCCTGAAATCCTCAGTGAGGATGTATGTCGCGGTGGGCTGGTTACTTTGGTTCCCGTACTTGAGCAAGATGCCGACTTGGTTTGGCAAATTACGCCTGATAGTGCGTTGAATGTTGATTTCCCACCCCCTATTCTTTACCCGCAGCCAGGTTTGTATTACCCATCCGTTTTGGCTTCAGCCGAAGGCTATTGCGACGGTAGCTATACTGATACGGTTGAGGTATTTGACCCCATACGTCCTTTATTACTTTGCGATGCTGATTGCGATGGGGGCCAAGGTTGTTCAGTAACTTTCGATGCCGTGTCAGTTTGTGTGGGGCTTCAGAATCCTGATATATTCAATTCGTTTGAATGGTATGTCAGAAGAAGTTTCTTTCCGGCTGCAGGGCCGGAAGTCGAAATTTCCATTGATGATTTGGTTCCTTGTGAGGATAATTTTGTTCGGCTTGTCGCCAGAGACGAAAACAATTGCAGAGTTGAAGTCACCGAGAATATAGAGTTTACGGACGTTTTGCTCTATGCTCCCAATGCGTTTACTCCCAATGCAGATAGCTTCAATGATGTATTTAGGCCTGTTATTTCGGGAGCTCCTGTAAATTACTCTATGAGAATATTCGACCGTTGGGGTAATGTGGTTTTTGAAACGAACGATCCTGAAGAGCCATGGCTGGGCAATGTAGAGGGTAACGAGTATTACTCAGATGCAGAAGTGTATTCGTATCTAATTGAATACTTGCCTTGTCAGCCCGAAGAGGAGGAGAAAAGGATAAAGCGCACTGGTATGATTACGCTCATCAGGTAGTATAATCGTACCCTGTCTTGTCCAGACGAAGTACTCCCACTTTCAAATGTTGGTAGTGTTAATTGCTTTAAACTTTTCCATCGGCCTATTGACTTGATTCACTCAAGATTTGATGGTATCTCAATGTTTCGGATAGTCTTTTTTCAAAAAAATGTGTTTAAAGATCTTTTTGCCAGTACATTAAGAAGTTTTTAGGTGTAGAATCTTAATGCGTTTGTTCACCTCTCTCCATTTCCTCGATGTAAGGGAAACAAACAATAAAATTCTACCAAAATGAAAGTATCTAAATTCCTACCGATGGTTCTTTTTCTTGGCGTCTTGAGCTTCTCAAGTTGCAACGATGACGATGATGACGAAGATCCGGCTCCGCCTACACGAACTGAATTACTAACTGGAAGAAACTGGATGGTTGAAGGTTATAATATTGAGCCAGCAATAGATATCGATGGCAATGGCACACAAGAAAACAACCTCATTCCGTTTATTGATGCGTGTAATCTGGACG
Source organism: Cryomorphaceae bacterium 1068 (assembly GCA_027214385.1). Classification (NCBI taxonomy): domain Bacteria; kingdom Pseudomonadati; phylum Bacteroidota; class Flavobacteriia; order Flavobacteriales; family Cryomorphaceae; species Cryomorphaceae bacterium 1068. Next base: position 185,621 of record JAPVXR010000004.1, on the reverse strand, counting down.
ATTTTTATGACTTCAATGCCGATGGGTCATACACGATCGAAGAAGGTGCTTCAAAATGTGATCCCAACGATCCTACCATTGTACAGAGTGGAGACTGGCTCTGGAATTCTGACAACACTCGATTAATTTTCGAGGCTTCCGGAGGAACAACTACTGAGGCTGAAGTCATTTCTATAACTGCTACGGAGGTGGTCGTGGAATTTACCAGCGTCGACCAAGGAGTTACTTACACTCAAACTCAGACCTGGAACTAAGCAGCATCTATTGATTGTAATAAACGGAAAAGCCCCACTCACGTTTGAGCGGGGCTTTCTTGTAAACCGATTGTTGCGAAAAATCAGTTCTTAATTTTGTTTTACTTTTTTGATCATTGCCGTATTTACCAGTTGATCAGTCGATGTGTACATGGGTTTCACGATGGTCTCTGCCAAGTTTCCCTCTTTGAATAGCTTGTCCATTTCAGGACTTAGCAATTCTCGATTTTCGATGCTTTTCTTTTTGGTTTTTCCTTCTTCTGAAGAAACTCCGGAGGCAAAGCTTTGCCCTCCGAGCATTAGAGCCAATGTAAAGGCCGCAATGAGAGCTTTCATAATAGTTCGTGTTTAGTTTGTTTATTGTTTTAACCAACACAAACATACGGCCGGCACCATGCGGGTTTCCAGTTTTTTGGGATAAGCGATCTTAGAAAATTACAAGCGGTGTGAAGGAATGTTAATTCATCGTTTTAAGCTCATTTTTTGGTCAAAATAGCAATCGGACGGAAGCCAACTTCCGGAGAAGCTTCGTCAAAAGCCATCAAACTTTCGTTTCGGATATCTTATCCCGGACTTCGCCAAGAACCGCCTGCCGCTTGATCTGAGTCTGCCAAGATCTCTGCTACATTCCCATTCATTTGCCTTAGGCCAAAACCATGGGCAGCATAGCCATCAACAGGAGCGGTAACGTCAGCAACATAATCAATGTATCCCCCTTGTCCCGTTTTCGACGTGAGTGGAATTATTTCAAAGTCACCTGTTTCCTGATTTCGGTGAATATGCTCAGAACCGATTCCATTAAAATTTGCCAAATAGATACCGTCTGTGCTACGCAGGTAACGCGAACCCCATGAGTAGGGGGATGAAGCTTCGCCATTCGCCGCTCTAACCCATTCTGATCTTGTAGGAAGCCTGAAAACAACTCTCATGTCATCGGGAAGTCCGATGTCTATAGTCTCATACACTAATGTGAGCCAATCGCAGTAGGCTGCGGCGGCTTCTGCCGAAACGTTGACTACGGGATAATTCTGGTAGGCGGTGTGAGTGAAATAATGCTCTGCGTAGGGTTCTGATTCAAATAGCTCTGTCCACTTGTCGGATTGAACAGCGTTTTTTTCTTTTAGCTCTTCGTTTTCTAAGAAATTGAGAAACTCAGCATAGTTTAAATTGGACACTTCCGTTCTAAACATATAAAAAGCCCCAGTTTCGATTTTTTCATCATCCAGATCTACCAATCCATTCGGGACGTAAGCGTATTTGGAGGTAAAGGTTTTCTTGAGTTTGACCTCGTCCTTCTGTGGTTCTTTAAATGCCGAAGTGATTACAAACAATAGAAAAAGGGCAAAGAACGAATTTGCTTTCATGTCGAAAAGAATTTCTGTTGAACATGAAAGATAAGAAACAATTCTTCTATCCCTTGCTCTTCTGTTTGGCATCTTACCCAATACCCAATACCCAATACCCAATACCCAATACCCAATACCCAATACTCAATACCCAATACTCAATACCCAATACCAACTAACTATTACCTTTGTGAAAAATCCATTGACATGTACGGTAAACTCAAAGATCACCTTCAGAAGGAAATAGAAGAAACCAAAGAAGCAGGTTTATATAAAAAAGAACGAATTATTACTTCGGAGCAAGGCGCAGAAATTACCTTGAGCACAGGAGAGAAGGTATTGAACTTTTGTTCGAACAATTACCTCGGATTGTCATCACACCCCGATGTGGTAAAAGCCGCTAAAGAAACATTGGACAACCGAGGATATGGAATGTCATCTGTTCGATTCATTTGCGGAACACAAGACATCCACAAAGAGTTGGAACAGAAGATTGCCGATTTTCATCAGATGGAGGATACCATATTATACGCTGCTTGCTTTGATGCCAATGGAGGAATATTCGAGCCTCTACTTACAAAGGAAGACGCAATTATCAGCGATAGCCTCAATCACGCTTCGATCATTGATGGTGTGCGTTTGTGCAAAGCGGCACGTTACCGTTATCAAAACAACGATATGGCCGATCTGGAAGTGCAGCTCAAAGCCGCCAACGAGAGTGGTGCTCGATTTAAGTTGATTGTTACAGACGGTGTTTTCAGTATGGACGGTGTTGTGGCCAATATGAAAGGCATTTGTGATTTGGCCGATAAGTACGACGCCTTGGTAATGGTGGACGAATGTCATTCGGCGGGATTTATTGGCAAAACGGGGAGGGGTTCGGTAGAACTTTATGATGTAATGGATCGCGTGGATATCATCACGGGAACGCTGGGGAAAGCTCTAGGTGGCGCTATGGGAGGATACACCACTGGGAAGAAAGAAATCATCGAGTTGCTTCGTCAGCGATCGCGACCATATCTTTTCAGTAATTCATTGGCACCTTCCATTGTAGGAGCGTCGATTAAGGTTTTTGATGTGCTATCGGGAAGTACGCATCTTCGCGACAAGCTGGAACACAATGTGAACTATTTCAAAGAAGGAATGTCAAAACTCGGCTTTGATATAGTCGACGGTGACTCGGCCATCGTACCCGTAATGTTGTATGATGCCAAAATTTCTCAAGTTATGGCCGATAAGCTCTTGGAAGAAGGTATTTATGTGATTGGCTTCTTCTATCCAGTTGTTCCAAAAGAGAAAGCAAGGATTCGTGTTCAGTTATCGGCAGGACACGAAAGGGAACATCTTGACAAAGCGATTGCTGCTTTTGAAAAGGTGGGTAAGGAAATGGGAGTATTAAAAGCGGTTGTTTAATTCCGCATCTACGATTATTCGGAATCCGTTATTTGGAGTCCTTCTTTATCTTGATTTCAACTCACATCCTTTCTGTTCAATACCTTGGTGAAAGAAAGTCTGCCCCCATCTTTGTGAGTAAAGAAAAACATCTTATCTTCGCAGCCCCATTTTAGGGGAGTAATCTAGCTAAATAGCTTTAAGACAGTGGATACACTTAGTTATAAAACCGTTTCGGCCAACAAAGCAACTGCTCGTAAGGAGTGGGTTTTGGTTGATGCTGAGGGTCAAACCCTCGGTCGATTGGCCTCGAAAGTAGCGAAATTGATTCGCGGAAAGTACAAGACAAACTACACTCCTCATGTAGATTGTGGTGACAATGTTATCGTGATCAACGCTGAGAAAGTTGTTCTTACCGGAAACAAAATGGCCGATAAGGAGTACATCCGCCACACTGGCTATCCGGGTGGTCGTCGCTCTTTAACAGCGAGTGAACTTATAGCTCGTAAGCCAATTGCCTTGGTAGAAAAAGCAGTGAAAGGTATGCTTCCCAAAAACAAATTGGGAAATCAGCTTTACAGCAACCTATACGCGGTTGAAGGGAGCGAGCATTCTCACGAAGCACAGAAACCTAAGAAAATAGATCTCAACACAATAAAATAATGGAAGTAACCAATACGCTAGGCCGCCGCAAGACCTCCGTTGCACGTATTTACATGAGCAACGGTACAGGTAATGTGACTGTAAATGGTCGCGACTTCAAGGAATATTTTCCTACAATGCCTCTTCAGTACAGAATTCGTCAGCCTTTTATGTTGACAGAAACTGAAGGCAAGTACGACGTAAAAGTAGTCGTGAAGGGTGGAGGAATCACAGGTCAGATCGAAGCAGTTCGCTTGGCCATTTCCAGAGCTCTTGTTGAGATAGATGAAGAGATGAAGCCACTTCTTAAGGCAGAAGGTCTTCTTACACGTGACCCAAGAATGGTAGAGCGTAAGAAGCCGGGTCAGCCTAAGGCTCGTAAGCAATTTCAGTTTAGCAAGCGTTAATACTTACGCTGCTTGTTTAGTATCTAAATTGACGGGATCTCTTTGTTATAGAGCTACCCGTCAATTGTTTTTTTAACAGAATGTAAACCAAATTAAGTATGTCTGACAAAGACCAATCACAGTTTAAAGAAATGCTCGATGCGGGCGTTCACTTCGGCCACTTAACTCGTAAGTGGAATCCAAACATGGCTCCTTACATCTTCGATGAGAAGAAAGGAATCCACATCATTGACTTGAACAAGACTTCTGCGAAGCTGGACGAGGCCTGCAAAGCCATACGCCAAGTAGCTAAGTCGGGAAAGAAAATTCTTTTCGTGGCTACCAAGAAACAAGCGAAAGCCATCTTGGACGAAAAGATCAAGCCAACGGGAATGCCCTACATCACTGAAAGATGGTCAGGAGGTATGTTGACCAACTTTGCCACAGTTCGTAAAGCGATCCGCAAAATGTCCAGTATCGACAAGATGCAGCAAGACGGAACTTTTGACACTTTGTCAAAAAGAGAGCGTCTGCAAATTCAGCGTCAAAGAGACAAACTGGAAAAAACATTGGGTGGTATTGCAGAATTGACTCGTCTTCCCGCGGCCATTTTTATTGTAGATATTCATAAGGAGCACATTGCTCTTGCTGAAGCAAAAAAATTGAACATCACGACTTTTGGAATGGTTGATACCAACTCTGACCCAACAAAAGTTGAATTCCCAATTCCTTCAAATGACGATGCATCTAAATCCATCGCGGTAATCTTGGATAAAGTTTCCAACGCTATTATGGAAGGAATGGATGAGCGCAAAGCAAGCAAAGACAAAGCAGCGGCTCAGGAGAAGAAAGACGCTGAGAAGAAGGAAGCTGACAAGAAAGCAGCAGCAGAGAAAAAGGCAGCTGATAAAAAAGCAGCTGATAAAAAAGCAGCCGAAGCGAAAAAAGCTGACGAGAAAAAAGGTGAAGATAAAAAGGCTGAAAGCACAGAAAAAGCTAGTTAAAGACAAATTAAGATCATGAAAATTACAGCAGCAGAAGTCAATAAGCTCCGTAAACAAACAGGAGCAGGCATGATGGATTGCAAAAAAGCCTTGGTAGAAGCCGAAGGTGATTTCGATAAAGCCATCGATATTCTTCGTAAGAAAGGTCAAAAGGTAGCCGCTAAGCGCAGCGACCGCGACGCGACCGAAGGTGTTGTTCTTGCTAAAACGAATGAAGTGAATGACATGGGAGTTATTCTCGTGTTGAATTGTGAAACTGACTTCGTAGCTAAGAACGATGATTTCGTGAATTTGGCGCAAACGATCCTCGACAAAGCTCTCGAAGAGAAAGCGGGTTCATTGGAAGAATTGAATGCCATGAAATTCCCTGGTTCTGATCTCACGATCGCTGAGAAAATTATCGAACAGACTGGGGTAATAGGTGAGAAGCTTGACCTTAGCAGTTTCGAGAAAATCGAAGCGGATAGCGTCGTGGCTTACATCCACCCAGGTAACAAGCTGGCTTCGTTGGTAGGTCTTAACAAAGGAAACTATAACGATCTTGGTCGCGACATAGCAATGCAAGTAGCTGCAATGGCTCCTGTTGCTTTAGATCAAGCAGGTGTTCCTCAGAAAGTCATCGACAACGAAATCGAGATAGGAAAAGACCAAGCTATTCAAGAAGGTAAGCCAGCCGACCTTGCAGAAAAAATTGCAAAAGGAAGGTTGAATAAATTCTTCCAGGAGAATACTCTACTGAATCAAGCTTTCATTAAAGACAATAAAAAGTCAATCAAGCAGCACCTTTCTGATGCTGACAAGGATTTGACGATCACTGAATTCAAACGTTCATCATTGAGCTAAGAATTGATTGGATTTATTTGAAAAAGGAGAGACATTGTTCTCTCCTTTTTTATTTAGCTTTGGTTGTAGCCAAAACTAGATTTTTACCATGCGTAGCTTCGCCCTCATCCTTGCTTCTCTTTTTCTAGCTCAAGTTATCACTGCCCAAGAATACCAGATGTGGTATACACATCAGGACAAGATGTTCAAGAGCATTACTAGTGATCCTGGCTCAGGTTACCGCGGAGTTAAAGTTGAAAGTTATGAGGTCATCGGCGAGGATACGGTTATGACTTTGTCAAAAGCCGTACAAGCTAAAAATGCATACGAGTTTGCGATATGTTTTAGTATAAAATACGGCTGGGCAGGTCATAAGGTAATCTATCGATCCACTACCGGTGAACATTGGATTACGAATATGTACGGTGATTCGACCTTCATCAAGGCCCAAGCTGAAGTCGGGGAAATATGGCCTTGTTTTCAATCCGATGTTTTCGGTGATGCGCGAGCAGAAGTTCTCAGTATTAGTGATTCTACTTTCCTTGGAATTCAGGATTCTGTCAAAACAATCAGGTTTGGGCTGTACAATAGCGACACGGATGAATTGATTTCTGAAATAGGTCGAATCCACTTAAGTAAACACCACGGCCTGATTAGTACGCTCAGTTTTACGACGATCAATGCAGGTTGGTGGGATGACGGCGTCTTTTTTACTGCGCTATTTGCCCAAGAGCCATACTATGGATTTCAAGTGGACCATTACTATGAATTAGTCGGTATCAGCAATGCAAACATCGGTTTGACCAATCTCACCGAAGACGAAATTTACGACTTTCAGGAGGGAGATATCCTGCATGTAGTAGATGAATACGAAGGTGGAGGTTTAATCGAAATAAGAGAAATCGTTCAAAGAATAGAAGATGGAAGTGAAGTGAGTTATGTCGTGGACGGCGCTTCAATCTATTATTCAGGCTCTTACTTGGATCCTGTAATTGAAGGATACAACATCTTGGAAGCGCAGAATTACAGCATGACGTTGGGAGCATGGCTATATCCTGAAGTCGATATGGATGCTTTACCAGGTACCATTGCTGCTACTGCTCTAGATGTCGGCGAGGGTCCGACATCTACCGGAATGCATATAAATGAGAGCGATTACAGGGTCAAAACCACTCGAGATGGCTCAGCTTTTTATTATTTGTCTGAGCCGAGCTTCATGGATTTTGATACATGCTATTACTATACCGGAGGAGGGGGCTACTGTGACGACGTATCCGATGTTTATTCAATAGAAGGTCTGGGTGGGCCATATATGGAATGTGATAATTTTTCAGTGCGGCTGGTCTATTATTTGAAAGGCGGTCAGGAATTCGGGGCACCGTTAGGCTGGGAAGAGTGGGTTTTATCAGCTGAAGCGCTGGGAATAGCAGAATTTAATGTGTTCCCCAATCCTGCGAGCGATCATTTATATCTGCTTTACCGCGATCGCATTACGTCATTTTCATTGGCAACCCTCTCGGGTAAATTGATCCAAGAGTTCACCGAAGATCAAATAACCGGTGGGATTGATCTTTCGGAACTATCAACCGGATTTTATCTCTACGCTGCATATTCCGACGGCGGTTTGATCAAAAGAGGCAAACTAATCATTGCACAGAAGTGATATCAGTTTGGTCTTTGATAAACAAGGACTTATAAGTTAACTTCAATCATCGACTGACCTCTCCTTTTTTTTTGATAATTTTCGGCCCCCAAAAGGACCACCTGACATGCCCGTAAAATACAAACGTATTCTTCTCAAACTTAGTGGAGAGGCCCTGATGGGCGAGAAGCAATTTGGAATTGACAACAATCGCTTGGCGCAATATGCCAAGGAAATCAAGGAGATTCACGAATTGGGAGTAGAGATTGCTATCGTAATAGGTGGAGGAAACATTTTCCGAGGTCTTCAAGCAGCCGAAGGCGGAATGGAGCGAACTCAAGGAGATTATATGGGTATGCTCGCCACTGTAATCAATGGAATGGCATTGCAGTCTGCACTCGAGGTAACGAATATTAAGACTCGATTGATGTCAGCTATTAAGATGGAGCAGATTGCCGAACCCTTCATCAGACGAAGAGCGGTAAGGCATTTGGAAAAAGGTCGTATAGTAATTTTCGGAGCAGGAACGGGGAATCCATACTTTACTACGGACTCAGCGGCATCTCTCCGTGCTATAGAAATCGAAGCAGACGTGATATTGAAAGGAACGCGGGTAGATGGAATCTACACGGCAGACCCCGAAAAAGATAGCTCGGCAACAAAATACAGCTCCATCACATTCAACGAGGTTTATGAGAAAGGCCTTAACGTAATGGATCTTACAGCATTTACGCTTTGCAATGAAAACAAGCTACCCATCGTAGTCTTTAATATGAATTCGCCTGGTAATTTGCGTCGTCTGGTAGAAGGTGAAAATGTAGGGACATTGGTCAACTTTTAAACTGAAATCATGCAAGAAGAAATAGACTTTATTCTCGATACAGCTAAAGAGTCAATGGATAAATCCATTAAGCATCTCGAGAACGCATTGTTGAAGATCCGTGCAGGTAAGGCATCTCCTGCTATGCTTGACGGAGTCATGGTAGATTATTACGGATCTCAAACTCCGCTCAATCAAGTTTCCAACGTGAATACGCCTGACGCCAGAACCCTCTCGGTTCAGCCTTGGGAAAAAGCTATGCTGGAGCCGATTGAAAGAGCGATTATCAATGCCAATCTTGGACTCAACCCTCAGAACAATGGCGAATTGGTGATGATTAATGTTCCGGCACTTACGGAAGAACGCCGAAAGGATCTCGTTAAGAAAGTGAAGGCGGAAGCCGAGGATGCCAAAGTAGGTATTCGCAATGCGAGAAAAGATGCTAACGACGAAGTCAAGAAGTTGGAAAAAGACGGTTTGAGTGAGGACTTGGCGAAAGATGCTATAGAAGAAGTTCAAAAGATCACCAATCAATTTTCAGATAAAGTTGATGGCGAGGTCGAGCGCAAAGAAAAAGACATCATGACGGTTTAAGATGAACCGCATTCTGGTCGTAGATAATTACGACTCCTTCACTTTTAATTTGGTGCACATTCTCGAGGCTATTGCCAATGAGGATGTCGATGTGTTTCGAAACGATGATATCGAACTCACACAATTAGCCAAATACGATTACGTCGTTTTTTCTCCCGGTCCCGGTCTACCAAAAGAATCTATGAATTTGGTTGTTTTGATTTCTGAAGCTATCAAGCAAAAGAAGAAAGTACTCGGTGTTTGTTTGGGACATCAAGCCTTAGCTGAAGCCACCGGAGGAAACCTGAAGAATCTCGAAGAAGTACATCATGGCGTCTCGCATTCTATCATTGTCGAAACGAAGGAGCCACTCTTTAAAGGGCTTCCCGATACCTTCAAAGTAGGACGTTATCATTCGTGGGTTGTTGATGAGGACAGATTGCCAGGTCAATGGCAAGTGACTTGTCGGGATCAGGAAGGAGAAATCATGGGAATGCAGCATAGAGAGCTACCTGTTTTTGGAATTCAATTTCACCCTGAGAGTATTTTAAGTCCGGAAGGAAAGACTATTCTCAAGAATTTTTTGGAAGTATAATCAAGCCCATACCCTCGTCCCTTCCGAGCAGTTCTTGCAAATTTCAATCTCACTTCTAGATCGAAGCAAGGCCGATCTAAAATTTGAGTAAGCTTCACCTCGCCAAATGTTCCCAAAGGTATCTGCGCCAATTTGCCCCATTTGATGCGTGGCATCTTTATCAAAGCAGCAGGGCACTACTCGTCCATCCCAAGTTACCACTGCGGAGTGCCACATCTTCCAGCATTGATCATCAAGCAGATTCTTTATTCCCCACTTTCCGTCAGGATTCTGCTTATAGCGCGCATATTTATCGATAGTAGGAATTAAGGGATTGCCATTTTCATAATCATAAACTTGGGCAGTCTTGAAGTGAACTCCGTCTACTCCGAGCTCTTTCCCGAGTTTTTTCACGTCTTCAATTTGATGCTCATTGGGCTTGACCACCAGAAATTGAAAGTAAACTCTCGGGAAGAAGCTATTAAGCTCTTTCCGTTTGGCCAGTATCGTCTTCGTTCCTTCGATTACCTTCTCGAGTTTTCCCTTTTTGCGGTAAGCCTCGTAAACATCCTGAGTCGTACCGTCGATGGAAATAATCAATCGATTTAGACCTGATTTCACGATTCCCTCTGCACTCTTTTCATTGATGAAATGCGCATTGGTGGAAGTGGCAGTAAAGATTCCTCGGCTGTTGGCTTTGGCAATGAGCTGATTCATATCAGGGTGGATGAAAGGCTCACCTTGGAAATAGAAAGTCAAGTAGACCAGGTCTTTTCCTATTTCGTCTAAGAGTTGATCGAGCAATCCTTCCTTTAAATTTCCCGTGGGGCGTGTAAACTGCTTCAAACCGCTGGGGCATTCGGGGCACCCCAAGTTGCAAGCAGTAGTGGGTTCTACTGAAAGGGCGATCGGCATGGGGTGCGAAGTGGGAGGCCCCGACCTTCTGCTCTTGCGAAAAGAGCGGTATAATTTCCACGCATTTTGGAAGCGACGCCTTGTCAGGTGCTTCAATAAATAGCCTGTTTCGTGAAAGTCCGCTAGCATTATTCGCCAAAGATATACGTCATAGCTTAGCCGTTTACCATTCTATCTTATATTTGCTCCTCACTTAGGACTAGCGATACATGTGGGAAAAAACAGCCGGATTTATTTTGCGCAACAGAATTGCGCTATTGGCTGTAGTTGTGGTAGTTACTGTTTTTATGGCCTTTCAGGCGCGAACAGTGACCATGACTTACAAGTTCGGCGGGATTCTTCCAAAAGATGACAGCACCCAAATAGAATACGACCGTTTCACCGATCGTTTCTCAGAAGACGGGAATATTTTAGTTCTTGGAGTTCAAGGAGAAAACCTCCATACATACCCGACTTTTGCAGAGTGGTATACTTTGGGTTACGACCTCAAAGATATCGATGGAATAGACAGTGTTTTCTCGGAAGCCCATCTGTACACTTTGCAAAAGAATGCCGTGGAAAAAAAGTTTGATGTTCGCAAACTCGTTCAGCGAAGGCCCCAATCTTCAGAAGAGGTAGACAGTCTAAAAAAGCAAATCAATAGCCTTCCCTTTTACCGAAACTTACTCTACAACGATTCTACCAATGCGAGCTTGATGATGCTTTTCGTAAATCGGGATGCATTCAACAGCAATAGACGGGTGGAGGTATTGGAGCAAGTAGAAGAAGTTGTAGAAGCATTTTCCGAAAAGACGGGACTTCAAGTTCACTATTCAGGTTTGCCCTATATCCGCACCAAGCAAACGGCCAAGATCAAGCAAGAGCTAGGAATGTTCGTAGGCCTTGCGGCAGGTGTCACGGCTCTGCTCATGCTCCTTTTCTTTAAGAGTTTCCGAGTCATGTTTATCAGCCTTTTGGTGGTAATCATAGGTGTGATCTGGTCCATTGGAACGATCGGACTTCTTGGCTTTAAGCTAAGTGCGTTGATGGGGCTTATACCTCCATTAATCATCGTAATCGGAGTGCCCAATTGTGTATTCCTGCTGAATAAGTACCACAACGAATACCGTCACCACGGAAATCAGATTAAAGCGCTCAGCAGGGTGATCCATAAAGTGGGTAACGCCACATTCATGACCAATGCCACGACGGCGATGGGTTTTGCAACTTTTATATTTACGCAGAGTGCCATATTGCAGGAGTTTGGTGTTGTAGCTTCTATCAATATTCTCAGCGTTTTCGTTTTATCGCTGATTATCATTCCTTGTGTTTTCAGCTTTATTGCTCCTCCGAGAGAGAGACACGTTGCTCATCTCGACCGTAAGTGGGTCGACAAGGTAGTATCCATTCTCCATGGATTGGTCAGTAACCACCGCCGAAAGGTTTATATCGGTACTGTCGCAATTCTCGCTATTTCTATCTACGGTGCCACACTTGTTGAGGCCACGGGAAACATAGTGGACGATTTGCCAAAAGATGATAAGATCATCACTGATCTCAATTTCTTTGAAGATAATTTTGCCGGTGTGATGCCGCTGGAAATTTTGGTCAATTCGCTGGATAGCAGTCAAGTCACAAAGGCTAAAACTCTCAAGAAGATCGAACGGCTTCAAGAAGTCTTGGAGGCCTATCCGGAGATTTCGCGATCACTTGCAATTACTGATGCGATCAAGTTCGCTAAGCAGGCCTATTACAATGGTCTTGAAGATCGCTATAGTTTGATTTCCAATTACGAGAGATCGTTTGTAGGGCCCTACCTTAGGGGGAACGAGTCAGATGCGAGTAAGATTTCACAGATGTTTCTGGATTCGACTCAAACCGTTACGCGCATTTCTGCTCAGATAGCCGATATTGGAACGACGGAGTTGGATAGTCTGATGGAAAACCTCAAGCCAAAGGTGTATGAGATTTTTCCTCGAAATGAGTATAAAGTTACCCTCACGGGAACGAGCATTGTATTTCTGAATGGCACCGATTATTTGGTTAGAAACCTATTTATCAGTCTTGCCATCGCGATTTTTGTCATCTCCATATTGATGGCCCTTCTTTTCAATTCGGCTCGAATGGTGATTATTTCACTTTTCCCGAACTTGTTGCCGCTGCTTTTCACCGCAGGATTGATGGGGTATTTTGGGGTAGCCATAAAGCCTTCTACCATTTTGGTTTTCAGTATCGCCTTCGGTATTTCCGTCGATGATACGATTCACTTCCTCTCAAAATATCGTCAGGAGTTGAAAACCAGATCTTGGGATATTCGCACCTGTGTTTTAAACGCAGTTACTGAAACGGGAGTCAGCATGATCTACACTTCCATCATCCTCTTCTTTGGTTTCTTGGTTTTTACTGCTTCCAACTTTGGGGGAACGGTCGCCCTCGGTACGTTGGTTTCCGTAACGCTTTTGGTAGCTATGATTTCCAATCTAGTCTTGTTGCCGAGTTTACTGCTTTCATTCCACCGCAGCTTGGTCACCAAGTCGTTCCGCGAGCCGCTTTTGGAAATCATCAATGAAGAAGAAGACATCGAGTTAGAGGACTTGGAGATTCGAAAATCGGAGTGATCAAAAAAGCTTTAGAAAAATGAAAGGAATCATTTTAGCCGGAGGCTCAGGAACCCGACTCTATCCGCTTACCATATCGGTGAGCAAGCAGCTGATGCCTGTCTACGACAAACCGATGATCTATTATCCTTTGTCTACCCTGATGAGCGCGGGGATCAGCGAGATACTCATCATTACTACGCCTCACGATCACGAAAACTTCAAACGTCTGCTAGGCGATGGCAAGCGCTTAGGGTGCAACTTTACCTACGCCGTTCAAGAGGAACCCAACGGACTTGCACAGGCATTTGTGATTGGCGAGGAGTTTATCGGAAAAGACAAAGTAGCCTTGATTCTAGGCGACAATATCTTTTACGGTTATGGCTTGGAAGAGCTGCTATCTGAGAATAATGATCCTGAAGGTGGAATAGTCTATGCCTATCACGTTTCAGACCCGGAACGGTACGGTGTAGTGGAGTTTGACAAAGAAATGAAGGCACTGAGTATTGAGGAAAAGCCTGAAAAACCTAAGTCGAATTACGCAGTTCCGGGACTTTATTTCTATGACAACAGCGTTGTGGAGATAGCTAAAAACCTTAAGCCTAGCGCTCGCGGTGAATACGAGATTACTGATGTAAACAAAGCGTATTTGGCCCAAGGAAAATTGCAGGTATCTGTAATGAATCGAGGAACGGCTTGGCTGGATACGGGTACGTTTTCTTCACTTATGGCAGCAGGCCAATTCGTAGAAGTAATCGAAGATCGTCAAGGGCTCAAAGTCGGTTGCATAGAAGAGGTGGCTTATCGAAAAGGATTTATTGACGCCGATCAGCTCAACCAAATTGCCCAACCTTTTGTTAAAAGCGGCTACGGACAGTATCTGCTTAATTTGATTAAATGAATTCTAAACTCGATCAGCTGCGATCGCTTCTCGATTCAGAGATAGCGACCTATACTTCTCATCTTCCCGAAGACAATCTCCATACTCCCATCAAGTACATTATGTCCTTGGGTGGCAAGCGCATTCGGCCATCTTTGGTTTTGCTTTCCGCAAATGCCTTCGGTGGCTCCGTTGAAAGAGCCATGCCGGCAGCTTTGGCGGTAGAGATTTTTCACAACTTCACCTTGGTTCACGATGATATCATGGATGAAGCCCCTCTGCGAAGGGGGAAAGAGACTGTGCATCAGAAATGGGATACGAATACCGCCATACTTTCAGGCGATGCCATGGTCATTGAGGCCTACAAACAATTGGCTCTCTGCGGTGCCGAGCATCTTCCCGAGCTTTTGGACTTGTTTAACCGCACTTCGGCTGAGGTTTGCCTCGGTCAGCAGTACGATATGGATTTCGAAGAAGAGGAAGGAGTTTCGGAAGAGCGATATATTGAAATGATCGGGTTGAAAACGGCGGTTCTCCTAGGATGCAGCCTGCAAATGGGCGCCATTTTGGCCAATGCCACCAAAGAGGAGTCAGAAGCGATTTATGCATTTGGCAAGGCCGCGGGTATCGGATTTCAATTGCAAGACGATTATTTAGACGCCTTTGGAAATCCCGAGAATTTTGGAAAACAAGTGGGTGGCGATATCATTGCCAATAAGAAGACCTATCTTATCATTCGCGCTTTGCAGAAGGCTTCGGAGGAACAACGGAATGAGTTGGAAGCCATTTATTTCAAAGGCATTATTTCTGACTCGGCTGAGAAGGTAGAGCGAGTTCGTCAGGTATTTCTGGATTTAGAAGTAGATAAGGATATTCAGGTTCGTAGCAATGAGTATTTCGCGGAAGCTAAACGCCAACTGGACAAAACGAATTTAAGCACTGAAGGAAGGGAGCAGATGGAAGGATTCCTTAAGCTGCTCCAAGGCCGAAGCCACTAATTGCCATAAATATTCCTGAGGGCATCCCGAAGCGTGTTGTATTTGAATTGAAAACCGGCTGATTTGATCTTTTTAGCGGAAGCTCGACTTCCTTCTAAAATCAAACGACCCATTTCTCCAAAAACGGCTCTCAAAACGAATGACGGCACATTGGGCAACCATAGTGGCTTTTTGAGCGCTTTAGCCGTTTCTTTCGTCAAATCTTTGTTGGTCACATGGTCTCCGTTTACCGCGTTGTAAACTCCGTGGTAATTCTCGTTCTCTATGGCTTCTAGATACATTGCGCAAAGGTCATCGATGTGGATGTAGGGCACCCATTGCTCTCCCGATCCGAGAGGAGCGCCGAAGCCAAACTTCACAGGTTGCGCTATTTTCTCAAGAGCACCGCCATTTGCCGACAATACAATGCCCGTTCTCAGTTTCACCACTCGAGCCAAGTCTGAGAATTGATCTGCTGCTTTTTCCCACAGCACGCAGCAAGTCCCTATGAAATCATCTGAAGGCGGGTCAGTTTCCGAATAGATTTTTTCCGTCGTATCCATCCCATAGTAGCTGATTCCGCTGGCTGATACGAAAACTTTGAGTGGTGTATTGAGCTCTTTGGCCTTTCGGTAAAGAAGGTTGGCAGATTCTACACGGCTGTCAATGATGATCTTCTTCCGATTATCCGTCCATCTGCCATCGGCTATGCCGGCTCCCGCCAAATGAATGATGGCTTCAACACCCTGAAAGGCAGCGGCGTCAATTTCGCCTTTTGCGAGATCCCACACGAAAGTCGGAATATTATTTTCAGATGACTTACTTCTGGAAAGGTGGTTGACTTCGTGCCCATTTGCTAAGAGCAATTTTGTCAATGCCGAGCCTATGAGGCCCGAACCACCGGAGATGAGGATTTTCATATTCTGCTAATCTAACGATTCAATCAACCCTTAAGGATAATGAAAAGTTTTGCTGAAACGCTGCTTTACTTTCAAGGAGTGGTAAAACAACAAAGGCCCGCTGGAAAGCGGGCCTTTGAATCGGATTTGATCTCGATTTATAGAGTCGGAATAAGTACTGTATCAATTACGTGTACCACACCGTTTGTTCCTTGAACATTAGTTAGAATTACGGTAGATTCACCGCCGTTAGCATCAGTTACGGTCACCGTAACATCGTCTGCATCTACCCCAATGGTAATGTCTTGACCGTTCAACGTTCCTACAGCACCCGGATTAATGTCTTCCGCACGAACTTGACTACCTACTACATGGTAAGTAAGTACTGATGTAAGTTGCTCAAGAGTTAATCCGTCTACAGTTGATTGAATCGCTTCAAATGCGCTGTTTACAGGAGCAAATACTGTAATCGCATCTGCTTCTTCAAGTGTTGTAACGAGATCAGCGGCTACTACTGCGCCTACTAATTCGCTAAAATCCGAATTGAAGATGGCGTGATCAACTACTGAAGGAAGCTCAAGAACTCCATCAATTTCGTGGATCACTCCGTTTGTTGCGAATATGTCAGCGGCAACTACTGTTGCACCTTTGTCTGCACCATTGTTTCCGTTACCACCGTTTACCAATACGGTGTTGTTTGCCGGCTCAGCTAGCAATGATAAAGCATCTCCTTCAGGTGATGTAGTACTAGAAGTACCCACATATGTTTTACCTACAACGGCTGAAGCTGGTATCTCCGCTCCAATCACGTGGTAAAGCAATAATTCAGAAACGGCATCTACACCAAGGGCCGCTGCAGCCTCATCTACTCGGCTTCCATCATTATTGTCATCAGTTAACCCTGCTTGGTCGAAAAATTCATTAAACGCATCATTGTTCGGAGCAAAAACAGTCAATGAACCATCAGCTGCCACTGCATCTACTAAATCTGTAGCAGTTAATGCTTCTACTAAAATACTGAATTGTGGACTAGCCACGGCGAGTTCTGCGATAGTTTGTGTTGGTGCTGGAGTCGTTTGTGGCGGATCCTCGTCATCGTCATCATCGCACGATGTCATCACTAACGTTAAACTTAAAAATAAAAGGAATGAAAATTTACTCACGTCTTTAATCATGGTTTTATATTTTTTATGGATTTAAGATTCACTTAACATAGAGACATAGTGCTTGTTCGATTCCCCCATTTAACAAAGCTCAATATCCGGGAATCTCAAACGTTAGATTGATGTTGCTTTTTTTACTCTTGTTAGTCGTTGCAAACGATCATTTGTGCAGAAGTCTTGGGCTTTTCAGGTTTTTAGCGAAGATGTAAAAGCCAACTTTAAAAATTCAAACACTTGGATTCCGGAATGAAATTTACTTTGACTTTTTTCTTATTTTTTGTCCTCTTGCTGATTACACCTCAAGAAGTTTTTTCGCAAGATCAAGCCTTCGTCGACTATTGGGATAAGAACCAAAAAGTGAAACGAACCGAAGGGCTTTATCGCCGTGGACTGGAACATGGAACTTGGAAGTATTACTATAGTGATGGCTCGATAAAAGAGGAATCAGAATTCTTCTTGGGTCGACTCAATGGCCCCGTCAAAAGGTTTTACAAGAATGGTCAATTGGAAACTGAAGGATACTTTGATTGGGATAGACCTGATAGCGTGTTGCATGCTTTTTACCCTTCAGGCACTCCGAAAGAGACAGGCTACTTTAAGGATGGTGCTAAGACCGGCGAGTGGAAATATTGGTATCCCGACAGTGTTTTGAATATGGTTGAATTTGTCCATAAAGAAGACAGCATTGAGATGGTGAGTTACTTTCTGTCTGATGGAACCGCCGCTGTCAAGAATGGCTCGGGGTTTATGGAAACCTTTTACTCTGATGGCGAGCAAAAGAGTAAGGAAGCATACACGAATGGATGGATGACTGGAGAGTCCACTACATGGTATCCCGACGGTCAATTGCGGACGAGAGGGTATTATGAGCAAGGAAAAAAGGACAGTATCTGGGTGTATTATTTTTCCAATGGCAATCTTTGGAAAGAAACCCATTTTGAAAAGGATTCGCTGCAGGGACCGTTTATCGAAAATTTTGAGAACGGACAGGCTGCGGTGAAAGGACAGTATGAAATAGGGCTGAAAGAAGGGGAGTGGCAATTTTTTCGCGACAGCGGGTTCATGGAGATGAAGGGACCTTTCGAGAATGGACTTCAAGAAGGCATTTGGAGATATTATTATCCCAATGGACAAGTACAATACGAAGGTACATGGCAGCAGGGGGAAAAGTCAGGAGAATGGACATTTTATTACCCCGACGGGAGCACATGGCGAAAAGGAGAATTCCTGAAAAATAAACGCAACGGCAATTGGACCACTTGGTTTGAAAACGGAAACAAGTTGCAGGAGGGCTCATATGTCAATGGATTGGAAGAAGGCATATGGAAGTCGTGGTACAAGCCAGGCTCTCCAAAAGATGAGGGCAGTTTTGCTGCCGGGAAACTCGTTGGAAAGTGGAAGGGATGGTTTCCCGATGGATCTCCGATGTACGAAGGCTCGTGGCAAGGAGACGAGAAAGTAGGTAACTGGAAGCACTACCATGAGAATGGGAAACTTGAAGAGAATGCTTGGTACAAAAATGGACGTCTAAACGGTCCTTTTGCCGAATATTCTGAGCAGGGAATTCCAATCAGAGAGGGTACTTATTTGGAAGGCAAGCCAGATGGCAAATGGATATACTTTTTTCCTGAAGGGGGAAAAATGAGGGAGTCAGGCTATCGCAAGGGAAAGCAGCACGGTAAGTCCGTTATGTACCACCGTCGCGGAGGGCAGCCCGAGCTCGAAGAATACTTTGAAGATGGAAAGCGGCAGGGAGTTTCCACATCGTTTTCGCCTAGAGGCAATGTGATCACTAAGATTGAATACAAAGATGGTCGAAAAGTGAGGGTGGTGGAAGACAACCGAATGAATCACTAGCATCATTGATTTTCAGGAAAAATCATTACATTTGCAGTCAGAAAATAAAAGAAACTAAATCGAGGGGCCGAAGCCCCTCTTTTTATTGATTGCAAGTGATTACCGAGAATACCATAAGAAGTTTAATAGCAGAGAAGATCGAAGGGACGGAATATTACATTCTGGAACTGGAGATTAAGCCCGGGAATAACATTCGGGTTGAGCTCGAAAGTATGGGGCCTGTATCCATCTCAGATTGCGTAGATATCAGTCGTCAGATTGAGCATAACCTCGATCGTGAAGCTGAGGATTTTTCGCTCCAAGTGAGTTCTCCGGGCATTGACAAACCTCTCAGAGATCATCGTCAGTACGTTAAGAACATTGGTAGGGATTTGAAGGTGAAGTTGACGGGAGGAGAAGAAGTTGAAGGTGAGTTATTGACTGCGGATGAAAAAGGGATCAAGTTGCATACGAGCAGAAAGGAGCGCGTACCTGGAAAAAAGAAGAAAATACTTATTGAAGAAGAATTGGATCTGTCTTACCCTGAAGTAAAGGAGGCCAAAATCAAAATCAATTTCAAATAATAGCACATGAGCAATGTAAATTTGTTCGACTCGTTCACCGAGTTCAAAGAGTTTAAAAATATCGATCGTGAAACGATGATGCGTATTTTGGAAGATGTCTTCCGAAACATGTTAATCAAAAAACACGGTACGGATGATAACTTCGATATCATCATAAATCCTGACGAGGGAGATTTAGAGATTTGGCGTAACCGCGAAATCGTTCCTGATGGTGAGGTAGAAGATGATAACGCGCAAATAGCCTTAACTGAGGCGGTAAAAATTGAGCCTGATTTTGAAGTAGGTGAAGAAGCTACGGAAGAAATCAAGCTCGACCACTTCGGCAGGAGGTCGATTTTGTCGATGCGTCAGAATCTTGTTTCAAAGATTATTGAGCTCGAGAAAGACAGCCTTTACAACAAGTACAGCTCAAGAGTCGGCGAAATAATCGCTGGAGAAGTTTACCAGGTTTGGAAACGAGAGATCCTTTTGTTGGACGATGAAGGGAATGAATTGATTTTGCCAAAGTCTGAGCAAATCCCAAGCGACTACTTCAAGAAGGGTGACACCGTAAGAGCGGTAGTAGCCAAGGTTGAAATGCGCAATAACAATCCTGTGGTTATCTTGTCCAGAACGGCACCTGAGTTTTTGGAGCGTTTATTTGAAATGGAGGTTCCCGAGGTATTTGATGGATTGATTACCATCAAGAAAATCGTTCGAGTTCCGGGAGAAAGAGCCAAAGTAGCTGTAGAATCATACGATGATCGTATAGACCCCGTGGGTGCTTGTGTTGGGATGAAAGGTTCGAGAATTCACAGCATCGTTCGCGAATTGAAGAATGAGAATATTGATGTGATCAACTACACGGCAAATGATCAGTTGCTCATCCAGCGGTCATTAAGTCCTGCAAAGATCACCAGTATTAAGATAGATGGTCAGAAGGCCGAAGTCTTCTTAAAGCCTGATCAAGTTTCTCTAGCCATTGGTAAGGGAGGCCACAATATTAAGTTAGCCGGAAAGCTGACAGGATTCGAAATTGACGTTTACCGCGATTCTGAAGGAGAAGACGAAGACGTAGATTTGGAAGAATTTGCAGATGAAATTGATGGTTGGATCATTGATGAACTCAAGAAGGTTGGTTTGGATACAGCGAGAGCAGTACTCGACCTGGCTCCTGAAGAGTTGGTGAAGAGATCAGACCTTGAAGAGGAAACTGTCAAAGAGATAATGAAAATTTTGAGCGAAGAGTTAGAGTAGAGCGTAATTGCGCTTATTTTTTAACTTCGCAGAAACCCCGATAATTTTATATGCCAATACGCAAAGCATCGGTACGACTAAGTAAAGCAGCAAAGGAGTTTAACGTTGGTATTCAGACCATCGTTGATACCCTCGCGGACAAAGGTTTTGAGATAGAGAGCAAGCCCAATGCGAAAATTGAGCCTGCTGCCTACGAAATTCTCATGGATGAATTTCAGGACTCAAAACAACTTAAGGAGAAAGCTAAGACAGCCGGAAAGGTTACAGCCAACAAAGAGACTGTGACCATAGAGAGAGAGAAAGAAGAGCGCAAAGAGAGAGAAGAAGAGAAAGAAGAAGTTCTCATTAAAAATGTGCAAGGCGTTCCCGATGACGTTTATAAGCCTGAGGTCAAAGCGAAACCGGGAGTTTCTGTCGTTGGAAAAATAGACCTGAATAAGGATAAAAAGCAACAGCCAAAACCTGAGCCGAAAGAAGAGGAGAAGGTAGAGGAAAAGAAGGAAGAACCTGTTGCTAAGGCTACTGAGGAGCCAAAAGAGGAGAAAGCCGAGCCTGCCCCTGTAGCCGAAGAAAAGAAGCCTGCAGAGCCTACAGCCGAAGAAAAGGCTGAGCTTGAGAAGAAAGAGAAAGCTCAGAAGGAAGAGGACAATACTATACGCACCAACGTTCAAAAGCTCGTTGCGCCTACAGTACTGGGTAAGATTGATCTTCCGGAGAGGAAGCCGAAGAAAAAGCCTGTTATTAGTACTGATCCTGACAAGGATACTCAGAAAGGAAGAAGAAAGAGAAAACGTCTTCGTACCGATAAGGTTGATGTAAGCAAACCAGGTCAGAATAAGTCTAAGCCCAAAAGAGGGAATGAACGCCGTGAGGTAAGTAAAGAAGATATCGATCGCGAGTTGAAAGAAACGCTTGCTAAACTGCAAGGTGGTGGTGGAAAAAACAAAGGAGCCAAAAACAGAAGGCTCAAGCGAGATGAGCACCGTTCGCGTGCCGAAGAGAAACTCCAACAAGAAGCTGAAGAATCAAAATTACTGAAGCTAACGGAGTTCGTAACGGTGGCTGATTTAGCTTCGATGATGGACGTTAGTTCAAATGAGGTGATTTCAGCTTGTATGTCCCTTGGTATTATGGCCTCGATCAATCAGCGATTGGATGCTGAGACCTTGACTATTATTGCCGAGGAATTTGATTATGAAGTTGAGTTTACTTCCGCCGACATTCAAGAGTCAATAGAGACTGAGGAAGATAAACCCGAAGATCTGGTGCCACGCGCTCCTATCGTTACCGTAATGGGACACGTTGACCACGGTAAAACTTCGCTTCTTGACCACATTCGTAAAGAGAATGTAATAGCCGGTGAAGCCGGGGGAATAACCCAGCACATTGGCGCATACAGCGTTGAGGTAAATGACGGTAAGAAGATTACTTTCTTGGATACTCCCGGTCACGAGGCCTTTACCGCGATGCGTGCTCGTGGTGCTCAAGTTACCGACTTGGCAATTATCGTAATTGCTGCTGATGATGATGTGATGCCTCAAACAAAAGAGGCCATCAATCATGCACAAGCAGCAGGGATCCCGATGATTTTCGCTTTCAACAAAATTGATAAGCCTGATTCAAATCCCGAAAAACTTAAAGAGCAGCTGGCTCAAATGAATATTTTGGTAGAAGATTGGGGTGGTAAGTACCAGAGCCAAGATATTTCTGCCAAAAAAGGAACAAACATTGACGAGCTTTTGGATAAAGTACTTCTGGAGGCAGAACTCCTTGATTTAAAAGCAAATCCGAAGAAACGAGCAATTGGAACTGTAATCGAATCTACCTTGGATAAAGGTAGGGGGTATGTTACTACCCTTCTCGTAGAAGCAGGAACAATGCGTGTCGGAGATGTGGTATTAGCAGGCCAGCATACCGGTCGTGTTAAAGCCATGATGAATGAGCGTCATCAAAATATTAAAGAAGCCGGGCCATCCGTGCCTGTGTCAATGCTCGGTCTCAGTGGTGCGCCTAATGCAGGTGATCGTTTTCACGTGATGGAAGACGAGCGTGAAGCGCGTAACATTGCTACGAAGCGTGAGCAGCTATGGCGTGAACAAGGCGTCAGAACTCAGAAACATATTACGCTTGATGAGATCGGTCGTCGAATTGCAATCGGAGACTTTAAGGAATTAAACGTGATCATCAAAGGTGATGTGGATGGTTCTGTCGAAGCATTGAGCGATTCACTCCAAAAGCTTTCTACCGATAAGATTCAGGTCAATGTTATCCACAAAGCCGTAGGACAGATTACCGAAAGCGATGTTCTTTTGGCAACGGCTTCTGATGCGATTATCGTTGGTTTTCAAGTCCGCCCATCAGGTGGTGCTCGAAGAATAGCAGAGAAAGAAGAGATTCAAATCAAAATCTACTCTGTAATCTATGCGGCCATCGAAGAGATCAAGGATGCCATGGAAGGAATGCTTTCCGCGAAAATCGAAGAGAAGATCGTTGGAAACGCTGAAATCCGAGAGACATTCCGAATTTCAAAAGTGGGTACGGTTGCAGGTTGCTTCGTGACCGATGGAAAGCTGAATCGAAACAATATGATTCGTGTTATTCGCGATGGTATTGTAGTCTACAGTGGAGAATTGGGAAGCTTGAAACGATTCAAAGATGACGTCAAAGAAGTGTCTAAAGGCTATGAATGTGGTTTGAACGTGAACAAGTTCAACGATATTAAAGTAGGCGACATCATCGAAGCATACGAGGAAGTAGAAGTGAAACAAACACTGGACGACTAGTCCTTTTTTGAATCTTCCGCTTCTTTTGATTCATCTTTCTCCAAGGATGGTAACTCTATTTTGTCTTTCACCAAGTAGCATCCCTGATACTCAGAGTCAATTTCTTGTTTGAATTTTTCTCCTTCTGTTCTGCTTCGGAAATCTCCTACTCGAAGGCGGAAATTTGGGGCTAAATAAGATATGTATGCAGGCAGCTCAGGATGCGATTGAGCAAACTTGGCTTTCTGATCCAGTGCTTCTTTTCTTTTGCCAAAGAAAATCTGAACGCGATAACCGTCTTGTAGACCAGGATACTCTTTCTTTAGGTTGTCCAATTCAGTGATTCGCTCGTCTTCAATAACCGTAATTGTCCCTGGTAGATTATTCTGCGCCGACGAATCTTTGCTTGTTCGGTAATCTCTGGAGTAGACCCGTTCCTTCAATTGCGCATCTTCATCTTGTCCTTGAGACGTTGAAATACAGGCTAGTGAACTTAGGATTAAGAGAAAAATAGACTTTGACATACGCTTGTTTCTTTGGCAAATTTAAGACCAATAATTTCCTATCAATCCAATCTAACGTAATTCCAGACATCATGAGTATAAAAATGATCTTCCTCGAGCCCTCTTTCTTCGAATACATTGGTTATTTAGAATCATTTTAAATTATTTCTGACCCTGACAATTTTATGACATAAAGGGGGTATCGAAACTCCTTTCTCTTATTTTTGCCGAAAAATTTGCGGCTATTTATCTAAGCTCAATTGTAGATATGATGCAGTTTTCAGAAAAGATGAAAAGGTCTTTTAATATATTTTTAGCAGCCCTACTTGTAGCGGCATTTGCTGGTGTTGGTGAGGTTTCTGCCCAAGACGGCGAGAAACTATTTAAGGCAAACTGTTCTTCTTGTCACAAGGTTGATCAGAACATGACAGGGCCCGCTCTGAAAGGAGTTGAGGAGCGCTGGGCTGGGAAGGAAGAGTTGCTTTATTTATGGATTAAGAACCCTAATGCAGCTCTTGAAACAGGAGATTCTTATGTAAAGAATCTCTACAATGAGTGGTTTCCGAAAGGTGGTTTGATGCCTGGTCAGGCAGTCAATGACGAGGAGATTGCTGCTATCCTGGATTATGTCAAGAATTGGGAGCCTCCTGTAAGAGAGACTCCTAAAGGGCCTGAGCTTGCTCCTGTAGCTGTGGATCGAGGTCTTGATACCACTTGGTTGCTTATTGTCCTGTTCATTCTTCTCATCCTGATTTTCTCTCTTTGGAGTGTTCGTTCTTCACTGAATAAACTTCAAAACTCTATGCTCGCAGCAGAGGGAATGGAGATCCAGCCTGAAATGTCGTTTGGCGATAAAGCCAAAATATGGCTGTGGCAAAACAAAGTTTTTGTTTCCATTGTGA
Source organism: Cryomorphaceae bacterium 1068 (assembly GCA_027214385.1). Lineage (NCBI taxonomy): Bacteria > Pseudomonadati > Bacteroidota > Flavobacteriia > Flavobacteriales > Cryomorphaceae > Cryomorphaceae bacterium 1068. Next base: position 160,933 of record JAPVXR010000004.1, on the reverse strand, counting down.
GTATTCTCTTTGTGGTTTATTTGGCCGTTAGTGGATATGAGGCCCTCATGGGTGTTGGAGTTTACCAAGGCTACACTCCGGAACAACCAATTGCATTTAATCACACGCTTCACGCTGGTGAAAATGGCGTGGCTTGTGTGTATTGTCACACGAGTGCATTGAAAAGTAAGCACGCGGGAATTCCTTCGGCTAACATTTGTATGAACTGCCATAAGGGGATCAATCAAGGTAGAAGCGATGAAGGTACTGCGGAAATCATGAAGATATACGAGGCAGTAGGTTGGGATATGGATAACCAAGAGTATACGGGTGAAGAGAAGCCAATCAAATGGGTGAAAGTTCACAATCTTCCTGATCACGCTTATTTCAATCACGCGCAACACTACGTTGTAGGTGAGATTGAGTGTCAGGAATGTCACGGTGAGATTCAAGCTGAATACACTGTCGCTGGACAACACGCTCCGCTTACTATGGGCTGGTGTATCAACTGTCACCTTGAGACTGAAGTGAAGATGGAGGGTAACGAATATTATGACGAAATTCACGAGCGTCTTAAGGAGAACGGTAAAGACGAACTAAAAAAATACTTGGAAGATGGAACCATTACCGCCAAAGAATTGGGTGGATGGGAATGTGCCAAGTGTCACTATTAATTAGCTGAGTAAAGGGATTTATGGCAAAAGATAAGAAGTACTGGGTCGGGCTTGAGGAGCTTCAAGAGAACCCGGAATTCATGCAAAACAGTCAGAACGAATTTGCCGCTCAACAATCTGTTGACGACTTTTTGTCAGAGACTGAATTATCAAAGACATCGACCAATCGGCGCGACTTTCTTAAATTTTTAGGATTTAGCGTTACAGCAGCTACCGTAGCAGCTTGTGAAACTCCTGTTATTCACTCCATTCCTTATGTGAATAAACCTGAGGAAATCACTCCGGGTATCCCAACATATTATGCTTCCACCTATTTTGATGGACAGGACTACGCCAGCATTATGGTGAAAACCCGTGAAGGTCGTCCGATTCATATCAAAGGAAACACCAAGCATGGTCTGAATGATGGGGTTGTAAATGCAAGAATCAACTCTTCCGTTCTGAGCCTTTACGATGGTGAACGATTGAAGCAGCCAATGATCGATGGGGAAGCAGTTGAATGGTCAGCCGTGGACTCGAAAGTATCTAAAGCTTTGCAGTCGGCAGCAGATAAAGGTGGGAACATCACTCTTTTAATGGGAACCATCATCAGCCCTTCGACCCAAAGAGCAATTGACAATTTTAAAGCGAAGTACGGAGAGGAAGTAGTAAACGTAGTTAACTACGATCCTATCTCATTAAGTGGAATCAGAAAGGCGAATGAACTGACTTTTGGAAAGTCGATGATTCCTGATTATGACTTCTCAAAAGCCCGTACCATCGTTAGTTTTGGTGCTGACTTCATGAATAACTGGCTGTTCCATACCGAGTATGTTGCGCAATATGCTAAGAACAGAAAGCCAACTGGTGACTGGATGAGCAAGCACTTCCACTACGAAGCGAATTTGTCTCTAACAGGTTCAAACGCAGATGTGCGTGTTCCGATCAAATCTTCTGATGAAGGAAGAGCGTTGGTTGCACTTCACAACGAGATTGCGGGTAAGATGGGGTCATCTACGGTGTCAGTTAATACGGATGATCTTCCGATGAACGCCATTAAGATGACCGCGGATGAACTGTTGTCAAATAAAGGTCAGTCATTGGTAGTGTCAGGAAGCAATGATCCTGATAATCAAGTTGTGGTAAACGCTATTAATACGCTCCTTGGAAACTATGGCAATGCCATCAGTACTTCCAAAGAGATGTTCATCAAGCAAGGCGATGACGCTGCAACAGTGGCTTTAGTAAATGATATGAAGCAAGGAAAAGTGGATGTGCTGATTATTGGCAGCTCCATAAACCCTGCGTACTCATTGCCTAATTCTGATGCTTTCCGCGAAGGATTGGCTAAAGTTGCAACAAGTGTTTCTTTTGCTTTGTGGCAAGACGAGACAGCTACTCTTTGCAATGTGAATTGTCCTGATAATCATTACCTCGAGTCGTGGAATGATTTCTACCCGGTCACAGGGCATTATGCGCTCGCACAGCCAACTATTGGAAAATTGTACAACACCCGTCAGAATCAAGAGAGTATTTTAGCTTGGACAGGTGATAATACCGAATACCGTGAGTTTATCAAGGGTGTTTGGAAAGAATATATGATAGGTCTTGGTGCCGAAGGACTCCTTTTTGAAGACTTTTGGTTCAATGCTGTTAGAAATGGTTCTGTTGATGTTGAGCTTCCGGAGATGGTAGAAACTCCAGAACTCAATATAGAGGCAGTATCTGCTTCTGCTCGAAATGCAGCTAAGTCAAAATCTGTTGAAGGGTTCGAAGTGATTACTTACTCTAATACAGGTATTGGAGATGGGTCGCATGCTACCAATCCATGGTTGCAAGAATTACCTGACCCGATTTCCAAGGTGACTTGGGACAATTACATTGCTATGAACCCGGCAGATGTTGAGTCAATGGGATTTAATATGCACTTGGGACAGGAGTTACCTGCATCAACCGCAACCATTACGGTGAACGGTGTCAGCGAAACGCTACCGGTGGTTCCACAACCAGGTCAAAAGCAAGGTACTGTATCTATAGCATTAGGCTATGGTAGAGGTGCCAATGAAGAGAATATTGGAAAAGCGGCATACCGAACCAAACAATACGGCGGGTATGATATGGACGACGATGGTAAAAGAATACCAATAGGATCCAATGCTTATCGCTTTGTAACGGTAGCTAATGGACACATGAGCTACTTTGTAGGTGGAGCTAAAATTGAAGCCGCAGGAGAAGAATATCCTATCGCTACCACTCAAGTTCACCACACCATTATGGGGCGTGATTCTGTTTTAAAGGAAACATCACTAGCCGTTTTCAAGAACGAACCGCAAGAAGCTTACAATAAGCCTCATAGACTCGTAGTTCACGAAGATGGTGAGATGATCAAGAAAGATGTGGACAAGATTGACCTTTGGGATCAGCATACCGTGGAAGGTGTGGGGCATCACTGGGGAATGGTTATCGATCTTTCTACTTGCATCGGTTGTAGTGCTTGTGTTACCGCGTGTCACTCAGAAAACAATGTGCCTGTTGTAGGAAAAGATGAGATCAGAAGAGGACGAGATATGCACTGGATGCGTATTGACCGTTACTACTCATCAGACATGAGTTTGGAGAAAGGCGAAGAGATGGGTATGGGTGCTATCGATACGTATCGGGAAATGGAAGAGCCTGAGTATACCAATCCGACTACTACATTCATGCCTATGATGTGTCAGCATTGTAATCACGCTCCGTGTGAAACGGTTTGTCCTGTTGCTGCTACCACACACAGTAATGAAGGTTTGAATCAGATGACATATAATCGCTGTATCGGAACTCGATACTGCGCAAACAACTGCCCGTTCAAAGTTCGTCGATTCAACTGGTTTAATTACAAAGCTTACGATAAGTTTGCTGAGGTTAACCCTTCACAAGACGCTACTGCAAGATTGGTATTGAACCCTGATGTTACCGTTCGATCTCGAGGGGTAATGGAGAAATGTACCATGTGTGTTCAGCGTATCCAAGGAGGTAAGCTTGAAGCTAAAATGGCTGGAAAACCAGTTCAAGATGAGCAGATCATCACTGCTTGTGCTGAGGCTTGTCCTACGAACGCCATCACTTTCGGAGATCGAAATGATGAAGGTACTAGAGTTAGAAAAGCAGAAGACGACAAGAGACATTACTATGCTCTTGAAGAAATTGGAGTTCGACCGAGCATTAGCTACAAGGTTAAAGTCAGAAATACTGAGGTTTAAAGAAATATCTAGAATATGCACAAAGAAGCTGCCATAAGAGAACCGCTGATATTAGGTGATAAGACTTATCATGATATCACTGCGGATGTGGTTGGGCCAATTGAGAATAAAGCTCCTAAAGCCTGGTACGTTTTAATTACCATAGCAGGACTTATTGCTCTCTGGGGCTTAGGATGTGTCGTTTACCTGATTAGTACAGGAATCGGTGTCTGGGGTTTGAACAAAACCGTAGGCTGGGCATGGGATATTACCAACTTCGTTTGGTGGGTTGGTATTGGTCACGCAGGTACCTTGATATCTGCCGTACTATTGCTCTTCCGTCAGAAATGGAGAATGGCAATTAACCGCTCCGCAGAGGCAATGACCATCTTCGCCGTAATGATGGCCGCGCTCTTTCCTGGAATTCACATGGGAAGAATTTGGTTAGCGTATTGGGTTTTCCCATTACCAAACATGTTCGGTTCTCTATGGGTTAACTTTAACTCGCCACTTCTTTGGGATGTTTTTGCAATCTCTACTTATTTTAGCGTATCGCTGGTATTCTGGTACATTGGTTTAATTCCTGATTTTGCCACCATTCGCGATCGTATGACAAATCCGCTGTCAAAAAAGATCTACGGATTGCTCAGTTTCGGTTGGTCAGGAAAGGCGAAGCAATGGTCACGATTTGAGGAAGTATCGCTTGTGCTGGCAGGGTTAGCTACACCGCTTGTATTTTCGGTTCACTCGATTGTATCTATGGACTTTGCAACTAGTGTGATTCCCGGATGGCATACAACAATTTTCCCACCATATTTTGTATCGGGTGCGGTATTCTCCGGTTTCGCCATGGTACTTACGCTGCTCTTGATCATGCGTAAGGTGATGAAGCTTGAAAACTACATTACCGTTAAGCACGTGGAGTACATGAACATCGTAATCATAGTGACCGGTTCAATTGTCGGTGTGGCCTATATTACTGAGCTTTTTATCTCATGGTACTCGGGAGTTGAATACGAATCATATGCTTTCATCAACCGTTTCAGTGGTCCGTATTTCTGGGCATATTGGGCAATGATGACTTGCAATGTGGTAAGTCCACAATTGTTTTGGTTTAAGAAGATCAGAACCAGCTTCATTGCGACATTCATATTATCCATAGTAGTTAACATTGGAATGTGGTTCGAGCGGTTTGTAATTATCGTAACATCACTTCACCGTGACTACGTGCCTTCGAGCTGGTCAATGTTCTATCCGACTTGGGTGGATATAGGAATTTTCATTGGTACAATCGGGATATTCTTTACTCTATTCCTTTTGTTCGCAAGGTTCTTCCCTGTATTGGCTTTGAATGAATTGAAAACGATCCTGAAAGTATCGGGTGAGAAATATAAAAAAGAAGATCACTGATAATGGCTAGCACAAGTAAAACAGTGAAGGTGGTACACGCCATGTTTGACGATGACCACCGTCTTTTGGACGCTGCGAGAGATATCGTAGGTCAAGGTATTCGTGTTAAAGACGTGTACTCACCATTCCCCATTCACGGACTTGATCCGGTTATTGGTGTTAAAAGAACGAGGTTGGCGATTGTGTCTTTCATGTTCGGATTAACAGGTCTAAGTCTCGCCCTCCTGGGAATGTGGTACTTTATGATTCAGGATTGGCCTATGAATATTGGAGGGAAACCAAGTTTCTCGCTTTTGGAAAACCTTCCTGCTTTTATTCCTGTGACATTTGAGTTTACGGTATTATGCGCCGCCCACGGGATGGCCATAACCTATATGCTCAGAAATGGAACCTTACCGGGTATGCCAGCTGTAAATCCGGATCCCAGAACGACGGACGATAAATTCGTAATGGAAATTACCAGCGAAGAAAATCCTGAAATGACTTCTGAAGGATTGAGTTCCATGCTGAAGAATGCAGGAGCTATTGAAATCAATGAAAAAGAAATTGCGGTAAAATGAGAAACGCATTTGCAAAAATATCAGTAGCTGTTTTAGCAGGTTTTGCGCTTTCTTCTTGTATTAAGCAAGAACAAAGTCCGGGGTACGAATACATGCCTGATATGTACAGAAGCCCTGCAGTTGAAGCCTACGTTGATTACGGTGAGGTGAGAGATACGCTACGCGATCCCTATAATTTGACTATATCTGCAAGAAAGCCAGTTGAAGGAACTGTTCCAACAACGGCAGACATAATGAATGATATGCCATATATGATTCCCAACACGCAAGAAGGGTATCAGTTGGCAGGCGAGGTATTGAAATCTCCCTTTCCGCAAAACGAACAGTACATTGAAATGGGTAAAGGAATTTACACCAATTTCTGTGTTCAGTGTCACGGAGCTGAAGGCCTTGGAAATGGACCTGTAGTGGAAAAGGGAGGACACCCTGCACCACAGGCTTACAATGGTCCCTTAAGTGAATTGCCCGAAGGAAAAATGTTCCATACTCTTACATATGGTAAAGGAGCTATGGGATCTCACGCTTCTCAGTTGACTAAAGCTGAAAGATGGAAAGTTGTTGCTTATGTGAAGTATTTGCAGAAGCAAGGAAATGAAGAAGAGGAAGAGGAAACCGAAGAAACTTCGGATATCAAAGGATAATACTATTAACGAAACTAACACAACCCGGAGGATGAACTTCGTATTCTCAAACAGAGCCAAAATAATTTCATACGTACTGATAGCAATTGGTGTGTTGACATTGATTTTAGGTTTTATTTTCGATCATAGTGAACACCACGGAAGATTTTGGTCTAACGTGTTGATCAATGGTTTTTACTTTTTAGCAATAGCCTTGGGAGCACTGTTCTTTTATGCGCTTCACTTTGCAACCGAAACCGCTTGGGCTGTTTCCCTAAGAAGAGTCATTGAGGCAGTATTTTCATTTGTTCCAATCGGTCTTGTAGTGGTTTTAGTTGTCCTTTTGGCATCTAGCTTCCACTTAAATCATATATACCATTGGATGGATGAGGCAGTTCACGCAGAGTTTGTCACAGAATCTACAGTAGGTTCTGAGCACCCTGAATTCTATGCTTCCATGGAGGAAGCACAAGAGAGCGGTGCAGTTGTGGTAGCAAATGCCGAATATGACGAGCTGATCGCCAATAAATCGGCTTACTTGAACTTGCCTTTTTTCTGGATAAGAACACTTCTCTATGCAGCTGTTTTATTCTTGTTTGCCCGATGGTTTAGAAGAAGATCACTGAAAGAAGATGAAGTAGGTGGAGTAGAACTGCACCTTAAAGGCTATAAGAGAGGTGCTCTCTTCTTGGTCTTCTTTGCTGTTATATCAAGCACAATGTCATGGGATTGGTTGATGTCGATTGACACGCACTGGTTCTCTACACTCTACGGTTGGTATGTATTTTCAGGTATGTGGGTGTCTGCTATGAATGTGATTGTAGTTCTATCACTTTACCTCATTTCGAAAGGATACTTAAAGGATATCAACTCCAGCCATATTCACGATGCAGGTAAGTGGGTATTTGCCCTCAGTTTCTTATGGTCTTACCTGTGGTTCTCACAATTCCTTTTAATCTGGTATTCAAATATTCCTGAGGAGGTTACTTATTTCATCACCAGAATAGAGCAGTATCAGATTCTATTTTTCGGGATGTTTATTATCAACTTTATGATACCAATGGTGTTATTAATGTCAAGAGATGCGAAAAGAAACCCGCGTTTTTTGATTGTGGTCGGAACTATAATATTCATAGGACACTACTTAGATACATTTATGCTTATCACTCCCGGAGTGTTGTTTGAGCATTGGTATTTTGGTTGGTTAGAGATAGGAATGTTCTTAGGCTTCACAGGTTTGTTCATCAACAGAGTGCTTAGCGCACTAACTAAGGCGCCATTGATGCCGCAGAAGTCGCCATACTTGGATGAAAGTTTACACCACAGCATTTAATTAGGATAAGGAAAAGATTATGGAGAAGCTTCTTTTAGTACTGGTGGTTATTTTGGCTGTAGTAGGTATAGCCCAGATCGCCAAAGTATATCAAGTTTCCTCTGAGCTTCAAAAGCGACGTGAAGAGGATATTTCACCTACATCCAATAAGGTGAATGCAAACCTTTGGCTATTGTTTATGATAGCCTTCTTCGGGTTTTTTATCTGGCAGTTCGCGGCATATGGTGATATGCTTTTACCTGTTGCAGCATCAGAACATGGTATGGAGGTTGACCAGCTATTCAATGTAAACTGGATTATATTAATAGCTGTCTTTTTTATTGTCAATTTCCTTTTGTTTTTCTTTTCATGGAAATATGTTCACAATAAGAACAGAAAGGCTTATTACTTTGCTCACGACAACAAACTCGAACTTATTTGGACTATCATCCCTACAATCGCACTTGCCTTCTTGATAATCTATGGATTGAAAGTGTGGAATGATGTGACTGACGAGCCTTCTGCAGATGCAGTGCAGGTTCAGCTGTATGCAAAACAATTTGATTGGACAGCACGATATGCGGGACCTGATGGAGTAATGGGAGAGTCAAATTACCTATTGATTACCTCTCAGAACCCTCTTGGTCTTATTACTGACGAAACAATCGAAGCTCGAGTAATCGAGTTGAAAGAGGGGATCTCAAAAACAGAGAGTAAGTTGGCTAATGAAATCTTACCTGATGATCAAGTTGAAGAACTGGAAGATAGAATAGGTGCTTACAAGCGCCAAATAGCTAAGATCTTAAACTTTAAACAAAGCAATAAAGATTTCTCTACTGCTTACGATGACATCATTGTTAAGGGAGAGTTTCATCTACCTATCAGAAGAGATGTTTCTTTCAATATCAATTCTCGTGATGTTATCCATTCGGCATACATGCCTCACTTCAGAGCTCAGATGAATGCTGTTCCGGGGATGACTACCAAATTTGCATTCAAGCCCACTATTACCACGGATTCGATGAGAACCGTTATGGATGATGCTGAGTTTAATTACATACTGCTTTGCAACAAGGTATGTGGATCAGCCCACTATAACATGCAAATGAATATTGTCGTAGAGTCTGAAAAAGATTTTGCAAAATGGCTCTCTGAACAGAAGCCTTTTGTTGAGCCTGAAAGTATGAAGGCTAAGAAAGAAAGTGAAGAAGATAAAGTTGTAGAAGATGGCCCGTTGGCCGAAAAAAATTGAAATTAGAAGCTTATGTCAGCTACTGTAGAAACACACGAGGCACACGCTCACTCACATGAGCACCACCATGAGAAAGAGAGTTTCGTAAGCAAATACGTATTCTCGCAAGATCATAAAATGATCAGTAAGCAGTTTTTAACGACTGCGATCTTTATGGGTATCATCGCCATGATGTTGTCGGTATTTTTCCGACTACAATTGGCTTGGCCAGGAGAAAGTTTTGAAATTTTGAACTACTTCTTGGGAGACCGTTGGGCGCCTGACGGAGTTTTAGATCGAAACATGTACCTCTCACTGGTTACGATACACGGTACTATAATGGTATTCTTTGTATTGACGGGAGGATTGAGTGGTACGTTTAGTAACCTTCTTATTCCATTGCAAATTGGAGCGAGAGATATGGCTTCAGGGTTCCTGAATATGCTTTCATACTGGTTTTTCTTGGTATCGAGTGTTATTATGGTTTCGTCCCTGTTTGTTGAAACCGGAGCTGCGGGTGGAGGATGGACTATTTATCCGCCTTTAAGTGCACTTCCCCAAGCGATGCCTTCATCAGGACTTGGAATGACGCTGTGGTTGGTGAGTATGGCACTATTCATTGCCTCTTCACTCTTGGGGAGTCTGAACTACATCGTTACTATTCTGAATTTGCGTACCAAGGGTATGAAAATGACAAGATTGCCATTGACTATATGGGCATTCTTAGTGACTGCTATTCTTGGGGTATTGTCTTTCCCGGTTTTGTTTGCAGCGGTATTGTTATTGATCATGGACAGGTCCATGGGTACAGCGTTTTATTTAAGTGACATCTACGTAGCAGGCGAGGCTCTTGACCCTGTGGGTGGTAGTCCTATTCTCTATGAACACTTGTTCTGGTTCTTAGGCCACCCTGAAGTTTACATCGTATTGCTCCCGGCACTTGGAATTAGTTCGGAAGTAATCGCGACAAACTCTAGAAAGCCGATTTTTGGATACAGGGCGATGATTGGTTCGATCATGGCTATCGGTTTCCTTTCATTTATTGTTTGGGGACACCACATGTTCATGTCGGGAATGAGTCCATTCCTTGGGTCAGTATTCGTTTTCACAACACTCTTGATCGCTATCCCATCAGCAGTAAAAGCCTTTAACTACATAACCACAATATGGAAAGGTAATTTGGTTTTTACACCTGCTATGCTTTTCTCCATTGGTTTGGTATCAACTTTCGTTACAGGTGGATTGACAGGTATTATTCTTGCTGACTCGGCACTGGACATAAATGTTCACGATACTTATTTCGTTGTAGCTCACTTCCACATTGTGATGGGGCTATCTGCTATATTCGGAATGTTTGCGGGAGTCTATCATTGGTTTCCGAAGATGTTTGGTAGAATGATGAATTCCAAACTGGGTTATGCTCACTTTTGGATGACGATTGTCGGAGGTTACGGGGTATTCTTCCCAATGCACTTTGTCGGGTTGGCAGGAGCTCCAAGACGATACTACCAATACACCGATTATCCGATGTTTGATGGTGTGTATGACTTGAACGTATTGGTTACGACCTTCGCCATATTTGCCGCTGCCGCACAGGCGATCTTCCTTTTCAACTTTTTCTGGAGTATCTATAGAGGTCAAAAAGCATCTCAGAACCCATGGAAGTCCAATACACTTGAGTGGACTACTCCGGTTGAGCACATTCATGGAAACTGGCCAGGCGCGATTCCTGTTGTTCATAGATGGCCTTATGATTATAGTAAGCCGGGAAAAGAGCTTGATTATGTGCCGCAGAATGTTCCTTTGACCGATGGTGAAGAAGAGCATTAAGCAGTTCATATAATAAAGAATTGAAGGGCTCGCATATGCGGGCCCTTTTTGCATATTCACAGTATCTTTGAAATCAATATGTCAGATCAGTTTGATTTAAGGGATTCGTCCTCATTTACAGATTCAGAACTTGAGAAAGTCTTAAGACCAAAATCATTTGGAGACTTTCAAGGTCAAGACAAGGTTTTGGAAAACCTGAAGGTTTTTGTAACTGCCGCCAAGAGGCGAGGGGAATCTTTGGACCATGTCCTCTTACACGGTCCCCCTGGATTGGGGAAAACTACTCTGGCAACAATCATTTCTCAAGAATTGGGTGTTGGGCTGAGGGTAACTTCTGGACCTGTATTGGATAAACCGGGTGATCTTGCAGGATTGCTTACTAATCTGGAAGAAAATGATGTACTGTTTATAGATGAGATCCATCGACTTTCGGCAATAGTAGAGGAGTATCTCTATTCAGCTATGGAAGATTTTAAGATTGATCTTGTTATTGATACAGGACCAAATGCAAGGACTGTAGAGATCGATCTCAATCCATTTACATTAGTAGGAGCAACTACGCGTTCCGGTTTGCTTACGGCGCCTTTAAGGGCTCGATTCGGCATAAATAGCAGATTGAGCTACTATACATCTGATATCCTTGCGGGAATTGTGAAAAGAAGTGCGGAGATTCTCAATATTCCGATAGAAAACAGAGCAGCACATGAAATAGCTCGAAGATCAAGAGGGACTCCGCGAATTGCAAACGCCCTACTGCGCAGAGTAAGGGATTTTGCAGAAGTAAAAGGGGATGGAGTAATTGATATGAAAATAGCTCAATCATCACTTGAAGCTCTGGATGTGGATACGCACGGTCTGGATGAGATGGATCATAAGATTCTCCTCACCATTATTGACAAGTTTAAAGGAGGCCCGGTCGGTCTAGGTACGGTCGCAACAGCAGTAGGTGAAGATTCGGGAACGATTGAAGAGGTTTATGAGCCCTTTTTAATACAGGAAGGCTTCCTGATGAGAACCCCCAGAGGGCGTCAAGCTACCGATGCGGCATATGCTCACCTGGGCAGAGCTATGAATAGAGGCGGCGAACAGCAAGGTCTTTTTTAGACATAAAAAAAGCGCCTCAGAGAGAGGCGCCCATAGATTCGAATACTTCCATTATGATTTCATGGTAGGTGGCTCCAAAGGTAGCCAAGCACCAGGTTTTTAGGAGAACACGCTCATTTGGTTTAAGCCAATTGAGGGATTTCCTAAGTTCCTTCTGAAAGAGTTTACGATCGAAACTTACTTTTTGAAGGATCTTTTTACTTAGTTCCAGCATGTCCTTGTTCTTTTTGGTTCGTTTAAGATAAGAACTAAACGGCTAATAATTATGAAGCGTATATCGCTTTTCGACGGATTAACATTTTTTTTAGGTAAATGAAAATCAAAGTGTTAAGCTTACACTTAGAGCTAGTTGATTGAATACGACAAGAGTACCCCTAATACCGTATTGAACTGCGATCCTAGCACAAGTGGAATGTCAATGTCACCCCTTGTCCGGATTGGTAGAAGCGATTGATCGTATCTAAGTTCGGCTCCAAATCTTTCTGAAATATTGTATTTCACAGCTAGAATTAGAGAAAAGTCAAGCACATTAAAGTCGGGTGTATTATCTATCACACCGTTGAAATCAGTCTCTTCAGCTGAGAGCAGAAATCCAAAACCGGTGCCACCTATGGCTGATATCTTCTCGTTGTATTTGTATTCGAATAGAATCGGAACCTGAGCGTAGAGAAGTGACATTTTGTATTCTGTCAGGTCACCATTATCCGGGTCGGCTACTTTTCTACTCCCTTTTTGGAGAAGGTTTATTCCAAGCTGCCAATCAAACTTTTCGTTGATTATGCGCTTTACGCCAATACCAGCAGCGAAATTCAATTTATCAAAACCTTGGAGTCCATCACCACCCACTTGACTGGCATTCATACCCGCTTGTAGAAAGAAAGAAAAGCTTTTGTCATCATTTTCAGTTTGACCCCATAAAGGTAGGGTAAAGAACATGAGACCAAATAATACTAACCTCATAGCACGGGTGCCTTTGCCACTGAGAGAACCTCTAAGGTAGATGGGTTTTGCAAAAAGGCAAAAATGTAGCAGTTTTCAGGTACCCATTCGCCGTCTAAAGCTGTGGTAAACTTATAATATACAGCTTCATCATCAGCTAGAGAAAGATCAGGAGAAATAACAGCTTGGCCGAATCGACCATTTACATACCCTCTGAAAACGTGTTGATGAGAGAATGGGTATATAATATCACTCCCGTCTTTTTGACCTTCAATAATATCGTTTTCGTAAATGCCTACAACGAGATTCCAATCTTCTTCAACTTCTGATAGTGGTCTCAGTGCTATCGCAAAAGTCACCTCGCTATCTTCTACTACAACCGAATCAGCAATAACATCAACAAATCCGCGTGCTTCCAGACTCATTTGGTCGGAAACGAGACCTGACCAATCACCCGCCAGCTGAGGTCGTCCTGAACCAAAATCAGTTCGGTTCACCATACCTTGAGGAAGTGAAAGAATGCTTTCATCTTCAGCCAGCGCTTCTCCCTCCTCGGTTCTAAAGTCTTTTGAAAAAATGAAATTTGGTGGTTGGGGTGCAATGTCAGGTGCTGCGAAAAAGGATAATACATGGTAGCCAACTACTACTATTCGTTCTTCCCACTGTTCTTGGAGCAAGTCAGCAGTAGCTAGGGCAGGACCGCAATTCTGACATTTATAACCTGTGAAATCTTCAAGAAGGACAGTCGATTCGTATGAATCAAAAAAAGAGGAACCATATATGATTACACCTTCAGCGGTTCCTAAATCTCTGTCATTGTCCAGGTAAGGACTATCTGGTTTATCACACGACCAAAAAAACAGGCCAGCTAGGATGAATAATTTGAAATTCTTCATGATTAAAAACTACTTGTCAAACTTATTGTAAGGCCATTCGAAGCAGGAACAACTCTACAAACTCCACCTACACAAAATACTCCGGCTCGTTGACGACCATAGGAGACGGAAATTCTATTGCTTCCATTGATGTATCCTGTCGATACAACGGGAAAGTTGAACTTGTCTCCATCGGCATTTCCGTAATTATATTGGTTAACAGCAGAAAAGAACCAATGTGGTGAAACAGTGTATTCTGCAACTACCGCCAACCAGTCTTGGAGGTGTTGATCAGTAAAAAGAGCTTGCAGTTCGAACCGCAGGTTGTGGCCTTTCTTTATTTTCCAACTTCCCTCGAAAGCGATGAGATCAGCGAATACGGTCCCTTTGGTTGGGTTATTGTTATAGTCATAAGCGCCCAAAACAACATCATTATTGTACTGGATATACATGTACATTAAGCTCGCTTTGAACTTTTTCGAAACCCTTTTGGTCACCTTCGCATTAAAGTCCTCATAGTAAGTTTCATCTCCCCAGCTAAATAGAGTTGGTTCAATACCTTTCCTGTTTATCTCGAAATCATCAACTACAGGGAAATCAGGTGATTGAATATGAGTGTAACTAACTTCTAGCTTCGTACCGTATCGACCGCCTAAGAGACTTTTCTTAGGGATGTTGTAGAAAACATCTCCCCTGAGAGCAACTTCACCATTTGGTTGTGTTGCATATGGATAAAACTGAGCCAGCAAGGCTGTTTGAAGTACAGAGGTTGGCGGCAGGTAATTGATCCAAGAGTCGAATGGCCCTGAGTTTCGTTGGCTCTGAAGGGCCATGTTGGAAATAGAACTCGCGGTTAAGCCAACTCCGAAGCCTTTTTTAGAATAGTTGGTATGTATTTGCAAGCCTTGTCCATACTGGAAAATACCCACGGAAGGATCAAGAGAATCAGGTATATCTACGATATTACTATTAAGTGAGGACGGATTTGTCGAGATATAGGCATATTCACCGCTAAATTGAAAACCACTGTATTGATATTTCAGCCTGACTGAACCTGATCCTACGTTCTCAGGGAAGTCATAAACGGGGTTTCTGTTTTGCTCGTACTTACTCACAAAGCTACCACCAACCGTCCATTGACCTTTGAAGTTAATTACAGAGTCTAATAGCTGATTAAGGTTGAATTCAATATCTGCACCCCGTACGATCCCATCACCATTTTGATAGCCATCATTAAAATTGAAGCGCTGTTTCCCGTAGAGTCCTTTTACAGTAATACCGTCAATCGGCCTTGCTACCACTCGAATACCATCGAGAGCGTAGTCCACTCCAAGTCCTCGATCTTCCCAAGTTCTAAGTACTAGTCCTGATCCAAATTGTTCGTAGAAATTTCCGACTGTGATCTCAAGTTTATCACCGTTGTACTTGGCATATCGATATCCTATTCCAGTGCCCTCCCAAGGTGCGCCTGCAGGATAACCGACAAACGCAGGTAAGTAAGTTTCGAATCTGACGCCTGCTTCAAACTTTCCTTTGGTCAAAATGATATTACCGAAACCCTGAAGGGCGATTTGTTCATCAGGAACCACAGCTGCGATAGCAGAGTCTTCCCGGTAATATTGAGCATCAATGGAAAAGTTTCCTCTTACCTGAAAAGGGTCTTGGCTAAATACCTCCGTCAGGCTAAATAAAATGATTGAGAGGGTGACTAGCTTTTTCATACATCCGAGTCTCAGTTGAGAAGACCAATAATCTTCTCGAAGAGTTCATCTTCGTCACCTGGAGCATAGTTGTTGTGTGAATAAACAATGTTTCCTGAACCGTCTACCAGGAACGTGTGCGGAACATTATTAACACCCATGGCTCGTTTAAAGTCTTGGTTTTCGTCAATGTATACTTCGTATTCCCAAGATGAACCATTTACATATGGGAGGACTCTTGATTGACTTCGGGCATCGTCAATAGATATAGCCACCAACTTAACTCCTGTTTCTTCAACCCAGTCGTCATATACTTCTGCAATATTGTTCAGTTCCTTTTTGCAGGGAGCACACCAAGTAGCCCAAAAATTTATAATCATCGGTTTGCCGTCATTATTGAAATCAGCCGTATCAAAAGATTTTCCGTCAATGGATTTTACGGTTGCTGATGGTACTGTCGTATTTCCGTCTTGAGCAGAAACACTTGAAACAATAGAGGCGAATGATAGAATTAGGAGTAGATAGTATTTCATATGGTGTTTAAAAAAAACGTTCGCAGCCTAAGCTGCGAACGTCATTGAAAATAAATCGAATATTAGTTGTTTACAGTAAACTTGCCAACTACTCGGCCATCGTTTACATTCATGTTCAGTAGGTACAATCCTTCGCTTTGACCTGAAAGATTTATTTGCTGTAAGCTGTATCCTGCTGGAAGAACTCCCAAGTCTTTTGAAATAATAAGACGTCCTGTGAGGTCAAGAACATCAATAGAAACTCTCTGTGAAGACACAAGGTTGAACTCAACATTCAACAGTCCATTTGTTGGATTCGGGAACATGGTGAAGTCGTTAACCGAAGTTACGTTGTCAACACTTAGCACTCCTGCTGCAAAATTCTTCGCTTCTTCAGCACTGAAAGCTCCACCTTCCAAGATAGTTTCGCTAGAAGCCATGTCAACAACTTCGTAAGAACCGTTTCCATATTGGCAGCAAATTCCATCACCATAGTAGTCGTAAATTTCGAAACTGTAGCAGTCTACTCCTGCAGGTATCGTTACAGTAGTTTCATAAGTTTGATTTGAATTGTATGTGCCGGCACCTTCAGTAGGAGCTCCACCACCAACACCGATGTTGGTAGTTCCTACCCAACTGTTTCCACCTTCGCCAAGTACGTTTTCATCTCCATCCACAACTCTCCAGTAGGTCTCTTCGCCATAATTATCCGTATCGATAACAACTTCAATTTCAGTTCCTGCTTGAGGTACGTTAGCAATAGTAGCTTCTATTTCATCATTTACTGCGTTACCATCTTCTTGGCCGTTTGGATTAGAAAGAGTTACTACTAAATCTTCTTCTTGAGCAGTTGGAGTGGCTATTTCGCCCAATTCAACTTCTGCAGTTTCGAAGAAATCTATTGAACCTGTCCACTCGATAGTGTTCGACTCACCTGCTATTTCATATTCAACATCAAGACTAGTCAATGTTTCACTACCCCAGTTTCTGATAGTAACCGTAGGGCTGAAAGTAGCACTGCAATTCTCTCCTGAAGTGTTATTGATGGCGATTCCTGCCGCATCATTTTCAGTTTCAGAAATAAATTCTCCTGTTTCAGCATAAGCCGCTTGAAGTACTTCTTTGGTGTTGTCGTCTTGGATAAAAACTACAACTGCCAATTCCTCGATGTCGTAAATGTTTGCAAGGTTCCAAGACTCAGACGCTGTAAACTCATCTCCTGACTCGTAAGCGCTAGCCATTGATAGTCCATCTGAGTTAGGTAGAAACTTCTTCATCACGTTGTAGAATTCAGTTTCTCCATTAGAACCAGGAGCCTCATCAAAAAGAACTTCCTTTTCAATTACTACAATTCTCAGTCTCAAATCGCCCGAAGCTGCTTGAGTACAAGTGGCTGTTGCGTTTACGCTGATCTCGCTATAGGAAACAGTAAAGTCAGCCTCTATATCGAATGAGGCAGGAACTGCTGCGGCATCATCAAATAGGCTCTGAGTGAAAGCTCCAGGAGCACCTGCGTATGATGGACTCACATCCGGGATTTCTCCGTCAATAGTCGCGGTAGGAACACCGTTAATTCCATAATAAGCTAGTCGCGCATTCGCTTCGTCAGGATTGTGCTCATGCATTGGGTCAAACCCGGGGAAATACCATTGGTACTTAATTGAGATGACGTTGTCTGTGTTAGCATCCAGCAAAGCGTTGAATGATGGATTTTGGGCAGCACATGGGCCACAGCTTGCATTAGTTCCTTCTTCTGAAAGGACTAGTCTTTCTGATTGAGCGTACGTGAATGTTGCAAACAAGCAAACAATCGCACTTAGGTAAATTTTCTTCATATTGGTTAAAATTATGTCTTTACGCTAAAGTACTTCTTTTGAGGACAAAAATTTTTTTTATGTCAAGTTCTATTGAAATCCCAAATATCGTTTGAGGAAGAGTTGGGCTTTTCTGTAATATGTTAAGTACACAAAATCAGATTGATATATCGTTAATTATGTGAGGTGGAACTTATGTGCTGGGTGGTTTCCATGTGATTCCTACGATTTTCACCTAAGCTGATTAAATTGTCCTGACCGTTGTAAATCTGTACTTTTGGTCAAAATCAAGTCAATGAAAAAACTTTACGCCATAGTCGTTGGGCTTCTTATTGGAGCTTCAACTTATGCTCAAACAGTGATAGAGCCAAATGAAATTGCTGTAGAAGGTATTACCGATCAGCAATCAGATGTTGTAGCAAATGCTTTAGTAATCAATCAGTCATCTGAGTCGCAGTCATATATTTGGACGCGTGAAATTGTAGATATAACACCTGAATGGTTTACAGCGGTGTGCGATGTAAATTTGTGCCACGGCCCTGTTGTAAATGATGCAACCTTTAATTTGGAATCCGGACAAGAAGGTACTTTGGACGTACATGTTTATCCCAGTGGGTTCGAAGGAGGAGCGATTGTTATCGTAACAGTTACCAATGTAAATGACTCTGAGGACACGGATAGCGCCACTTACTATTTCAATCAGGCACTCTCTGCTCCCGTAGCCATCAACAATGCTTTGAAAATCTATCCGAATCCGGTCGTTTCGGAATTCTTTATAGACGGAGCAGACAAGGTGGAGCGAATTGAGATTTACAACATCGCAGGTAAGCTCGTTAAAGAAGTTCAATCCTTCGGTCAAGGATCCATTAATGTTGACGGTCTTGGGACGGGCAACTACATCGTTAGAATGTGGAATGATGCAAACGTTCAAATATCAACGAACGTTTTATCGGTTCAATAAAATTGAGATAAGGTCTTTAAAGCCCGCTGTTGCGGGCTTTTTTATGTGCTTTATTTTCGGATCCAAATGATCGAAATATCCGGGGTCTATTAAAAATACCTGTGCGTGGGTTGGAGCCATATGGGCCAAACCTGCAGCGGGATAAACATTTAAAGAGGTACCGATTACCACCAAAACATCAGCTTTTGTTACGATTTCAACTGCCTTATCCATAGCTGTTACCATTTCTCCGAACCACACAATGTTTGGCCTTAGTTGAAAGCCGGACGGACAAAGGTCGCCAACTTGTAGACCACCACTGGGCATTTCGGTAACATAACTCTCGTCTCCTGAACTTTTACATTTTGTCAGCTCGCCATGAAGATGATATACTGTTTTACTGCCTGCTCTTTCGTGAAGGTCGTCCACATTCTGAGTGACAACTTTTACATTATATATCTCTTCAATTTCGAGTTGAGCGATGGCTAAATGAGCTTCATTTGGTTTCACGGACTTGAGCTGCTCAAAGCGCATATTGTAAAAATCCAGAACCTTTTTCGGATTGTTTCTAAAAGCTTCAGGAGTAGCAACTTCCTCGATTTTATGGTTTTCCCAGAGCCCTCCGTGATCCCTGAAAGTGTCAATACCACTTTCGGCACTCATTCCTGCTCCTGAAAATACAACTAGCTTTTTCTTGTCCATGGGCTTTTTTTACGGTTAGGTATTTATACTTTTACGCTCCTTTGAAAATTACGGTTTACTAATCTAGCCGATTCTGTTTGAATAAACGCACTATCACCCACCGATGTACGAGTACATAAAAGGTCACATTACCTTTAGAAACCCTTCTTATTCCGTTATTGAAACAAGTGGTATTGGTTATGTTTTTCAGCATAGCCTCAGCACTTTTGAGGCTTTAGGCAAACAAAAAGAAGTACAGGTTTTCATGCATTTGGCTGTACGCGAAGATGCACATGTGCTATATGGGTTTTTTGAAGATGCTGAAAGAATCATGTTTAGACATCTCATTTCCGTTTCGGGAATAGGTCCGGCTTCTGCTATTGCGGCATTGTCTGCTATGCAGCCGCAAGAATTGCAGGAAGCAATTTTTGCGGAAGATGTGAATGCTTTGAAAAAGGTGAAGGGAATAGGGGCCAAATCTGCTCAGAGAATTATTGTCGATCTCAAGGATAAATTGGGTTCTCTAGAGGTGAATTTTGAAAATTTTAACGGTTCGAGCAATACAGTACGATCAGAGGCGTTAAAGGCTCTGCAAAACTTAGGTTTTGATCGACGGAAAGCACAGAAAATCATCGATGAAGTGCTGAAGTCAGCAGATGAATCGATTGGAATTGAGGATTTGATTAAAAGAAGTTTAAAGAGCTTATAGCTTTTTTCGATGTTTTGAGTTTGCGGTTTAATAACATATTGCGCCTATTTGCGATAGGTGCGCTAATCTTGTTTGTTTGGTCTGTAAGTGCCGAGGGACCTGCCTTTACACGAAAGGTTGTAAATCTCCCTGAGCTTACTGTTATGCCCATCGACTCTCCGGAGGTGGACTTAATTTATCCGATAGAAGATGGCGTGAATCCCTTCGGCAATAATGGTCGGATCAATCTTACTGATCCGAGTAACATGAATAATGTTATAGAATACGACCCTGAAACGGGGCAGTATTATTTCTATAAGCGCATTGGCGATAATATTGATTACCGAAATCCAACGGTAATGACTTTCGACGAATACATGGATTACGTCAATAGTAATTCAGTAAAGGATTATTGGAGTGAAATTCAGGCAGCTGACGCCATGGCAAGCGACGAAGATGGGGGGCCCGACCCTTTTGCCCCGAGCATTCAAGTTAATAGTAAAGCGTTTGACCGAATTTTCGGTGGAAATACAGTAGACATCAGACCTCAAGGTACGGCTGAGCTCACCTTCGGTGCCAATATCAATAGCAACGAGAACCCACAGATTCCTGTAAATCAACGGAGAATTACAACATTCAACTTCGATCAGAGAATTCAGCTGAACGTAGTTGGAAATATAGGGGATAAGCTTAAGCTAAGCACCAATTACAATACAGAAGCGACATTTGATTTTGAGAACCAAACCAAAATTGAATACACTGGCTACGAAGACGAAATTATTCAAAAGATCGAAGCGGGTAATGTGAGTATGCCTCTCAACAATTCGTTGATCTCAGGTAGTCAAAGTCTTTTCGGGATTAAGACTCAGCTCAAGTTTGGCCGATTGGATGTAACGACCCTTTTCTCTCAGGAACGAGGACAGAAAAAGGAGATCAATGTTCAAGGTGGAGCTCAAACCCAAGATTTTGAAATTACGATTGACAACTACGAAGCCAATCGTCACTTTTTCTTGAGTGGGTATTTCCGAGATAGTTATGATCGCGCTCTTCAGAATCTACCCGTAGTAAATTCAGGAGTTCAGATTACGCGTATTGAAGTTTGGGTGGTTAACCAAACGGCAAATGTTGAGGAAACACGAAATGTTATTGCATTTACGGATTTAGGTGAAGATCCTGAGTATGTCAATCCGGAATTGCCACTTGAGGTAGGGGGAAATCCCCTCAATAATTTCCCTGACAATGGTCAGAATACCTTGTACAGCCAAATGGCTTCTAATCCTGAAATTCGCGGATTTTCTGGATCATCCCAGGCCCTTGCAGGTCTGGGTCTTGTGAATGGTCGCGACTTTGAGCGCTTGAGTAATGCACGTCAACTTACCCCGAATGAGTTCACGTTCAATCAACGCCTTGGATTTATCTCCTTGAACCAAGCGCTTAACAATGCAGAGGTTCTGGCTGTATCCTATCAGTACACCTTAAATGGTCGAACTTATCAAGTGGGGGATTTGTCCAACGATGGATTTACATCCCCCGATGCTCTTTATCTCAAAATGTTGAAGTCGACCGTGGTAGACGTTCGAAATCCAATGTGGGACTTGATGATGAGAAACGTTTATTCACTGGGAGCTTACCAAGTGAATAGCCAGGAGTTTATGCTGAATGTTTGGTATAACGATCCCGAAGAAGGTATTGATGTTCCCGTCATTCCCGAACCACAGGTTCAAGACATACCGCTACTTCAGATTTTTGAGATGGATAAGTTGGATCAAAACGGAAACCCTCAGCCTGATGGTCGTTTTGACTTCGTGGATAATGCTGCGACTGAAGGTGGTACCATAAACGCCCAAAATGGACGGGTATTCTTCCCGGTAATTGAGCCTTTTGGATCACACCTGCGACAAGTCTTGGAAGAGGCAGGCGTGCCTGAAACTGAGATTGAACGGGTTGTGTATCCACAGCTTTATGATTCTACAAAGATTGTAGCTCAGCAGAACTTTCTCTATTTGAATCGATTCAAATTGAAAGGAAATTACCGCTCGGCTTCGTCGGATGAAATAGCCTTGAATGCGCTCAATATTCCTCAAGGCGCCGTACAGGTAACTGCAGGTGGGGTTCCGTTGGTAGAGAATCAAGATTACACGGTAGATTACAACTTAGGTCGAGTGAAAATATTGAACTCGGGCCTTCTTGAATCTCAGACTCCGATTAAGATTTCGGTTGAAAGCAATACCCTGTTTAGTATTCAGACGCGCAGGTTGATGGGGGCCCGATTTGATTATCGTTTCAACGATAATTTCACTTTAGGTTCAACCATTATGAACCTCAATGAACGACCATTAACCCAAAAGGTAAACATTGGCGATGAGCCGATGAATAATACGCTTTGGGGATTTGATGCCAGGTACCAAGACGAATCTCGGTTTTTGACGGACATGGTAGACGCTATTCCTTTTATTAATACAAAGGAAACGTCAAATATTGATGCTGCCGTCGAATTTGCCCACTTGATACCAGGTCATAACAAGGCTGTGGGGCAATCCGGAAATGCTTACATCGATGACTTTGAGGGAACTATTTCATTAATTGATCTTCGAAATTTTGCTTCTTGGGGATTGGCTTCTATTCCTCAACTTCAGCCCGATTTGTTTCCTGAGGCGTCACTGAGCGACGATCGCGTTTTAGGGTATAACCGAGCTAAAATTGCCTGGTACATCTTGGATCCATTGTTTTTTAGAAACGACAATATTACACCTGACAACATCAACAATGAGCGTCACTACCAGAGGGAAGTAACAGAAAATGAAGTTTTTCCTGACAAAGAACTTCCCGCAGGAACCCCTGCGAACATTGCTACTCTGGATATGTCTTACTTTCCCAGAGATCGGGGCCCATACAACTACGATGCTGAGTCTACGGCACTTTCCGCAGGTATTGACCCGCAGACAGGAGAGCTGAATGATCCTGAATCCAGATGGAGCGGGGTTCAGAGAGCCATCAATACCACGGACTTTGAGCAGACCAATGTTGAATTTATCCAGTTTTGGGTAATGGATCCATACAACGCTGACAACCGCGACTTTGTGGGTACTGAAGGTAACCCTAGGGGAAAGCTGTTGGTTAATATCGGAAACGTGTCGGAAGATGTGCTCAGAGATGGTCAGATGAGTTTTGAGAATGGCTTGCCCTTAGATCCAGCCAATCCAAATGGTCTCCTCACAGATACCACAAACTGGGCACGAGTGCCTTTGACGCAAAGTATTGTGAATGCCTTTGACAACACAACCAATTCCAACGTCGCTCAGGATGTTGGTTTTGATGGTTTTAGTGATGCAGGTGAGCGCGTTTATTTCGAAGAATTCTTGGATCGGATCACCGCCTTGCCTGGTGTTGCTCCGGCTGTTATTACTCAAGCAAATGAAGATCCATCGTCCGATAATTTTCGCTTTTTCAGAGGGGCTGACTATGATGCTGAGCAAGCAGATATTCTGGAGCGCTACAAGGCTTTTAACGGTTTTGAAGGAAACTCGGTAACTACCCAAGATAGTCCGGAGGATTATCCTACTCAGGCTACCACATTGCCTACCACTGAAGATATCAACCAAGATTTAACTCTGGGTGAAGCAGAATCTTATTTTCAATATGAGGTTGATCTTCCTGATCCACTTATAGATCCAGGAGCTTGGGAAGTAGGAAACAACTACATCACCGACGTAGTTAGTGGAGTAGCACCTGATGGAAGACAGGTTAGTTGGTACCAGTTCAAAATTCCTGTAAGAGAAGGAAAATCTTTCGGAGGTATTCGCGATCTGCGCTCTATCCGATTTATGCGGATGATCACCACAGGATTCGAAACCCCCGTTGTACTTCGTTTTGCCCGTTTGGAATTGATTCGAGGAGAGTGGAGACGATACTCTGACGAGTTGCGTGAAGGTGAGTTCATTCCGGGCCCCCCGGGAAATACTGAGTTCGATATCCTCGCGGTAAATATCGAAGAGAACAGTTCGAGGGTGCCATTAAATTACGTCACCCCACCTGGAATTTCTCGAGAAATTGATGCCGGTACTGCGAATCTTCGAAGTTTGAATGAGCAGTCTTTGGTTCTTCGTGTTAGCGAATTAGAAGATGGTGATGCCCGTTCTGCTTTTAGAAGTACCGACATCGACATGCGGATGTACGGTAACCTTGAAATGTTTATTCATGGTGAGACCCTAAATCAAGACAATCCACTCGGATTTGGAGATGTTTCGGTCTTTGTCAGACTTGGTACCGACTTTGACCAGAATTATTACGAATACGAAATTCCCGTTGAGCCTACAGATCTCAATGCTTCGAGTACTCCTCAAAATATTTGGCCTGAAGAGAACAACATGAAGATTGATTTTGATAAGCTTCAAAGTGCGAAGAATTCAAGAAATCAATCCGGGTTTGAACAAAACCGAATTTACGAAGAGATGGATGGAGACCGAAGGATTCGCATCAAGGGAAATCCTGTATTGAGCTCCGTTCGGTCGATTATGATCGGTGTCAGAAATCCCAATGCCTCAAAAAATATTTGGGCAGAAGATGACGCATTACCCGAAAGTGCTGAAATATGGGTGAATGAGCTTCGGCTTACCGATTTCAACAACGATGGAGGATGGGCTGCTCTTGCCAGAGTAAATGCTCAACTCGCAGATTTTGGTAGCGTTTCCCTTTCGGGAAATATCTCTACGCCAAACTTCGGATCATTAGAAAGTAGGGTAAGTGAAAGACCTCAGGAGCAATCAATGGGTTACGATGCCAACTCAAATCTTGAATTGGGTAAGTTTCTCCCTGAAGAGTCAGGAGTTAAAGTCCCTATGTTTATAGGGCAATCAGAACAAGTGGTAAGACCTCGGTTTGATCCGCTGGCACCTGACCTTGAGATAGACGAAGTGGCTGAAGGGCTTTCCCAAGATGAAAAAAAGGAACTGAAAAAGCGATCTCAAACATATACTCGAAGGCGAAGCATCAACTTTACGAACGTCAGGAAGGAACGAACCAATCCCGATAAGAAACCTCAGGTATATGACATCGAAAACTTCAACGCTACATTTGCTTATAGCGATAGGAAGTTCTACGATATCAATACAGCTTTTGACAATCAAAGGCAATTTAGGATTGGTCTGGGATATAACTACAGTGCCAAACCGAAGAATATAAAGCCATTTGCTACAAGCAAGTTTCTGCGTAAGTCCGACTACTTAGCTCTGATCCGAGATTTCAATTTCACATTGATCCCGAAGTCCTTCTCATTTAGGTCCGAAATAAATAGAACCTACAGTGAGCAACAGTTTAAAAACAATAGCGACGTATTCAATTTTGAACAACCTATTCTGTATACCAAAACTTTCAACTGGAATCGGATTTACGATGTTCAGCATGACCTCACACAATCCATCCGATTAACATATAGTGCCAATAATCTTTCCTTTATTGATGAACCCCAAGGCAGAGTTGATAAAGGGGAAAGAGAATCATACAATCAATACCGTGATACAATCTGGAGGAGTATTACTAGCTTCGGTGATAACGTAACCTTTAATCAAAATTTCTCTGCCAACTACCGAGTGCCCATCAACAAAATTCCAATTCTAGATTGGGTAACTACTGATTTAAGGTATAGCGGAAGTTACAATTGGCAGCGCGCACCATTCTCTCAAGACACCTTGGGTAATGTCATTCAGAACTCTAGGAATATCTCTATTAATGGTCAGTTAAACTTCCTGTCTCTTTACAATAAGATTGACTATTTCAAAAACGTAAATCGAAAATTCCAGCGACAGGGTAGAGGCGGTGGTAGGTCACTGTCGCGAGGGTCAAGCCGAAATGAAGCAGAAAAAGAAAAGAAGGACGGAGAGGAGGAAGAACCTGAGAAAAAAGAAAAAGACGAAAACACCATAACTGTGCTGGATTATTTCGCCAAGTTGTTGATGAGCGTCAAAAACTTGAGTGTCGTCTACAGCCAAAATGAAGGAACGATGCTTCCGGGATACAACCGGACATCCAATATCATTGGTATGGACCCAGGGTTTAATGCTCCGGGTGTAGACTTCGTATTTGGACACCAAATAGATAATTTTAATCAGCAAGCAGCCCTAAAGGGGTGGCTTGTAGAAAACGAGTTTATCAACCAGCAGTATCTCCAAACGTACACAGAGGATTTCAACTTGAGGCTTAACCTTGAACCACTACCCAATTTGAGAATCGAATTGACCGCACAAAGGAGTCGTTCGGATAATGACGGATCTTTTTTCAGATACAACCCTGATCTGCAGCAGTATTTAGAAGAGAGTCAATTCAAGACCGGAAGTTTCAGTACTACCTTGAATGCTTGGAGCACGCTGTGGACAAAGGATGTCAATAATCTTAGTCCCGTTTTCCAGACTTTCCTTGATATCAGACCTGAAATATCCAATCGACTTGCAAGAGAAACAGGGTTTTCAGAACCAAATTCGGGTCTTGAAGGAGCATATGCGGATGGTTTTGGCCCCTCCTCACAGCAAGTGGTTATAGCGGCATTTGTGGCAGCTTACACCGGGCAGGATGCACAGAGTGTAAATTTCTTCGTGAGCGATTATTCCCTTTGGGATGCAATCAGAAATCCAAATTGGTCTGTCAACTATGACGGTCTTTCAAAGATTCCTGCACTAAAGAAGATTTTCAGAACAGTAAATATCTCTCATGCTTACCGCAGTACATTTAGTATCAGTAATTTCACGACCAACCTCGCTGCGGGAACAAACTCTGATGGTACACCTGCTCGAGACAATTCCATTGAAGAAAACTTTATTGCCGAGAATCAGATCAATGCCATAACTATAAGCGAACAGCTAAGTCCGTTGATTAGAATAGATATGACTTGGCAAAACTCGCTGATCACCAATTTCGAGATCAACAAGAACAGAGTCTTGGCTTTCAGCACGACTAATTTCCAGCTTACAGAGAATAGAAGTGATGAAATTGTTTTGGGACTTGGATATCGCTTTCCTGATGTAGAAATTAAGCTGGCTGGAAAAAAGAGAAAGAGTGACCTTAATGTGAGATTTGACCTAAGTATTCGTGACACTGAAGTCATTGCAAGAAGAATGCAAGAGGGAACAAATCAAATTACTTCAGGTCAAAATCTGATTTCGATAAAAACGGCTATCGATTATGTGATCTCAGACCGACTGAATATCAGAGCCTTTTATGATCACCAGATCAATAAACCGAAAGTTTCCATTTCATTCCCTACATCAAACATAAACACCGGAGTATCTTTGCGCTTTACATTGACTCAATAAACAAGGTATAATGAATTTTCCTGCTGAATTAAAATACACAGAAGACCACGAATGGATCAAAATTGAAGGCAATACAGCCACAATTGGAATTACTGACTTTGCTCAAGGCGAATTGGGTGATATCGTATTCGTCGAAATTGAGACCGAAGGAGAGGATTTGGAATCAGGAGAAGTATTCGGAACAATTGAGGCGGTCAAAACCGTTTCCGACCTGTTTATGCCAATGACAGGGAAGGTCATTGAGTTCAACAAAGAACTTGAATCAAATCCTGAATTGGTAAATGAAGATCCCTACGGAAAAGGATGGATGATCAAAATCGAATTTGAGGGTGAACCAGACCTATCAGAACTCTTGGACGCTGATGCCTACAAATCGCACACGGCTTAAAAAACCTTCTTTTCTTAAAGCATATTGGGCGGCTCTTTCATGGGCCGCCTTTATTCTTTTATTGATGTCCCTTCCGGGAAAGGATCTTCCTGACATAGACTTTTGGGCCATTGATATTGAAGATAAGCTCGCACATGTAGCAGTATTCGGTTTATTGGCTATTTTGATAGTTTGGGGATTGATCAAACGACAAGATCACCTGACCAAAAAGTCGCTTTTGGCAGTTTTTTTAGTTGGCGCATTTTACGGTGGTGCAACTGAAATTCTCCAGGGCGTAGCTTTTCCAACTAGGTTTGCCAGTGTACTCGATTTCGTAGCAGATACAATAGGTTCAGCCTTAGGCACAGTCTTTGCAATTTGGCTATTCAATAAACTCCGCAGATAAAAAAGCTGAGTGGCCACAAGGCGGTTTTTCTGTTTAAAAAACCGTGTACTATGCAGACTAAAAAATCGCGCGAGGTAGAACTCGAACGCAACAAACCGACCTTTTTTCTCTTAGGCCTTGCCGTTGCTTGCGCCATTGTCTTATCGGCTTTCGAATGGCGAACACCCGTCGATGAAAGGTCTTCCACACCAGATTGCACACTGGAAGTCTCAATATTCGAGGCGACAATAATTCCACCTTCTTTCAGAGAAAAGGAAAAACCTGTTGAGAAAAAAGAAGAGGTGAAACATGATCTGGCTAAAACCATAATCGATCGATTTAAATACGACGAAACTGTTCCTTTGAAAAAAGTATTGAAGTTTCCTGACCTCGGAAATGAACCAATATTTAAGGATATTGCTCGATTGCCTGAGCCAGCAATTGATGAAGAGCCTATATTTATTGCAGACGTTATGCCTGAGTTCCCGGGCGGTGATTCAGCGAGAGTCGCTTTTCTCCAAAATCAAGTAGTTTACCCTCAGATGGCAAAACGCGCTGGTATTTCGGGTAAAGTTCATGTGGGGTTTACCGTTAGAAAGGATGGGACTATAACTGATATCAAGGTGATGAGAAAAGTAGGAGGCGGCTTGGACGAAGAAGCAATCAAAGCCGTCGAAGCCATGCCGAAGTGGAATCCTGGATTTCATCAAGGTCGGCCTGTCAGCGTGAGCTTCGTTATGCCTGTAACTTTCTCTTTGAAATAAAAGATCAGGCACAATAGTTGATAAACATAGAAAGTTAAAAATTAGGACTCTCGTCGATTAAGTATTCAAACTTTACTATTTTCGCTGAGTCTGTAAAAAACGGAACACATGGAATTAAAGAAAAGTCCTGAAGCAAACCTCGAAAAGAAGCGCGTACCGCTCATCATAATAGGTTTGTTGTTTTCTCTAGCCTTGGTTTTAGTAGCATTTGAATGGAAGGCTTATGAAACTGAAGTAAAAGATTTGGGAGAACTCGAATTGGATTTGATCGAAGAAGAGATTATCCCTATTTCACAACAACAGCCTCCACCTCCACCTCCACCTCCGGCACCTACTACGGTTATTGAAATTGTAGAAGATGAAGAGGAAATCGAGGAAGAGCTCGTTATTGAAGATCTTGAGGTCGATGAAGATACTGAGATCGAGTTTATCGAAGAGGCTGAAGAAGAGGTTGTTGAGGAACAAATCTTCACTATCGTGGAGGAGATGCCAAGTTTTCCCGGAGGAGAAGCGGCATTGATGAAATATCTTGGTAAGAACATCAAATACCCTGCTATTGCAAAAGATGCGGGTATTCAAGGTACGGTTTACGTGACTTTCGTGGTAAACGAACAAGGTAGCGTTAAGGACGTGAAAGTGCTAAGGTCTATTGGCGGGGGTTGCGATGAAGAAGCCATCCGCGTAGTGGAGAGTATGCCAAAATGGTCTCCTGGAAAACAAAGGGGTAAATCGGTAAAAGTTCAATACAACTTACCAATCAGGTTTACTCTACGTTAAGAACATCTGATCAGAAAATTGAAAGCCCTGCATTTTGTAGGGCTTTTTTTGTTTTGTCATCTGGTCAAGTTGATTTTCTATATTTGAAAAAAACCAGCTAATTGGCAAAATCTACATTTAGTCTCTCCAATATTAGGCGAAAAGCCATTGATCAGGTTGGAGTAGAAGAGCGATGTGCTCGCTTTCAATCTCGAAGTATCAAGACAGACGCGAAGAAACAAGGTCTTAAAATGGCCTTGAATATGATTGATTTGACCACTCTTGAAGGAAAAGATACGGAAGGAAAAGTCCGTCAGCTTTGCCACAAGGCTGCTCATTTGCATCATAGTCTGCCCGATCTGCCCCATGTGGCGGCAGTTTGTGTTTACCCCACTTTCGTGAAGTTGGCCAAGTCTCTTGTAGCACATAAGGGAATCAAAGTGGCGTCAGTATCTACTGCATTCCCTTCAGGACAGTCCTTTTTGAAATACAAACTTGACGAAACCAAAGAAGCGGTGGCCGAAGGCGCTGACGAAATCGATATGGTCATTTCCCGTGGTCGCTTTCACCAAGGCGATTACGCTTATGTGTTCGACGAAATCTCCGCGGTAAAGGAAGCTTGCGGAAAAGCTAGATTGAAGGTTATCTTGGAAACCGGTGAGCTCGGAAATCTAGATGCTGTTTATTTTGCCTCTCAGATTGCTATTTCCGCCGGAGCCGATTTTATTAAAACCTCAACGGGTAAGATCAGCCCGGCTGCCACTTTGCCCGTCACTTTGGTCATGCTGGAAGCCATTCGAGATCATTATCACGCTACCGGTAAAATGGTAGGAATGAAACCTGCCGGCGGAATATCAAACTCCAAACTTGCGCTACACTATCTTATTATGGTAAAAGAAACACTTGGTGAAGCTTGGTTGACCAACGAATGGTTTCGCTTTGGAGCGAGTTCTCTGGCAAATGATTTACTGAAGCAACTGGTGAAACAAGAAACGGGAATCTATCAATCTGCAAATTACTTTGCCCTCGACTAATTATGGCCAAAACAAAAAAAGATATTTCTTGGGATTTATCTCCTGCTCCTGAAAGCACAGGACACGTTACTATCGATAAGCGATACGACCTTTTCATCAACGGAAAGTTTGTGCCTCCTTCCTCAAAAAAGTATTTCAAAACTATAAATCCAGCTACAGAGGAAAGCTTGAGTGAAATTGCATTGGCGGGAGAGAAAGATGTGGACAAGGCAGTGAAAGCTGCACGTAAAGCATATGACACCACTTGGTCAAAGATCTCGGCTGCAGAAAGAGGAAAGTACATCTATCGCATAGCCCGCTTAATGCAAGAACGTGCCAGAGAGTTTGCCGTGATCGAATCTTTGGACGGTGGAAAACCCATTCGAGAATCCAGAGATGTCGACGTTCCATTAGCAGCAGCACACTTTTTCTATCATGCAGGTTGGGCCGATAAATTAGATTATGCTTTCGCGAATAGCTCTCCCACATCAATCGGTGTGGTCGGACAAATTATCCCTTGGAATTTTCCGCTTCTCATGGCTGCGTGGAAGTTAGCGCCCGCATTGGCCTGTGGAAACACCGTTGTCCTAAAGCCCGCAGAGACTACCTCGCTTACAGCCATGAAGCTGGCCGAATTGATTCGAGATGCTGGCCTACCCGACGGAGTCGTGAATATTGTAACCGGAGCAGGTGAAACAGGCAAGGCGCTGGTAGAGCATCCAGATGTTGACAAAATTGCCTTCACCGGCTCAACAGAAGTTGGTAAGATGATCCGTCGTTCACTAGCCGGTACGTCGACCAGATTAACCCTTGAGCTAGGAGGTAAAGCGGCAAATATAGTTTTTGAAGATGCGGCTATAGATCAAGCGGTAGAAGGGATTGTTAATGGTATTTACTTCAATCAAGGCCATGTTTGCTGTGCGGGTTCTCGCCTGTTCGTTGAGGAGAATGTGGCTGATGAGGTAATCCGAAAGCTGAAGCACCGCATGAATCAGCTTATTGTCGGCGACCCGATGGATAAGAACACAGATGTAGGTGCAATCAACTCGAAAGGCCAACTCCAAACCATTGAAAAGTATTTGAAAGCGGGAGAAAAGGACGGATTTGAGATGTATCAATCTCAGGTAGCTGTTCCCAAGAAAGGCTATTGGTGCAAGCCGACTTTGTTTACCAATGTCTCCCAAAGCAGCATTATTTCAAAAGAAGAAATTTTTGGACCTGTGCTGGCCATGCAGACTTTTAGGACCATTGACGAAGTGATTGACAAATCCAACAACACACCATACGGACTTTCAGCAGGTGTGTGGACTGACAAGGGTTCCAAGATTTTCAATTTGACTTCAAGGCTCAAGGCAGGAATAGTCTGGGCAAATACGTTCAACAAGTTCGATCCAACTTCACCCTTTGGTGGGTACAAAGAGTCAGGATTTGGCAGAGAGGGTGGAATTCACGGACTGTCTGCTTACTTAAACTTGCAGGAATAATGGCCAAGAAAGAAACAACATCATCAGAAGGCATAGCAGTTATGAAAACATACAAACTGTACATCGGCGGAGCTTTTCCGAGGACCGAAAGCGGTCGTTTCTATCCGGTTCGAAACAGCTCGGATAAGCTGATTGCCAATATGTGTCTGTCTTCGCGAAAAGACTTTAGAAATGCAGTAGTAGCTGCCCGCAAGGCCCAAGGAGGTTGGGCTGCTAAGTCGGCTTATAACCGATCTCAAATTATCTATCGCATTGCAGAAATGCTCCAGCAAAAGAAAGAGCTTTTTGTAAAAGAGATGAAGGATTTGGGATATACTGAAAAGCGTGCTCATCAAGAGTTTTCTGCCTCTGTACACTACCTCGTTCACTATGCGGGCTGGTGCGATAAATATGTGCAAGTGTTTAGTTCTGTAAACCCGGTGGCTTCATCACATTTTAACTTTTCAGTACCTGAACCCACTGGTGTTGTGGCTTCCTTTGCTTCAAATACGTCGGCACTGCTTGGGTTTTTAGAAGCTTTTATTCCGGCCATCTGTGGCGGAAATACGGCTATAGTTTTGGCTTCAGAGGATTTGTCGACTTGTGCTATTTCCATGGCCGAAGTCATTGCCACATCTGATGTTCCGGGCGGGGTAGTCAATGTGCTAACCGGAAATCGAAAAGAACTTCTGCCTCATTTTGCCTCACACATGGATGTGAATGCATTCGTGATTTGGGACGCAGCATCTGAAGATTCTATTGCCATAGGGCAGTATGCCTCTGACAATGTAAAGCGGACAAAATTTTACAATTCAGAAGCTAAAGCCTCTCAATCACCGCAGCGAATAATGGACCTTCAAGAAATCAAAACAACCTGGCATCCGATCGAAAGTGTTTCAGGTTCAGGCTCGGGATACTAAGCAGGGAAGAACGTATTCTTTTTACTTTTGCAAAAAATTAGGACATGTCAAGAAAAGTAGCCTTAATAACCGGTGTAACCGGACAGGATGGAGCTTATCTCTCAGAACTTCTGCTTGATAAGGGTTACGAAGTTCACGGAATCAAGCGGCGGAGTTCACTCTTCAATACAGATAGAGTTGACCACTTGTACAAGGACCGTCACGAAAAGGATGTCAACTTTTTCTTGCATTACGGCGATCTAACCGATGCCTCAAATATCATCCGACTGATTCAAGAGATACAACCTGATGAGATCTATAATTTGGGTGCTCAATCACATGTTCAGGTTTCATTTGAAACTCCGGAATACACTGCTAATGTAGACGGGATGGGTGTCCTCCGAATTCTCGAGGCGGTTCGAATATTAGGTTTAGAAAAGAAGACAAGAATTTATCAGGCATCAACCAGTGAGCTATATGGCTTGGTACAAGAAACGCCACAGTCAGAAAGTACACCCTTCTATCCGAGAAGCCCATATGCCGTGGCTAAACTCTACGCGTTTTGGATAATTAAAAACTACCGAGAAGCTTATAATCTCTTTGCGGTAAATGGAATTCTTTTTAATCACGAAAGTCCGTTGAGAGGTGAGACATTTCTAACCAGAAAAGTAACGAGAGCCGTTGCCCGAATTAAATTGGGATTACAAGAGAGACTCTTTGTGGGGAACCTCGATGCCAAAAGAGATTGGGGACATGCCAGAGATTATGTAGAAGGAATGTGGCTAATGCTTCAGCACGATAAGCCCGAAGATTTTGTATTGGCAACGGGCAAGACATATAGCGTTAGGTTTTTCATCGAAAATGCTTTTTCTCATGTTGGAATCAAGATAAAATGGCGTGGAGAGAAAGAGAAGGAAGAAGGATATGACGAGGCAACGGGAAAAGTCCTCATCAAAGTCGACACAAAGTATTATCGGCCTACCGAGGTAGATCTCCTTATTGGTGATCCAACCAAGGCGCAGCAAAAATTGAATTGGCACCATAAATACAATATTGAAGAGTTGATCAAGGAAATGGTTGAGGCTGACCTCGATCTATTCAAAAGGGACAAGTACCTTTTAGACGGTGGTCATGCGGTAATGAACTATAACGAGTAGTGAATAAAGAAGCTAAAGTATACGTAGCAGGTCATCGTGGGATGGTAGGTAGTGCGATTTTTCGTGCGCTTCAAGAATCCGGGTATACCAACCTAATCGGAAAAACATCAAGCGAACTTGATCTCAGAGACAAAACAGCGGTTACTTTTTTCTTTGAAGAAGAAAAACCTGAGTACGTCTTTTTGGCTGCAGCCAAAGTAGGGGGCATAAGCGCCAATGATACGTATCGGGCTGAATTCATTCACGATAATCTGGCTATAGAACTCAACGTGATCGATGCTTCTTACAGAGCCGGAGTTAAAAAGCTCCTCTTTTTGGGATCATCTTGCATCTATCCGAAGTTGGCCCCCCAACCGTTGAAGGAAGAATACTTGCTTACTGGTTTGCTCGAGCCTACCAATGAGCCTTATGCCATTGCAAAGATTGCAGGTATAAAAATGTGTGAAGCTTATCGCGACCAATATGGTTGCAATTATATCTCCGCCATGCCCACCAATCTTTACGGGCCTAATGACAATTACGATCTAAAGAACTCTCATGTTTTACCAGCGCTATTGCGCAAATTCCATGAAGCCAAAGAATCTGGTTCAAGTGCGGTAGAGATTTGGGGTTCGGGAACGCCCAAAAGGGAATTTCTCCATGTAGACGATATGGCAGAGGCTTGCATTTACTTGATGGAAAATTACGATGGAAAGGAGTTTGTGAATGTTGGAATCGGAGAGGAAATATCTATTGCTGATCTGGCTCATCTTATTGCCGATATTGTGGGATTTGACGGTCGTCTGGAATTCGACCGGTCAAAACCGGATGGCACACCACGCAAACTCATGGATGTTTCTAAAATCAACCAACTCGGTTGGACTGCTCAAGTATCATTGGAGGAAGGTATAAGGAGTGTTTATCAAGATTTTAAAGCCTCTTTAGTTAAAGCCTGATTATGCTGAGGTTCATCCTCATTCTTATATTATGCACCCTTGGGATAAATTCTTTCTCCCAAGTTTACACGCTTCCTTTCGACAGGCTTTCACAACTAAGGCAGGAGAGGGTTGGTCTTGGTTCTCAGGCTACCGTTCACAGTGGTGCCAAACCTATTTTGATGAGTGACGCCGACGTTTCTCGAGTCTCTGGATTTGCGAAAGATACTGCTGAATACTATTACAAGATTACCGAGAAAATTTTCAGTGCTCACCTGATTGAGCTCGACAAACCCGATTTCAAAATTTACGCTGATTTCTTGTTCGATTTTGGGTTTGGGCGTGAAACGTTAGATCAAATAAGTGCCGATCGTGAGGAAACCTCTTTGTTTCAAAACACTCGTGGTTTCGCCGTTCAAGGACAGATCGGTAAGAATGTTTATTTCTATACTGATTTTAGAGAAAATCAAGGTAGGTATGCTGCGTACATCAATAGGTTTGTGGATTCGACCCAAGTCTTTCCGGGTTCGGGAAGAATAAAACCTTTCGGCGAAGGAGGTTACGATTATAGCATGGCAAGCGGATTCGTAGGAATTGAGGCTGCTGACTGGCTAAATCTGTCTTTTGGTCATTATAAGCAGTTTATAGGTCACGGATATAGGTCGCTGCTTCTTTCAGACAATGCACATAATTATCCCTTTGCTTCTTATGAGATAGATGCGATTGAAGGGCGACTTCAACATCGGTACACGCTGGCCCTGTTGCAAAATTTGGAAAGACTACCTCAAGGAGAAACTCCTGAAGCAATTTTCAAACGGAAAGTAGCCTCTTG
The DNA here is from genome assembly GCA_027214385.1 of Cryomorphaceae bacterium 1068. Classification (NCBI taxonomy): domain Bacteria; kingdom Pseudomonadati; phylum Bacteroidota; class Flavobacteriia; order Flavobacteriales; family Cryomorphaceae; species Cryomorphaceae bacterium 1068. The sequence goes on along the minus strand of JAPVXR010000004.1, from coordinate 125,010 downwards.
GAATTACCTGTCCTTTAAGCCGCTTCCCAATCTGGAGCTCGGATTTTTTGAAGAGGTGATTTGGAAAGTCTTCGACGACAGCTTAGGAAGCCAACCCTTCGACTACAGAGCATTGATACCCATTCCAGGGATGAACTCGGCAATACTCGGGTTGGACGATGAAGAAAATAATGCCAGGCTCGGTCTCAATGCCGCTTGGTTCATCATTCCAACGGTCAAAATTTATGGACAGGTTCTTTCGAGCAGTGGGCGTGTCAATCTAGATGGTTTTCAAATTGGAGGCCGCTGGTCAGGAATTTTCGATCGTTTCGATTTTCAAGCCGAGTTCAATCAATCAAGCAATAGTGCGACTAGAAATCCTAACAATCTTCAATCCGCCTATCACTTCAATCAGCCCCTTGGGCACGTTCTTGGACGAGACTTCTCTGAAGTGGTTGGGGTAATCACTTATTACCACAACCGAATTTTTGGCCGTTTAAAGTCAGTCTATACAAATTCGGAAGTTTCCGATGAATTCTCGCCTAATGAGACTCTGCAAGAAGTTTTAAATACTGATTTGCAAATTGGTTATATCTTTAATCCAAGCTGTAACTTTCAGGTATATACGGGGTATACATATAGGAGTGAGAGTATAGAAAATGATGAAAGTGCGAATGGATTTTGGTATATGGGTATCAGAACGGCATTGTCCAATATTTATCGCGACTTTTGAAAATATTTTTAAATAACACTATTACTTTATGAAAGAGATTGTCCTAGGTTTTGTGACGTCTTTTTTTGTCGTTCTCCTCACTACTCCTTCCCTCATCAAAGTGGCTAAGATGAAGAAGCTCGTAGACGATCCTAATGAGGAGAGAAAGAAGCACCGAAAAAGCACTCCTACTATTGGGGGTATTATCATTTTCGCCGCCAGCATCTTCGCATACTCGCTTTGGTTTCCGTCGGATAACCTGAATTATTTTGGGAGTCTCCACCATTTTTCAGAGTCTGTTAGTGACTTCAAGTTTTTGATTGCTGCGACTATTTTGCTCTTCTTTATTGGTGTGAAGGATGATATCATTGGCGTTGCGCCTATGAAAAAACTCATTGGTCATGTTATCGTGGGTTTCATTCTGGTAGTCATGGCGGATATCAGAATAATGGGTATGCACGGTGTTTTCGGTATTTACGAGATTCCCGAATGGGCCAGTGTTGGTCTTTCAGTTTTCACATATATCGTTATTGTGAATGCCATTAATTTGATAGATGGTAGCGACGGATTGGCCGCGGGAACAGGGTTTATCTGTTCCGTTTACTTCGGTCTTTGGTTTTACGGCACGTATCAATACGACTTTAGTATGATGGCTTTCGTCTTGGCAGGATCGTTAGGAGGGTTTTTACTGTTTAATTTTTCGCCTGCTAAGATTTTTATGGGAGACTCGGGCTCTCTGTTTATCGGCGCCTTTGTATTTGTAATGGCGATGAAATGCATTGAGACTGATACTCGGCTCCTCGATGGGTGGACTGAGAATGTATCATCTGCAGTTTTTGCATTAAGTGTCCTGGCCTACCCGCTCGTAGATACGCTGCGAGTTTTTACCTTGAGAATATTGAAAGGTCGCTCACCCTTTTCGCCCGATAGAAATCACATTCACCACCAACTTATAGATAGCGGATATGGCCATGTGTTCACTGCATTGTACCTATATTTGGTCGTTATCGCTGTGCCTTTGGTTTCACTAGGATTTAAGGGTTACAGTCCTACGGTTGCCTTTTTCTCAATGATGCTGATAAGTTTTGCCCTTGTTCACACTGTTTTCTTGTTCAGGTTCTGGAAGTCCAAACAAAAAGTTTCTGAAGCAACTGAGGCTTAGACTCTCTATTATCACTGCGATTCTTGGTCTTTCAGGGCAAGCAAGTTCTCAAGGCTTATTTCTTGAAAGTCAAGAAGTATACTCCATTTCTAAAAGATCATTTACCTCAGTGCGAGGTCATTGGTATGAAGCCGTGCTTGATTCGGGCAGCTCGCCTCTCCTTAATTCAGCTGATTTTAGCTTTTGGTCGAAACCTGATTCAGGACAAGCAGGATTTGGGATCCTTCCGATCGTTCAGTTAGAAGGAGGTTACTCTACACAAGCTGATGCAATCTATGAAGCGAGTGGAGGCTTTGCTATTTCTGCATCAAAAGGGAAATTCAAATTCAATGCTGACTTGGTCGGCGGTGTATTGGCCCAGCCTCAATATCTAAATGTATTTACGGATAGTTTGGGTGTCCTTCCTTCGCGCGGCAGAAATTTGTCGTCGGGCGGAAGTGCTTTTATAATGCCAACGGCAGCCTTGAATTTTAGAGCAAATGACTTTTTCACTTTTGAGCTCGGATACGGAAAAAACTTTTTCGGGAATGGACATCGATCCCTTTTTTTAAGCGATGCAGCTTATAATTATCCCTACTTGAAAATCGAGACGAACGTCTGGAATATCAAGTATATTAATCTTTTTAGCGCACTTCAGGATATCTCGGCCGACCCTTCAAGACCTTCGGCTTACCGAGATAAGTTTTCTTCTACCCATTATTTCAATTGGGCTATTTCACCACGGTTCAATGTGGGCCTATTCGAAACCATCATTTGGCAGGGCAGTGACACGCTCTCTGAAAGAGGATTTGACCCGAATTACCTTAATCCTATTATTTTCTTTCGACCCGTAGAGTTCTCCATTGGTTCTCCTGACAATGCTATTATCGGTTTGGACCTTTCTTTCAAGGCTACTTCGAAAATGATGTTTTATGGCCAGCTGGTTTTTGATGAGTTTCTATTGAGCGAATTCAGAGCCAGGGACGGCTGGTGGGGAAATAAATGGGGAGCTCAAATTGGCTTTAAGTCTTTTGATGTTTTTGGTTTGGAAAAATCTTTTCTGCGCGGAGAGTTCAATTTGGCGAGACCATTTACGTACACTCACGGGAGTGTTCTGCAAAACTTTGGACATTACAATCAGCCTTTGGCGCATCCTCTTGGTACTAATTTTTATGAGGGACTCATACAGGCTTACTATGAAAAAGAGGATTACTTTTTTGAAGGACAGTGGAATTTCGCGCTATACGGTAGAGATCCTGATACGCTGAACTTAGGTGGAGATATCTACCGCAGTTATGCCAATCCGGCTGAGATCTATGGGAACGAAATAGGGCAAGGGATCCAATCGAAGTTATTCTATCAGAGGGTAGCGGCAGGAATTATTCTCAATCGAAAAATAAATTTGAGGGCTTCGGCATATTATATCTATCGCCGATTGGATCAAGAAGGTTCAAGTGTAAACAACGAGCACATCTTTGGTGTTCGTTTGGCAACAGAACTCTTCCGAACCTACACGGACTTTTAAGGAAGCGTCCTCAAAAAATAAGTATCTTTGCACTCGAATTTTTTTGATTAAATGCTTGCCAATTCTGCATCTAAATCTTTTCCTGTTATCGTGAGAGCTAAGCTCGGAGCATATGCGGCTTTTGCCAAACTGCGACTCACTTCTTTAGTAGTCATCTCTTCTATAATTGGCTATGGAATAGGGGCTGTTACGTTTTCATGGATTGAGGTTTTTTGGCTTTCACTGAGCGGTGTCTTGGTGACAGGAGCTTCAAACGGGTTTAATCAAGTCATAGAGCGAGATGTGGATGCCCTCATGAATCGCACTAAAAATCGTCCTCTTCCCCAAGGAACGATGAGCGTGATTGAATCACTTCTTTTGGCCACTGCCATGGGTGTGGCTGGTTTGGTAATGCTTTTTTTCATGTTTAATCAGCTCGCTGCAGTTTTAGGAGCGCTGGCCTTGTTCAGTTACGTATTGCTTTATACTCCTCTCAAGCGATATTCATCCATCGCCGTATTTGTAGGAGCTTTTCCCGGTGCCATACCACCCATGTTGGGTTATGTGGCAGCTACTGCCGATTTCGACCTCTACGCAGGACTTCTTTTTGCTATGCAATTTATGTGGCAGTTTCCGCATTTTTGGGCCATTGCATGGGTTTCTCACGAAGATTACCAGAAGGCAGGATACCATCTTTTGCCTTCCAAAGGAAAGGATGGACAAAGCGCTTTTTTGATATTACTCTACGCGCTGTTTTTAATTCCTGTTTCTCTTTTGCCTTGGGCTTTTGATCTTATCGGACCAATTGCTGCCATTGCACTTGCTTTGGTGGGAATAGCATTCGCAATACCTGCTTTTAAACTACTCAGAACGAAATCCGACAAATCTGCTCGAGCGGTTATGTTTGCTTCGTTCTTCTACTTGCCTATCGCTCAGTTGATCTTATTAATCGACAAATTTTAACTTATGGCAACTTCAATAAATATTCAGGCGGTGGAACAATCACCAAGCAATGAGCGCACGAAAAAAATGGTGCTCTACATTGGCATATTTAGCATCGTGATGCTCTTTGCGGGTTTTTCGAGTGCATATGTCATTAGTTCGTACAACGAGATTTGGGTGAATATATCCATGCCCAACGCTTTTTACATCAGTACTATTCTCATTTTGTTAAGTAGCTTGACGATTAAATTGGCGGTCAATGCTTCCAATGAAGGAAAAGAGAGTAAAGCCACTGCATTATTAGGAGTTACCTTACTTCTGGGTCTTGGGTTTGGCGTCAGCCAATATATGGGTTGGAATGAATTGATCGGTCAAGGCAGTTACCTCTCGGGTCACATTGATAATTTAGACGGAGTCTACGGAGAAGACTACACTATATCCTTTCAGGGCCAAGAATTGGTGTTTGAAGAAGGAGAATATTATTTACCAAATGACGACTTGAGAGAGAAGCCCTTGCTCGATGAAATTGCCGTGTATAGCAACTCCACAGCGAGTTACATCTACATTTTGAGTTTTGTCCACCTACTCCACGTGCTAGGCGGAATTCTGTTTTTAGCCGGTATTCTTATCGTCTCTCAACTTGGAAAGAAAAAGGGATTAAGCAATTTGCGATTAAGATTGGGTGCTATTTACTGGCATTTTGTCGACGGACTATGGCTCTATTTGTTGCTCTTTTTGCTTTTAATTCACTAAACTTGCACAAAATTTTGAGCAATGGCAGGAGAAGCTACTAAAGCTATTGATAAAACAGTTCTTTGGGGCGGCGGACGTTCGCCTTTCAGTGTGAGCTATGGTAAAATGATGATGTGGTTTTTCCTCGTCTCAGATGCCTTAACCTTTTCCGGACTCCTTGTAGCGTACGGCTACGCTCGCCAAGCCTACACAGGTGCATGGCCGATCGGTGAAGAAGTATTTCACGCACTTCCAGGACTACATGGAAATTTCCCGCTTATTTATGTAGCCTTAATGACCTTCATTCTCATCATTAGTTCCGTTACAATGGTTCTGGCCGTTGAGGCTGGACATAGAATGGACCGAAAGGGTGTTACCAAGTGGTTGGCCTTGACGATCGTTGGAGGATTTATCTTCTTAGGATCCCAAGCTTGGGAATGGAGCCACTTTATACACGGCTCGGGTGGATATATCACGACTGAAGACAATGCTCAATATTTCTTGGCTGAAGAGATTCCACATGGAATGACTGCCGCAGAATTTGAAGGTTTCGCCCTCATTGCCAATAAGGGAGAAGATAACGAATCGACGATTATAGGAGATAAGGCGGTTTCACTTTTCAATGATAGAATCGATTATGTGCAAGGTGCTAATATGACCATCAATGAATATGGTCCACCACAGTACGCTAACTTTTTCTTCTTTATAACGGGATTTCATGGTTTCCACGTATTCAGTGGAGTCTTGATTAACATCATTGTATTCTTTGGTGTCATTAATGGAGTTTACGAGAAACGCGGCCATTACGAGATGGTTGAAAAGACAGGTTTGTACTGGCACTTTGTTGACTTGGTATGGGTATTTGTCTTTACTTTCTTTTACCTGATATAAATCTACTACTATGGAGCGCGACGACCTTATTGTAAACGATAGTTATTCAGTTGATGCCCGTCATGACGAGGCTCATGGAAAGCAGATTCGAAAGAAAATTTATTTTGTAACTATTCTCCTATCGGTGATTACAACGGTAGAGGTGGCTTTAGGAATCTTTATCAAGCAGGGTACAGATTTCTGGCCGGTTGTTAAGTGGTCATTCATTGTAATGACCCTTGTTAAAGCCGGGTACATCGTTCTTGTATTTATGCACCTCGGTGATGAACGAAAGTCGCTGAGATATGTTATACTCATACCATACGCCATTTTTATTCTTTATCTGCTTTTTATTGGCGTTACAGAGTCTAGCCACTTGAATGACGTATGGCTTGAATTTCAGCCATAACAAACAATGAACAAATCTTCTGAGAGACGGAAATATTTACTGCTTTTCGCTCTATTGCTTGGCCCTGGGTTGATATTAATCTTCCTGAGCAAAGCAGATCATAGTTTCGAAATCCTCCCGCATTACGGTCCGAAAGAACCCATATTTACCGTTGCAGGTACTGATGTTCCTGACACAATTTATCATACCGTTCCGGATTTTTCTTTTACGAGTCAATTTGGTGAGACTATCACCATGCAAGATTTCGAGGGAGATATTATGGTAGTCGATTTCTTCTTTACGACTTGCCCCACCATTTGTCCGATTATGACCAAACAAATGGCTCGATTGCAGTGGATGCTCGAGGATACTGCCTATGACGATGTTTCTTTTTTGTCGCATACAGTCAATCCTACGAATGATACACCTGAAGTTCTTTTGGAATACGGAAAAGAGCAGGGCGCTGATTTCGAGAAATGGACGTTTGTCACCGGAGATCAGGAAGAGATTTTTCAGCAAGGTTTCGAAGGATACCTTCTGAGCACACAAGAAGATTCAGGTGCACCGGGAGGATTTTTGCATTCCAGCATGTTTGTATTAGTAGATCGAGCTCGACACATCCGTGGATTTTATGACGGAACCAGTTCGAAGGAGGTGGATGATCTGGTAACAGATATTAAAATGCTGAAGAAAGAAGAGACCTTGAAGGAATCAGAAAAAGTAAGTTCATGACAGGAGCAGGAGTTGAGAAAAAGAGTAAGCCGTGGATTATTGTTCTTTCGATAGCAGTTCCTATCGTTGTAGCAATTTTGTTTACTGTAAAAATTGAAGGTTACGACACTTCATTCTTACCACCCATTTATGCGACATTAAATGGATTGACCGCCTTGTTCTTGATTGGAGGTGTTGTCTCAATCAAAAACAAGAAAATCGAAACCCACAAGAAGTTAATGACTTCGGCGATCGCCTTTTCTGCCTTGTTTCTGGTACTATACGTGATTTATCATAGCACCAGCGATTCTACTTCTTTCGGTGGTGAAGGGTGGATTCGCCCAGTGTACTTCACATTATTGATCTCGCATATTCTGCTCTCCATTATTATCATACCATTAGTTTTATTGACATATGTGCGAGCGCTTGCTGAAAAATTTGACAAGCACCGTAAAATTGCACGCATCACTTTCCCGATTTGGCTCTACGTTGCCATCTCAGGAGTTGTGGTTTATTTGATGATTTCACCTTACTACGTTTAGTAACTTTGTGTAGATGAATAGGAAGAAAAAAATCGTGTTGTTTCTCTTGGTACTGATGCTGGTGCTTTCGGTTTCTACCGACTCTGTTGCTCAATGCGCCATGTGCAAGGCAGTAGCAGAAAATGCTCAAGGGGAGTCCGGTTATGGATTGGCCAATGGCTTGAACAATGGGATAATCTACCTAATGGGAATCCCTTACATCCTCCTTGGAACGCTGCTTTTTGTCTTCTTTCGAAAAGAGATCGGAGGATTTTGGCGTTCATTCAATCAGATCCATTAATCCATTTTTTCCATAGATAATGAGGCAACCGAAACCTTCGGGTAACGAGATAAAGAATATACTGAGGAATCGAGTGATGGTTTTGGATGGTGCTATGGGTACCATGATTCAACGTCACACGTTGGAAGAAGAAGATTTTCGCGGTGATCGATTCAAAGATCACCCACATTCCCTAAAGGGAAATAATGATCTACTCAGCCTCACCCGACCTGATATTATCAAAGAGATTCACTCTCTCTATTTCGAGGCGGGTGCAGACATAGCAGAAACAAATACATTCAGCTCAACTCAAATCGCCCAAGCTGATTATCACTTGGAGTCTGCCGTCTATGATTTGAACGTGGCAAGTGCGCGACTGGCAAGAGAAGCTGCCGATAGTTTTACGGCGAAAGAACCGGATAAACCTCGATTTGTAGCTGGCTCAATGGGCCCCACTAATAGAACGGCCAGCCTTTCACCCGATGTGAATGATCCCGGATACCGCGCCGTTACTTTTGACCAACTTAAAGAAAATTACGCCCAGCAGGCAAAAGCTCTAATCGAAGGCGGAGTAGACATGCTTTTGGTGGAGACGGTATTTGATACCCTCAACGCTAAGGCAGCCCTTTTTGCTATAGATGAGGTATTTGACGAACTCAATCTCGAACTTCCGATTATGGTATCAGGTACTATAACGGATGCGAGTGGCAGAACCCTTTCCGGACAAACGACGGAAGCCTTTCTAATTTCGCTCGAGCACATGCCCCTACTATCGATTGGTTTGAATTGTGCCTTGGGAGCAGCTCAGCTCCGACCTTATTTGAAGGTGCTTGCCGAAAAATCTCCATTTGCCGTGAGTGCACATCCCAATGCCGGATTGCCGAATGAATTTGGTGAATACGACCAAACTCCGGAAGAAATGGCGTCAGAGGTTGGCGAGTTTTTGGAAGCCGGATTTCTGAATATAGTCGGCGGCTGTTGTGGAACAACTCCTGATCATATTCATGCTTTGGCAGAAGCTGCGAAGAATAGAAAACCGAGAATGGGTTTCGTAGCTCATACTGAAGTGACTAACGTTTAAATCCACTAACCTATGCTAAGATTAAGTGGTCTTGAGCCATTAGTAGTCACTCCTGAAACGAATTTTGTTAACGTTGGTGAGCGCACTAACGTAACGGGCAGCCGCAAGTTTTTGCGCCTAATAAAGGAAGATCGATACGATGAGGCGATTGAAGTAGCCTTGGAACAAGTGAGAGGTGGTGCCCAAATTCTCGATGTCAACATGGATGAAGGAATGCTCGATGGCGAAAAGGCCATGGTGAAGTTCCTTAATCTCATAGCTTCTGAACCCGAGATTTCCAGAATCCCTATCATGATCGATTCTTCCAAATGGTCAATAATCGAGGCAGGACTGAAGTGCGTGCAAGGAAAAGCGGTCGTAAACAGCATCAGCCTCAAAGGGGGAGAAGAGGAGTTCATCTACCAAGCTAAACAGTTGCGTCGCTATGGAGCCGCAGTTATCGTGATGGCTTTTGACGAGAGGGGGCAAGCCGACAGCCTCGAGCGCAGAAAAGAAATTTGCGGACGATCGTACAAAATTCTCACGGAGGAGGTAGGTTTTCCCAAGACCGATATTATTTTCGATCCCAACATTTTCCCCGTTGGAACAGGAATAGACGAGCACAACAACAATGCGGTCGACTTTTTTGAATCGACAAAATGGATTAAAGCAAACCTTCCCGGAGCTTTGGTGAGTGGTGGAGTGAGCAATGTTTCGTTCAGCTTTCGCGGAAATAATGTGGTACGCGAAGCTATGCACAGCTCTTTTCTTTACCACGGGATTAAAGCGGGTATGGATATGGGAATCGTCAATCCTTCGATGCTTACAGTCTACGATGATATCGACGAGGAATTGCTAACTCGAGTAGAAGATGTATTGCTCAATCGACGTGAAGACTCCACTGAACGATTACTGGAATTTGCTGAAAATGTTCAAGACTCAGGACCGAAAGAGGGTCAAATCGAAGAGTGGAGAAACCTCGAAGTAAAAGAACGTCTAAGCCATGCTTTGGTAAAAGGGATTGATAAATACATCGTCGAGGATACTGAGGAGGCACGACAATTATTTGAGCGACCGATTCAAGTAATCGAAGGCCCGCTGATGACAGGAATGAATGTAGTCGGAGACCTTTTTGGCTCGGGCAAGATGTTTTTACCACAGGTGGTTAAGAGCGCTCGGGTGATGAAAAAAGCCGTTGCTCACTTACTGCCTTATATCGAGGAAGACAAGAAAAAATTCAAAGATACCTCTGCTCAAGGAAAGATTTTGCTTGCCACCGTGAAGGGTGATGTGCACGATATTGGAAAGAACATTGTTGGAGTGGTATTGGCCTGCAACAATTACGAAGTGATTGACATGGGAGTAATGGTCCCTGCCGAAAAGATTTTGGACAGAGCCATTGAAGAGAAGGTAGATGTTATTGGTCTGAGTGGACTTATCACTCCGAGTCTCGAAGAGATGGTGAGCGTAGCAAAGGAAATGGAGCGCAGAGGGTTAAATATTCCTCTTTTGATCGGAGGTGCGACGACGAGTCGAGTTCACACTGCCGTGAAAATAGAGCAGCATTACCTAAATAGTCAGACGGTTCACGTCCAAGACGCGTCCCGATCTGTTACTGTAGTTGAGCGATTGCTTGGGAAAGAGAGTGGTGAATTCATTGGCGAGGTCAAAAAGGACTACGAGAAAATCCGGCTCAATCATGCGGGAAAAGAGAAGGTGAAGAAATACCTCTCGTTATCAGAAGCCCGCTCGTCGCGATTAAAAATTGATTGGGCAAATGAGCCCGAAGTGGAAAAGCCGGCACACCTTGGCGTGAAGACTTTTTACGATGCGAGCTTGCGTGAGATCATGGGCTACATTGATTGGACGCCGTTTTTCCAGACTTGGGATCTTCATGGTCGTTTTCCAAATATCTTGGAAGATGAAGTAGTTGGAACAGAAGCAAATAAACTCTATGACGATGCAACCCAAATGCTTCAGGAAATCGTCACCAACCAATGGCTCAAAGCAAAAGCCGTAATTGGAATATGGCCTGCCAATACGGTGAATTATGATACGATTGAGGTCTACGATCCCAGCGACTCTGAAAAAGTCATTCATCGATTTGAATGTTTGCGTCAGCAAGTGAAGAAGGCGGCTGGACAACCAAATTTAAGTCTTGCCGATTTTATCGCTCCAAAGGAATCGGGAAGAAAAGACTACATCGGTGGTTTTGCGGTAACAGCTGGAATAGGTATTGAACGGTACCTCGAACGATTTGAGAAAAACCATGATGACTATTCTATTATCATGCTCAAGGCACTTGCCGACAGATTGGCAGAAGCATTTGCCGAACTCATGCATGCGAAGGTTCGAAAGGACTTTTGGGGCTATGCCCGTCGAGAAAAACTCTCAAATGAAGAGTTGATCAAAGAAAAGTACCAAGGAATTCGTCCGGCACCAGGCTATCCTGCTTGTCCTGATCATACCGAGAAGCCCGGATTATTTGAAATTTTGAATGCAACGGAGCATACGGGAATCACGCTGACAGAGAACTTTGCCATGTATCCCGCATCCTCTGTTTCTGGTCTCTACTTTGCATCTCCGTATTCCAAGTATTTCGGTGTCGGAAGGATAGCAAAAGATCAAGTCAAGAGTATGGCTGACAGAAAAGGCATGGACTTTGACAGTATGGAAAAGTGGCTGGCACCCAACCTCAATTATTGAATTGAATCTTCTAATTTAGTGGCCAGCTAGGAGCAAGACATATATGCGTTTTTACACTGCCCTTTTTCTGATATTCTCGTTAATTCAATCTGAAGGCTTTAGCCAAGATAAGCCCGTGCAATTGGGCGTCACGGGGTCAGATTGTATCGGAGCATTGACTATTCCCGATACAGTGATAGGCCCTGTCTATTCGCCTAAAGGTTTCGGAAACAACCTAGAGTTGGTGGGTTACGAATTGGGTGACCCCTACTTTATTCAAAGAGAGCACAACTCGGTGTGGTACAAGTTTACCATACCATATGATTGCATCTTCACTTTCGATTTGATTCCCATCCAAAAGGATGATGACTTTGATTTTCTCCTGTTTTTATATGATGGTCCCAATTTTTGCCGTGATATCACAGATGGAAAGAAAATTCCGATTCGAACGAATATTTCCCGAAAGAACATTGAAGTTCAAGGACAGACAGGTATGAGTGAATCGTCCGTAGACGAGTACGTACCATCCGGGCCGGGGAGCTCTTATAGTCGCGCCTTGAAAGCCCGCCGAGGACAAACCTATTACCTCTTGATTGACAATCCATTCAGAGAAAACGAGGGCCACAGTATTCATCTGCACTACCGTAGGCTGAATCCAATAGTTGAAGGAGAAGAGGAATCGACGGAAGAGCAGGAAGAGTATCAAATTCCATTGCGTACGATGAGAGTGACAGTGACGGATAAAGAAACGGGAGAGCGGATTCAATCCAATGTTTTTATCGACAATCTGCCTGATTCCGTTCCTTCCAGATATCCTTTCATCTCTCAAGTTTCTATTGACGTGTTGAGCTACCGAACATACGATATCAACGTAATCAAGAAAGGCTACCTACTACATACAGAGCAGTTCATTCCAAAGAATGACTCTCTTTATGAAATCGACGTACAGCTCAAACGTATGAATAAGGGAGACCGCATCAACTTGGGAAATATCAAGTTTGAAAGTGATCAAGCGGTTATTCTAGAGAAAAGCAAGCCCGCACTTGAGAAACTAGCCGAGTTCTTGATTGAAAATGATAATGTGAAGATTGAGATTCAGGGACATGTGAATGGGGAAGCCAAGAAAAACAAACGCTCATACATCAATCTGAGTGAGGACAGGGCTGAGGCTATCTATCAAAAGTTGAGCGAGGCAGGTGTGGACAAATCCAGGATGACGTACAAGGGGTTTGGCAATGCCAAAATGATCTACCCCAATCCTGTGAACACTCGGCAGCAAGAGGCTAACCGAAGGGTAGAGGCCGAGATTGTGGAACTTTAAGCATTATCTCTTACAAAGGCTTTCAGCCTTTTACCGAATACTATTACCGCTTATACTTTATCGGGTTTTGGTCTCCTAGGTCATACTTACATTTATCCCTATTAAATCACTCCGCATGAGAATTGCCATTATTTTTGCCTTCTTCTTTTTAGCGTCAAATAGTTCTTTTTCTCAGGATAAGTGGGATTTACAAAAATGTATAGACTACGCTTTCCAAAATAATGTGACGGTTCAACAGAGTGCCCTCAACGTGCAAAGATCAGAGATTGGCCTCAAGCAAAGCAAGCTTGGCTTATTGCCGAGTCTGAATACAGGGGCGACTTATGGGTTCAATTTCGGACAGAGAATTGACCCATTTACCAACCAATTTGCCACAGACAGGGTTTCTACGAGTAACTTGTTTTTGAGCTCGAGCTTGGATGTCTTCAACGGGTTTTCAAAGCGGAATTCGATGAAGAGCAATCAGCAAGATTTGGAAGCTTCAAGGTATGATCTGGAATCAATTAAGAATGACATTTCTCTGCAAGTTTGCTTGGCTTACTTGCGCGTGCTTCAAAATAAGGAGAGCCTTTTGGTAAGTCAAAATCAAATAGAAATTACACAGCTTCAAGTGGATCGAATGGAGAAGCTTGTAGATGCAGGGCAGTCTCCCAGAGGCATGCTTTTCGATCTGGAATCTCAGCTCGCTCAAGAGCAGCTGAATATGGTCACCGCTGAGAATGCGGTAACCCTATCGCTACTCTCTTTGACTCAGCTTCTTCAGCTAGAGTATGACGAAGCGCAAGGGTTTGATATTGTAAAACCTGACCTAACAGATGAGGGTGTTGAGCTATTAAGCAATAGTGCCCAAGATATCTACCTGAGAGCTAAAGGTCTGATGCCTCAAGTTCAGGCCGCGGAAGCACGACAAAGCGCAGCGGAGTATGCGCTGAGCTCGACTCAAGGACAGCTCTATCCATCGCTTCAATTAAGTGGTTCGCTTGGATCGGGTTTTTCTGAACTGAATCAAGTCGTTACGGATGAAGGTGAACTCACAACTTTTCCAATAGGTACTGTGGTAGTTGGTGGTGATGTGCTGCCGGTAAACTCTTTTCCTCAGCCAGATCCAACTACGCAGTCTTTCGAAACCAAAAATTTTGGCGATCAGCTTCAGGACAACTTCAATCAAAACCTTCAACTGACCCTAAGTGTGCCCATATTCAATGGATGGTCAGCCAAAGCAAATGTAGAAAGAGCTAAAATCAATCAACTCGACGCCAACCTTTCTTACCGACAAATCACCAACCAGCTTCGTTTTGATATCGAACAGGCATATGCTGACGCCAAAGCGGCCATGAACACCTATTTGGCATCTGAACAAGCAGTTCGGGCATTGGAAGAATCTTTCAAATATGCCGAAGTGCGTTATGAGCAAGAGGTGATCAATGCGGTAGATTTTAACCTCACCAAAACACAATACACCAACGCCCAAGTAGACATGCTGAGATCGAAGTACGACTTTGTATTTCGAACGAAGATTCTTGACTTTTACCTGGGCAACCCGATCACACTTTAAAGCTTAATAAGACTCATCATGAATAAAAATACCAAACGGTTACTCTGGATTGCAGGAATTCTGATTCTTGCCCTAGTTGTTGTGGCTGTCGTTAAGAAGCGATCGCAAGGTGACGCTAAAGTGACCAGCGCCGTTTCGTCAGAAAGAACGATTGTAGAGACCGTAGTTGCCAACGGTAAGATTCAGCCCGAAACGGAGGTGATCATCTCTTCTGAAGTTTCCGGAAAGATCTTAGAGTTGCCCTTTAATGAAGGAGCCAAAGTACTGAAAGGTGAGCTTCTCGCTAAGATTAATCCCGATTTGGCGCAAGCCGCTTTGGACAGAGCCGAGGCTGCATATAACAATGCTTTGGCCAATAAAGCCAACGCAGCCGCGCGATTGGTTCAATCAAAGGCACAGTTGAGAAATTCTGAATTGTCGTTTCGACGAAGCGAAAAACTTTTCGAAGACGGGGCAATTAGCCAATCTGAATTTGACAATGCCCAAGCTACTTTCGAAACGGCTGAGGCCGAAGTGACCGCAGCTGAAGAAAGCGTAAAAGCGGCAAGATTTACTGTTCAATCCGCACAAGCTTCGGTGAAAGAAGCGGGAGATTCCTACTCTCGCACCACCATCGTGGCGCCAATGGACGGCACCATTTCTCGGCTAGAAGTCGAAGAGGGCGAACAAGTAGTAGGAGCCATGCAAATGACGGGTACGGAGATAATGCGCGTAGCCAATCTCGATGTCATGGAAGTATTGGTAGATGTAAACGAAAGCGATATTGTAAGAGTCGCGTTTAATGATACTGCCGCTGTGGAAGTAGATGCTTACATCAACCGAAAATTTAAAGGAATTGTTACCGAAATTGCCAACTCGGCCAAATCTTCAGGTATGACTGCCGATCAGGTCACAAACTTTGAAGTGAAGATTCGAATCTTGCAAGATTCTTACGCCGACTTAGTCGATCCTGAGCATCCTGAATTGTCTCCTTTCAGACCGGGAATGAATGCCACAGTCGATATCATCACTGCGCGGAAAGAGAATGTAGTAGTCGTTCCGATAGAAAGCGTAACGACCCGTACCGATACGGCTAAGGCCGAAAAAGTTTCGGCAGTTGACCGTTTGGTGGGGCAAAAAGCCGAAGATGATGGAGAGCCTTTTACTG
This sequence comes from Cryomorphaceae bacterium 1068, assembly GCA_027214385.1. Taxonomy (NCBI): domain Bacteria; kingdom Pseudomonadati; phylum Bacteroidota; class Flavobacteriia; order Flavobacteriales; family Cryomorphaceae; species Cryomorphaceae bacterium 1068. The sequence goes on along the minus strand of JAPVXR010000004.1, from coordinate 109,462 downwards.
TCGTATTTGTGCTTACCGATGAGGGTAGAGCTCAAATCCAAGTGGTGGAGACGGGCATCCAAGACGATAAGTACATTGAGATAACGAAGGGCATAGATTTGGACACGGAAGTGATCAGTGGACCTTACGATTTGGTTTCGCAAAAGCTAATGCCAGGCGATAAGGTCGAGGCAGTTTCCAAAGAAGATTTATACAGCAAGGACTAGGACTTTTGGCACGGATACTTTGTCTCGAAACTTCCACTAAGAATTGCTCCGTGGCATTGTGCGACGGAAAGGAGCTTATCGCGGTAAAAGAAGACGGATCAGATAAATATACCCATGCCGAGAAGCTTCACGTTTTTATAGAAACCGTGATGAGCCAAGGCGGAATTAAATTCTCTGACATTGATGCAGTAGCCGTAAGCGAAGGGCCGGGTTCATACACGGGGCTTCGCATCGGAGTTTCCTCAGCCAAGGGAATGGCCTACGCATTGGGTATTCCCCTCATTGCCGTAAACACCCTTCAAGCCATGGCAAACTCATTGCTTTCAGGAGACGAAAAGACCCTCCTCATACCCATGATCGATGCCAGAAGGATGGAAGTCTTTTGCGCGGGTTTTGACGGAAAAGGAAATGCCGTTTTTCTAACGCGCCCTGAGATTTTGGAAGCTGAATCTTTTCCCGAAGCCTCTGCTTTCGACAAGGTACTATACTTTGGCGATGGCGCCGAAAAGTGCATTGACGTACTAGAGCCAAAGGGCTTTGAATTTGTCCAAGGTGTTGAGGCTTCCGCCAAAGGAATGGTAAAGCTCGCAGCGCAAAAGTACCAATCTTCCGACTTTGTAGATACCGCTTACTTCGAGCCTTTTTACCTTAAGGATTTTGTGGCTGGTAAAAAGAAAAAGCCCGCCAACTGAGTCGACGGGCTTTCCTATTTCTATCGAAATGAACTTAGTTCATCTCCACTTTTTCCACTTCTGAATTCATTGGTGCTTTTGCCGCTTCCATTGCCGGCTTGGCCTTTGTTTTTACCAATGTCATTTCGTCAATCAGGTTGGTCGCACCGGCAAACTTGTCAACCATGAACAGGACATACCGAATATCAACCGAGATGGTTCGCTGAATGGACTTCTCAAAATTGATGTCGCCACTCATCGCCTCCCAGTTTCCGTCAAAGGCCAATCCTACCAGTTCTCCGTTTCCGTTGATCACAGGGCTACCTGAGTTACCACCGGTAATGTCGTTCGTGCTGATAAAGTTTACCACCAAGTCGCCGTTTTTATCGGCATACTGTCCGTAGTCTTTCGCTTTGTAAAGTTCGACCAGCTTTGCAGGAACTTGAAACTCGTCATCGTCGGGATCCATCTTTTCCATCACCCCTTCCAAGGTCGTAAAGTAGTTGTAGGTCACTCCGTCTTTGGGTTCATAGTCGGCAACGTTTCCAAAAGAAAGACGCATGGTAGAGTTGGCATCGGGATAGAATTCTTTGTCGGGATTCATTTCTCTCAGTCCCGCAATGAATAGTCTGTTTCCTTTTACCAGCATCTCATTGGCTTCGGCATTTTGTTCTGCTCTGCCTCGGTAAATAGCGAAGAGGTCTGCACTGATAGCCTTCATCGGATCTTTATCATAGGTCTTCTGAGATGGATCAGTTAAGAATTTCATCATGCGCTCCTTATCGGTGAAAATGCTTTTGGAATAAACCTTATCAGCGTACTTCATCCACTTGCCGTCCATTTTGCCATTCAAGTCTTTCATGTACTCAGGTTGCTGATCAGCCGGTACATTTTTAGAATACAACTCGTGAGTGACGGCAAAGAGCTTCTTATCCGTAGACATATTTGCCCCTTCGAAGAATTCTTCGGCGTAAGCCATAAGCCCCTTTTTCATTTCCTCTTTCTCTTCTCCTTCTTCCATTTGCAGGTATCCATCAATTTGACTACCCATTCGGTAAGCAAATAGATTGACATCTGCTCCGAGGAGCCCTCCTTCCAAAACGTAGGTACCACCGATCACGTTTTTGTCGGTCATGGCATAGGCTTTTTCGATCATGTCCAAGGCCATTCCGTACTTGGCTTTTCGAGCGGGGTCAGAATCTGCCCAGTTTTGAAAGTTTGCTTCCAATTCTTCTTTGGCTTCCTTCACGTTATTGGCTTTCAGTTGCTCTGTTTGTCCAATGAAGTACTTCCAATAGTTGGCGATTTGCGCGTATTTCGATGCGTACATCAATCTTACGGCATCATCTTGTTTCATGTCTTCGCGAAGTGCGGCGAGCTTTGCATCTCTGATTTCAACAATGGTTGGGTTTTTCAGATCCAGTGCTTGCTGTATACCGAATGAAGTCAGGTATCGATCCGTACTTCCCGGGTAACCGGCGGTCATCGTAAAGTCACCCTCTTCCAGACCGGCAATAGATACAGGTAGGAAATGCTTTGGCGAAAGGGGAATATTGTCTTGGCTATAATCAGCAGGCTTTCCGTCAGGGCCGCTGTAAACACGAAACATTGAAAAGTCTCCCGTTTGTCTCGGCCACATCCAATTATCTGTATCTCCTCCGTACTTACCCACGCTTGATGGTGGCGCTCCTACGAGGCGAACGTCAGTGAAAGTCTCGTACACAAAAAGGTAGAACTCATTGCCTGCGTAGAAACTGCTCACTCGAGCATTGTAATGCGAATCTTGGGTAGCTGCCGCTGCCAATTCCTTTCCTTTAGCAGAAATGATTTGATTGCGTTCATCTTCTGATTCTGCTCCCTCAACTGCGGCAAGCATTTCTTCCGTTACGTCTTCCATACGCACCAAGAAAGAAACATAAAGTCCTTCATTCGTGAGCTCTTCGGCGTATGATTTGGCCCAAAAACCATTGGTCAGGTAGTCAGCCTCTACCGTACTGTTTTCGCGAATAGCGTCGTACCCACAGTGGTGGTTGGTCAGCATCAAGCCATTCGGCGAGATGATTTCGCCCGTGCAAAAACCACCCATCGAAACGATGGCATCCTTTAGGCTGGACTTGTTGACACTGTAAATTTCTTCGGGGGTTAGTTGCAGCCCCATTTTCTGTAAATCTCTTTGGTTCAAACGCTCTATGAGCAGTGGCAACCACATGCCTTCATCTGCTCTTACAGATGTGATGGTGATAAGCGCGAGAAGCGCCGAAATGATGATGGATTTTCTCATGATTTTAAATCTGATTTAGTGCAAAAATAATACTTCATAACGGACCTATCTAAAGCTGTAGGTATAGCTCTGAATGCGAATGGCTTGCTTAACTTCGTCTCGGGTCAATTCTGCTTGGATCAACATGTCTTCACCGCGATAAACGTACTCTCGTCTTTCAACTTTTGTGCCGCCCCTGCGCAGTTCTTCTGCCAGTAAGTTGCCTACTTCGTCGTACTCGTAATGTCTCGAATATTCTTCATTCGGGCGTTTTACTTCTTTTATTGAGAGAAGGCCATGTTCGTCGTAACTGTAATTTTCTTCTTCACGGCGGCTGGTCATTACAAAATCCGAGACGAATTTTAAGTAGTAGCCGTCCCGGTCGTAATACCTGATTTCCTTCCGGTAAGGCCTTCCCGATGTATTGAATTGAGTACTCTGTAATTGGGTGTCGTATCTTTTATGTTGGATCGTTTCGGTTGAGATCTCCGTGATTTGATCTCCTTGTTTTTTCTTTCCCAGTCGGGAGTACTTTAAGGAATTGGGGCGATCCGTATTGTCATATGTGTAGCAATAACTAAAGAGGCCTGAAGCGTCATTCTTTACTTCACAACTCAGCCGGCCTTCTGAGTATTCGAATATCGTAAGGAGTGTATCTCTTGACTTGGTGATCTCCTGAATGGAAACGGTTCTTCCTTTTGAATTGAATTTGTACACGATCTTTCTCCCTGTTGGTTTTATCTTCTCCCCATCGGGTTTGAGCTCGTCGGTGATTACTATTTCGGTGATATTATTTGCAGCGATAAAGGTTGGATTGAACTTGCTTTCAGGCTCGAAGTTCTTTCCTTCGGGTAGAGAGATGAGTTGTCCGAAGCAATCGGAAAACGAAATAATAAGAAAGAATAGGAAGGCTGCCTTTCTCAATTTTTTTCGAAAATTTTCTTGATTTCTCCTTCGGCTTCTGCCAAAGAGTTCACAGGTCTTTTGCAGGCTCGATTTTGACAAAGATAAAACTGCAGATCGGTTGAATCCAGTCTGCCTTTGAGCAGTTCCAATTGGCTTTTTTCTTCGGCGGCAGCCTTTACCACCAGCGGGGCATATACTTTCAGCTTCCTGATTTCCGTGGTTGCCTTGTTTCCGGCAGCCACCAATTCCGGGGAGCCGATGCTCAGCCTCAGCCAGAGTTCTGCCCAATTGGAATATCCCGACCCGTATTCTTTCATCCCTTTTTCTACAGCATTAAGCAGTCTTTTGGCTACAGCCTCAAAATGTGGCAGGCGGAAGTAGGAGGAAAGCTTGATGAAGTTCACTGCCATGACCGAATTGGAAGACGGAATTACGTTATCATTGAGCTCCATTGGTCGAGAAACCAAATCGGTTTGGTGATGAGGTGTGAAGAAGAAAACGCCTGTCCTCTCGTCGTAAAAAAGGTCGAGGGTTTTGAACGAAAGTTCTTTAGCCCGCTCTAAATATGCTTCCGCAAAAGTAGCTTCGTAGAGAGAGAGATAGGCTTCAATTAAGAAAGCATAGTCTTCGAGGAATCCATTGATTTTCGCCTTTCCGTTTTTCCAAGTGTGCTTTAAGTCAAGCGTGGCTTGATCCACTAGCTCACTTTCTATAAAGCCTAATATGCTTTTGGCTTCAGCCAAATCGGATTCTTCTCCGGTGTGAATGTAGGAGTTGGCAAATCCCGTGATCAGCATCGCATTCCAGGAGCATAGGCTCTTATCATCTGTTCCCGGTCTCATGCGCTTGCTTCTTTCGGCGAGTAATTTTTCATTAATGGCGGCCAGTTCTGAAATGACTTCTTCCTCGGGAATGCCCATATTTTTTGAAAGGTCTGAAATCGTTCCTTTTCTAACGGGAATGATCATCCCTTCCCAAAGGGCATTCTGGTCCAAGTAGTAGTACTTGCCGAAATCGGGATATTTCTGTTCTAAAATGGGCTTGTCCCAAACGTAGAATTTCCCTTCTATGCCTTCGCTATCGGCATCGATAGCTGAGAAATAGCCGCCTTTTCCGTTTTGCATCTCACGGCGCAGCCAAGCCTTGATACCATTGACCGTGTAGAGATACTCCAAGTCGCCAAATGCTGCATATGCCTCGCTATAGAGTGTGAGCAGTTGTGCATTGTCGTAAAGCATTTTTTCAAAATGAGGCACCTTCCATTCCGAGTCGGTGGAGTAGCGGGTGAAGCCTCCGCCAATCTGATCGTAAATACCTCCACGACCCATCTCGTCAAGCGTGAGCTTTACATGTTCGAGAATTTCATCGTCTGCTTGTATGTAGCCGTATTTCAGCAGGAAAGAGTAATTCGAAGGGAGTGGAAATTTCGGTGCTTTATTCGGGCCGCCTCGCTCAGTGTCAAATCGGGTTTTCCAATTCTCAATCGTTTCGCTTAGCGCCGCGAGCGGCCAATCCGCATTAGGATCAGTTGGCGGCAGTATGCCCGAAACCTTCATACCTTGAGTGAGCTTTTCTCCGTATTCGTTTACCTTCTCGGGATTGTCATTCCACAGTGTGGCCAGCTGTTTGAGCACTTGTACCCATTGTTCCTTGGGAAAGTAGGTTCCACCGTAAACCGGTTTCCCCTCGGGATTGGTGAAACAGTTGAGCGGCCAGCCCCCTTGTCCCGTCATCATTTGAACGGCTTCCATGTAGATTTGGTCAATATCTGGACGTTCCTCTCTATCGACCTTTACGCAGACGAAATGCCTGTTCATAACTTCGGCCACCGCCTCATCTTCGAAGCTTTCATGCTCCATCACGTGGCACCAATGGCAACTCGAATAGCCAATAGAAACGAGTACAAGCTTGTTTTCCTCGGTTGCTTTTTGGCGCGCCTCCTCACCCCACGGCATCCAGTTTACCGGATTGTGGGCATGTTGAAGAAGGTAAAGACTGTCTTCTTCTGCCAGCGCATTGGTATGCTTTGGAGAACTCATATTTTAAAACTTGGCTTCGTGTGAATAATCGAAATCAAATTTTTGGCCAATTATAAATGAGCGGGCCTTCAGAGTGCCTTTGGCTTGCAGACTGACTCGTTTACTGACCGCCGCCCCCAGTATGATGGGAATAAGCTGGAGACTCCCACCTTCAAAGTCCGTTCTCACTTTTGCTTCAATCTCATCATTGAAGTTTGCAGGAATGACCATCTTGTTCTCCAACTCTGCCTTGCCTGCTTTCCTTCCATCCAAGAACAAATCAGCATCTGTAGATGTGATGTGAATCTTGTAATTGTTCGGATTGTTGATTTTCAATTTTGCAGTAAAACTGATACCATTCTTGTCCAGCTTTTGAATTTTAACTCCTGTAACGTCTTCTACATCTACATTTTCGTAGGTGCATGAAGTCAAAAGGAGAACAAGGGACAATAGCGGGAAAAGCGCTTTACTTCTTAGAAAGGTCTGCAAAGTTTTTGAAGAACAATGGAATCGTTTCAATGCCTTTGTAAAAATTGAAGAGGCCATAATTTTCGTTGGGGGAGTGAATTTTATTGGAATCCAATCCGAATCCCATTAGAATGGTTTTCAAACCGAGAATTCGTTCAAAGTAAGTTACGATTGGAATAGATCCACCGCCTCTCATTGGAATTGGCTTTTTACCAAATGCCTCTTCTACCGCCATCTCAGCTGCTTTGTAGGCTACAGAATCCGTTGGAGTTACGGCAGGCTCACCCCCGTGATGAGGTGTTACCTTCACTTTTACATAGTCAGGAGCAATGCTCTCAAAATGCTTCTGGAAAAGCTCGGTGATTTTATCAGACGATTGATTAGGAACCAATCGCATGGATATTTTGGCATGAGCCTTTGAAGGTAAAACCGTTTTTGCCCCTGGAGCTGTGTAGCCCCCCCAAATTCCGTTTACATCAAGTGTCGGTCTTATGCTGGTTCTCTCCAAGGTAGTGTAGCCTTCTTCACCCTTTACATCATTGATTTCCAAATCTGCCTTGTATTCTGCAAGATCAAAGGGAGCCAAGTTGAGCTTCTCTCTGTCGGCAGTGCTCAGATCTTCTACGTCGTCGTAGAATCCCGGGATGGTGATTCTTCCTTTTTCATCTTGAAGGGAAGCGATCATTGCTGCCAATGCATTTATGGGATTGGCCACTCCACCTCCATAAATGCCGGAGTGAAGGTCGCGGTTAGGACCCGTTACTTCAACTTCCACGTAGCTTAGTCCTCTTAAACCTACGGTGATGCTTGGAGCATCGTTTGAAATCATGGCCGTATCAGAAACCAATACTACATCAGCAGCAAGTTTCTCTTTATTGGCAATCATAAATGGCTCAAGGCTATCTGATCCTATTTCCTCTTCACCTTCGATCATGAACTTGACATTGCAGGGCAATGAATTGGTTTCCATCATGGATTCGAAAGCCTTGATGTGCATGTACATCTGGCCCTTATCGTCGGCCGCGCCGCGAGCGATTACCAAGCCATCTTTTATGACCGGCTCGAATGGAGGTGAATCCCAAAGCTCCAAAGGATCTGCAGGTTGCACGTCGTAATGGCCGTAAACCAATACGGTGGGTAGTGTAGGATCAATGATTTTTTCTCCATAAACAATGGGGTATCCACCCGTTTCGCAAACTTCAGTTTTGTCAGCACCCGCCGACTCTAGCTTTTCACGGATAAAATCTGCCGCTTTCAAAACATCACCTTTGTAGGAAGCGTCTGTGCTTACCGATGGTATTTTGAGTAGGTCTACCAGCTCATTGAGGAATTTATCTTTATTCGAATCGATGTAATTTTTTGTCTTTTCCATTAGGTGTATTGTCAGAGCCGCAAATATAAGAATTCGGGGCGGCTGCTCGATGAGATCATTAAGCGTTCAATTGATGAAATTTGTTTAGATTCGAATCGGGCAACTTTGCTAAGTATTTACCGTCAGGGTTATTAGATGTTTACAACCGATTCCATGGAAACTACTCGATCATCAATAAAGCCAATTGGCTTACTTTTCGCCTTTATACTCTCATTTGCCGTGTTACCTGCTGGTGCTCAGATAGAAATGGACAACACTATGACCGTTGAAGAACTGGTTCAAAACGTTCTTCTCGGAAATGGAGTATCAGTCACCAATATTACCTTCAATGGCCAGCCTGCTGATCAAATCAATGTTCAGGCAGCCCGGTTTTCGGGAAACAGCGCATTGGTTGAATTTCCTGAGGCATTGGTTCTTGCCACTACAAATGCCTCTAATTTAGTGACAGGTGATTTTACGGGTGACCCGATAGCAGTTGAATTAGAAAATGATCCAGACCTCGTCCAGATTTCGGGATTTAATATCAATGATGCCGCTGTTCTGGAGTTTGATTTCGTTCCAAATGGGGACTCGCTTGAGTTTCGATACGTTTTCGCTTCGACAGAATACCAGAGTTTTACATGCTCAAGTTTTAATGATGCCTTCGGTTTTTTCTTAAGTGGACCAGGCCTAAATGGGCCTTTCACTGATGATGCCATAAATATCGCCTTGATTCCTAACAGTGATATTCCTGTTGGGGTTAATACGGTAAATGGAGGTGTCCCTACAGGCGGAGGGCAAGCAGAAAACTGTGAAAGTTTGAACCCGAATTGGGTTGAAGACAGTCAGTATTTTGTAGAGAATTATGACATGATCCCCGACGATATTCAAATCAACGGGATGACCGTGACGCTAACGGCTTATGCAGAAGTTCAGTGTGGTGAAGAATACCACATTAAATTGGCTATTGGAGATGCATCAGATGGGGCCCTTGATTCAGGAGTCTTTCTAGAAGCAGGTTCATTTACTTCAAATAGTGCTGTAGACGTTAGTCTTGATATTCCAGTAGGTGTGAATGACTCCACTCTATACGAAGGGTGCGGTGAAGCTTACTTGCAGTTTATCCGACCTGTAGCAAGTTCGGGTATTCAAGAGGTTGCTTATTTGGAAATTTCGGGAACTGCAACTAACGGAGTGGACTTCTTACCTGAATTGCCTGATAGCATTGTATTTCCGCTTGGTGTCGACACTGTATTTATAACAATGAGCGCCCCATTTGATGGTTTGAGCGAAGGTGAAGAAACGGTAATAGTTACCATTACTAACGTGGCCTCTGAATGTTCAGGAGCGGTCCTCACTTCTAATTTCCAATTCTATATAAGAGAGCCCGATCCCATGGAAATATCGGGTTTCGATGGTGCTTTACAGGATTGCTCGGATGAGATAGAGCTATTCCCTACTGTTACAGGTGGTTATGGGGAGTATGGATACATATGGAGCAATGGAATGTCAGCCGATACAATTACTGTATCTCCTGGTTTTACCACTACTTATTTTCTTACGGTTACCGATACCTGCGGGGTAGATCCGCTTTCTACAGAGTTTAACGTGGATGTGCCGGTTTATCCACCCGTTTTTGTTGATTTGGGTGATGATGTCTTTATTGAAACATGTGATGTCGTTTTACCACTAACACCTGAAACGACATCAGGTGGTTTTGGCGCATACAATTACCAATGGTTTGTAGATGGGGAATTCGTTACTGACGCGAATCCGTTTAATTATCTGGTAGAAGCCACATCGACAGTCGCTGTGATCGCCAGTGATGTATGTGGTGATACAGATTCTGATACCATTTTTGTCGAGCTACCTCCTTCAGACGTCACTGCTTTTGTGCCGCAAGGATATGTAGCGGAGACTTGTTTGGAAGGATTCCTTCTCCCAGTTATTGCCGATGGTGGAATTGGTGGATTGAGGTTTACTTGGACTGTAGACGGTGATACTCTTGTTGATTCATCGCCACTCTCGTACTTTGACTATCACCCATCAATGGGTCAAACCGTGGCGGTTCACGCCGAGGATCAATGTCAGAATTTCGCGAAGGACACGACCATAGTCGAATTTGACTATCCCAAAGTGAGTTTTGAACTCAGTCCCGACACGTCGATCTGTCCTGAGACAGATGCGGTGCTTCGAGCAGTAGCTGTAGGAGGGTCAGGTAATTTTAAATACGTCTGGGAGGGTTATCCCGACTCAACGGGAATGAGTTTAACCGTGGAGCCTGATAGCGACCGAAATTATTTCATGAGCGTAAGCGACACTTGCGGTATGCGAGCAGATTCGATCATTTCAGTAGATATCCGAAACGTAAGAGCTGATTTTGACCACACGGAAATAGAGTACTACGGAATGCAGTTCGAAAATTACTCGATTGGTGAAGGGCTGACTTATCTCTGGGATTTTGGGGATGGAAACAGGAGTGATGAAATAGATCCACGTCATTTTTTCAGTGGACTGGATAGCTACACTGTGATTCTCACCGCTACGGATATCCAAGGGTGTCAGGATACGGCTTATCTAGTCACCGACCCTCCTACAGAAATCTTTATCCCTACCGCATTTTCTCCAAACGGAGACGGTATTAATGATTTATTTGGAGTTTATGGAGAGAATATCACTGAGTTTGATATGTGGATTTTTGACCGCTGGGGAGAAGAGGTTTTTTATAGCAATGACCCTGATGTTAAGTGGAATGGCTCCAATAGAAACGGAGAGTTCTATCCTGGTTCAACCACCTTTAATTACCTTATCGAATACAAAGGCGAGTCGGAAGACGACGCTACCAAAATAACAGGGCTTGTCCATTTAGTCCGATAAGTTTAGATTTACAGGCCTTAATTACTACTACATGAAATTCGCTAAGCATCTTATTATTTTTGTTTTTGCTATTCTGACAGGGTCAGTATCAGCTCAGGTTTCCGTTGATAATACTATTACAGTTGAGGATTTGGTTAACAACTTCCTCTTGGGAGAAGGTGTTCAGGCTACTAATATTACGTTTAATGGTGAGCCTGCCGATGAGGTAAATGTTCAAATAGGTTTGTTTGAAGGAACAAGTACCGTCATAGATTTCGATGAAGGGGTTGTAATGGTCTCAGGAAATGCGGTTGATCAGGTTACAGGTACATTTGCGGGTCCTGGCCCTACGAATCCAATAACCAATGACCCTGATCTAGTTGCAATATCGGGTCAAAATATAAACGATGCTGCAGTATTGGAGTTTGACTTCGTCGTAAGCTCAGATTCACTCAAGTTCAACTACGTATTTGCTTCGAACGAATATCCTGGTTATACCTGTACAAATTTCAATGATGCCTTCGGTTTCTTCTTGAGTGGGCCTGGAATATCAGGACCTTTTACGAGTGATGCGATTAACATTGCATTAATTCCTGATACGGATATTCCTGTAGCAATCAATACAGTGAACGGCGGAGCTGCAACAGGAGGAGGGGACCCTGCCACATGTGAGGCGGCAAACCCAAATTGGATTGAGGATAGTCAGTATTTTGTAGACAACGGAGGTCTTCCTACAGGTGATGTGCAATTTCCAGGTATGACAGTCACCCTTACTGCCGAAGCAGCCGTATTGTGTGGTGAAGAGTATCATATCAAATTGGCCATCGGTGATGCATTTGATGGAGCCTTGGATTCAGGAGTGTTTCTCGAGGCAGGATCTTTTCAGGCTTTTGGTCAGCTTGATCTCTCCTTTCAGCCCGAATTTCTGGATGGTGACGTAGTAGATCAAGAAGGGTTGGACTCAATTGCGGTAGCAGGGTGCTCAGGACCATTGGTTTCATTGACCCGACCGGAAGGTGCGACTATCGGTGACATCGAGTTTCAATATACCGGAACTGCAACAGAAGGTATCGACTTCATTGTAGATGGTGATCTTCCTGATAACTTCCCATCAGGTGTAGATAGTTTGGCATTTTACATTCAAACGATCAACCCAAATATCACGGACACCTTGTTCTTGGTGATAAATGCAATTTATGAAACCTGCGGAGGAATAGATACTGTAATGCTTTCAATACCTATTGCCCCACCGGTTCCTATTTTTTCAGAATTTGAGAATCCGAATATCTTTTGTCCTCAGGACTCTGTGCTTATCAGTGTAGAAGTAACAGGTGGTGTTGAGGATATACGGTATGACTGGATTGATCTAGCCGGTGATATTGATGGATCGTCTATATTGGTGCCTCTTCCTGCAGATGAAGAACAGTATGTAGTTGAGATTTCAGATAGGTGTCAGTTCTTATTTGTTTATGATACCATTACCGTCACGAATTCATTACAACCTCCTTTGGCCGGGGGAATATTGCCCTTTGTAGGGCCTACATGTCCTAATGAGCCGGTGGATCTTTCTGCTTCTGCATCGGATGGTAACCCTCCATACGTTTATCTCTGGACAGATGCTAATGGGAACAACTATCCTATTTTGCCAGAGATTGAGGTGGCAGACATCAATCAAATTGTCCAAGCATTTACACCCAATCTTGACGTATTTTTAACCTTGATCGATTCCTGTGGAGTACAAGTGAGAGATTCCATTGTGATCAATTACCCCACTTACGATTCGTTGGCAGTTTCTTTTGGGCCAATCATTGACAATTGTCCAATAGAACCCGTAGAACTCACTGCTGAGACAGTTGGAGGTGGTGATGACTTCACATATCAATGGGAGATTTCTGAAGGCGAATCCAGTTTCACCGATGGATTTGGTCCAAATACTCAGACCACCTTTATTACGGCAGGTTCAGGATTTAATACATTCACGCTGACGGTTCAGGATAGATGCCATAGATTGGGTTATAGCATGGTTTCCTCTGATGGAACAAATCTCGACTTGTCAATAGGAGAAGATACTGCTTCGGTGAGAGTGCCATTCATTAAACTTAACCCTTTGCCTAATATTATTACACCGAATGGTGATGGTCAAAATGAAGTATTTGTAGTGCCTGGTATTAATGCCTTTGAAAACGCAAGCGTATTGATCTACGACCGCTGGGGTAAGTTGATTTACGAAAACAGCAGCTACGATGCCGGTACGGGAGAAGCTACGGTTTCTCAAGGCTTTTCAGCGGACGGATTTTCTGATGGAACGTACTTCTACATTGTCAATATTGACGGCGGAGAGTGCACAACTCAAGGAAATCTGGAAGTAGTAGGTGGGAGCGAATAAAAAGTATTTAGTTAAGAGAGCGGCAGCGACACAGTGAATCGCGCCCCTTTTGAAGGGCTGTCACTGATACTGATCTTTCCCTGATGCAGCGATACCAACTCTTTAACGATAAATAAACCGAGACCCGTTCCTTTTTTGGAGCGGGTTTCTTCGTTTCCCATGCGGTAAAATTTATCAAAAACTTTCTTTCGCTCTTTCACCGGTATGCCAATGCCTCCATCATCTACTGACAGATATACTTGGTCGCCATCGTTTTTCAAAGAGACCCCAATACTTCGATTTTCTCCATATTTAAAAGCATTCTCAATGAGGTTGACTAGAATAGACTCGTAGGCATTTCCATCAATGTTAGTAGTTACACCCGTTTCAATATCACGATCTATCATTCCTGTTTTTCCCAATGCTATTTCTGTCTCTTGGCAGATTTGCTCAGTTTTTTCAGAGAGGTTGGTCGGGTTCAAGTACAAAGGGTGTTGATCACTTTCTATTCGTGTGGCCAACAAAACATTGTCAATTAAGCTATGAAGCCTTTCGGTATTTGCCAGCGCTGTTTTTTCCAGAGGCTCACGCTGTTCAGGTCTCAAATCCTTTCTTTTCTGTAAGGTTTGGATCCCTAATTTAATGGCGGCAAGAGGAGTTTTTAACTCATGAGTGATGGAGAGTAGAAAATTTCTTTGTTGCCTGACAAGATTTATTTCCTTTCTGATCGTCCGTTGCATGATGAATAATCCACCAAGTAAAAAGACAAGGAAAACTGCTCCCTCTCCTAGGACCATCCAAATTTTTAAGTTGACCGTTTCAGTACCTTCGGAAGCATAGTAAAGCTTGTTCAGATCAATAAGCAGATATGCCCACCAAGAAAACTGAACAAGAATATACAGCGTGAGAAGATAGAAAAGCAGGGATACCCTGCGGTCATTTGGCGTCTTTGCCATGAGTAGTGGTCTATAATGATACCATCTTTCTCAGATAGTATTTACGCTTGACTAGCTTTTTCTCGCTTTCATTTTCGACTGCGACTACTTCCCAACCCTCTTCAGCTAAATAGTTAAGGAGATCGATTTCTGCTTTGTCAGAAAACTTCCCTCTTGTTAACTTCTCTAATTCCGGAAAGCTCATGGTCGATGCTTTGGTTGGAAGTTCTTTGCTGCTTTCATCCAGCCTAATCTGCACAAAATTACTTCCTGTTTCTGATTCTGTTCTCAGAATGGCATATACGGCCATTTTATTTTCATCAGCACGCTCTTTTGCTATAACTTCTTGACTCACATATTTTTCTTTGGCATCCTTAGACATTTTCACTTTTTGAGAAAAGGCAAAAACCGTCGTAGCCATAAATAGTGTGAGTAGAATAGATCGCTTCATCTTTTACTTTTTTTCAAATATACGAATACAGTACACCGTCAGTCCAGTCCTATTTCATTTTTAAATACATTTGGCATTCGTCTGAAAAAAAAATGTTTCGATTTCTACTCAATACTCTTCCGCGGCCCTTGCTGATCAGGCTCAGTTACGTTTTTCGGTTGATTGCTCCTCTTCTGTATCGCGGTAATGCCGTGGAATGCCCTGTTTGCAAACACTCCTTCAGTAAGTTTTTATCTTATGGATCAAAGACTGCTCTGCGTCAAAATGTACTCTGTCCGCATTGCCTTTCACTTGAGCGACATCGATTGCTCTGGCTTTATCTTAATCAGAAAACCAATTTTTTCAGAGACAACTTGGATGTCTTACACATTGCACCTGAACAGTGTTTTTACGGGCGGTTCAAAAAACTTAAAAACATCAACTACTTCACAGGAGATTTAGAATCACCTTTAGCTGAGTATCATTTTGATCTTCATGATATTCCATTTGAGGACAACAAGTTTGATGTAATCATTTGTAATCATGTAATGGAACACGTTGAGGATGATCTGCAATGCATGCGTGAGTTGAATCGAGTCTTGAAACCGGGAGGATGGGCGATTATGCAAGTTCCTATTGATTACTCTCGAACAGAGACTTATCAAGATGCCTCAATAGTGACACCTGAAGATCGCGAGAAGCACTATTGGCAGAAAGATCACGTGCGACTATATGGGACGGATTATCCAGAGAGGCTTGAAAAGGCTGACTTTAGCGTAAAGCGTGACCACTATGTACAGGAGATTAATGAAGAACTTCGCGAGAAGTTCAGGCTGCAAAAAGAAGAGGTGATATACTATTTGGGCAAAGAAAAAGGGACTCAATAATTGAGTCCCTTTGTTGCTGTGGTGATGGACGGAATCGAACCGCCGACACAAGGATTTTCAGTCCTTTGCTCTACCGACTGAGCTACATCACCCTTTAAGCAGGGCGCAAATATAAAGGATATTTTGAAAAAGTGAACAAAGAGTCAAATAAACAAAAATCAGATGTTGTAATTGATGTCGGCAACACGCGGATGAAGGTGGCGCTTTTCACTGATTCAAAGCTAGATGGAGTACTCAGTATCTCCAATAAATCAAAGAAAAAGGTGCTCGATGTAATTGATGAGTCCTCAGCAAGCAGGGCCATTATGAGCAATGTCAGTAAGCTTCGAGAAGGACTTTTGAATGGCTTGGATCAAAGACTCGAGTTTATTTTAATGACGCCAAACATTAATGTTCCTTTAATTGTAGACTACAAATCTATTAGTACTCTGGGTACTGATCGATTAGCGAATGCGGTATTTGCATCTAAATTTCATCACCAAAGAAATGTGTTGGTCATCGATTTCGGTACTTGCATAAAGTATGATTTGGTTCGCGAAGACGGGACATATCTCGGAGGAGCCATAGCTCCTGGCCTACAAATGCGTTTTAAGAGCATGAGTAAAATGACCAAAAGGCTTCCTCTTATTGAAAGCTGGCGAAATACGGAGAAGGTATGGCCGGGGAACACAACCAGAGGAAGTATGGTGGCAGGTGTTTTGCAAGGAGTTGAAGCTGAAATTCTCCATTATATTGAAGAAGGAAATAATAGATATGATAACCTCGTTGTAGTGGCTACCGGAGGAGATTTCACATACTTTGAGAAAGCATTTAAAAATATCATCTTTGCAGACCCTTATTTAACCCTACGGGGATTACATGAAATTCTTATCTATAACATGGGCTAAAAAGTGTATTCCGTTAATCGGAATGATCCTTTTAATTAATGTAGCCTTTTCCCAATCCGATCTAGTATCACCATACTCCATTTTTGGACCTGGCTTGGTGAATCCAAGACAATCAGTATCACAATTTGGTATGGGGGGAAGTGGTGTTGCCTTAATTGATCCTTACAAGATGAATTTGATTAACCCCGCAGCATCGGCTTATTACATGGAGCCGATTTTTGAGACTGCTGGTAAGGGTAATATCTCGACCTTCGAAACAAATGTAGATCAGTTTGATAATCGAAATTTTGAGATAAATAACCTCAGTTTGAGCTTTCCTATTAAAAGAGGAAAGTGGGCACTTAATATCGGTTTGGTTCCATTAACCAGTGTTGGTTATGATGTTTTTGTCTTCGAAGAGTCAGAAGAGGTAGGACTGTATTTGGCTAATTATTTTGGCGATGGAGGTATCAGTCAAGGATACTTTGGAACTGGAGTCAGTGTTTACCACAAAGTGGACACTGCCAATAACGTTACGGCACTCGCTCTTGGAGGTCAGTTGAATTATAATTTCGGTACCATCACAAACAGCCGAAGACTGAGTTATCTAGAGGATTTAGATGCGCTCGGTTTCGAGGATTCTGAGAGTATTTTGATTCGAGATGTAACCTTTGAAATAGGAGTTCATGGGCAGACCAACATAAAAAAGAAAACAATTAGCAATCCGTCTTACATCAAATTTCTATTTGGGGCTGTCTATACCTTTGGAAATGACGTTAACGCTGAGCAAAACCGATATGCGAATAACTTCAGGCTTTTTTCAAATGGAGCTACTGTATCGCAGGATACCATTGTTTCAGCAGTGAGACAAAAAGGTACAATTCGCTTGCCCTCATCCTTCACGGTAGGAGGTGTATTGGATTTCGTCAATAGAAAGAGAATGAGATTTCGGTGGGCGACTGACTATTCTTTAACGAATTGGGAGGAATATGATGTGGACTTTGAAGGAAACAATCTTCAAGCAGACTTCAATAATAGTCAGCAAGTAAGTACTGGTATAGAATGGACGCCAAAATTGGCGAGTAGTAACTATATGGAAACAATTGAATACCGACTCGGTTTCAAATACGCCCAAACCAATCTAACCCTTAGAGATACGGAAATAGAAGATATTGGCATGAGTTTTGGGATGACATTGCCGTTGCATTTTCGTCGAGGCTTAACTAAGTCTTCATTCCATGTGGGAGCTGAGTACGGAGAGTACGGAACGACGCAAGATGGATTAATACAAGAAACCTACATTAGGATTATGGGCGGTTTTTCATTTACACCGCACTTCCGAAACCGATGGTTTGTTCAACCTAAGTATGATTAACAATTAAAATATGAAAGCGAAATTATTTAGTCTCTTATTCTCAGGGTTCCTCGTAATAGGTGGATGGGCACAAGACGATAGTAAATATGGTTCTACGCCCGAAGAAGTTGAAGAATGTAAAAAGAACTTGTCTTTGTACCGAGAGTACCGAGATCAAAATCTGCCTGATCAAGCAATGCCTTTTTGGAGAGCAGCTTTCGAGATTTGCCCTCAAAGTGCCAAGACCCTTTACATCGATGGAGCAAAATTCTATGGAGATATATTGGATGAAATTTATGAGGATTCTTCGAAATTAGATATACGAAATGCATACATCGACACGCTGATGCTGGTATATGATAAGCGTATCGAGAATTTTAACGAAGAGGGAAAAGTTCTTACATACAAAGCGAACGACCTTTACAAATACGACGAGTCACGAGCTGAGGAGGCCAACGCTATGTTTAAGAAGTCAATGGAGTTGATGGGGATGAATACAGATGCCATTGCTGCCTCTAAATATTACCAGACTTTATATGGGTTGTATAGAGAAGGAAAGGTAGAGAAATCTGACCTTCTTGTTGAGTACATGCCTGTGCTTGATATCTTGGAATACAACATTGCTAAACTCGATGATGAAAAGAAGCGAGGGCGTTATGAAAAAGCGAAAGGAAACTTGGACGCCTTCTTCATTAAGATCGCTGAGTGTGAAGATATCATTAGAATACTTGGTGAGCGAATAGCTCAATCTCCAAATGACATCGAGTTGAATAAAAAGGCTTTGGCCGTAATGAATAAGAGGGACTGCACGGATGACCCGCTCTACCTTGAAATAGCGGAAAGAGTTTATGCAGATAAGCCAACAGCTTCAGCTGCTTACTCAATAGGTATTCAAAAGTTGAAGGCTAAAGAATACAGCGACGCTCTAAACTATTTCGAAGAGGCCGCTGACCTTTGCGGAGATTGTATTGACTTAAATCAATACTACCTGAGAGCAGGTCAATCAGCTGTGATTATTGGCAATACTTCGAAAGCCAGATCTTTTGCCAATAAAATCCTCGCTAATCAACCACGAAACGGAGATGCTTTGATGTTGATAGGTGACGCCGTTGCAGCTTCGGCCAAATCTTGCGACGATGGAAAATTGGGAAAAGCAGGCGCCTATTGGTTAGCTGTAGATTATTACCAGAAAGCCAGAAATGCTGACAGCAGCATCGCCGATAAAGCAAATCAGAAAATTGCGGGGTACAAAAAGTACTTCCCTCTGAAAACGGACCTTTTCTTTCACGGTTTGGAAGAGGGCGCCTCATATACGGTGGAGTGTTTCGGAGAAAAGACTACCGCTAGATCGAGCGATTGATCAGGTGAATTTTAAAAGAGTCATATTTATTTTGGGACCGGTCATTCTCTTGGCCGGTCTCTTTGTTTCTTGTACTCGGAACGAAATTGATGAAGTCCTCAGTTTTTCCGATTTGGAAAACCCTCCTGTAAGAACAACTTCAATCGTTACTTATACTTACACAGACTCCGGAAAAGTTTCCAATGTTTTGAATGCAGGCAAGGTACTCCGATTTGAAACCAGCGATTCAACTTATAGCCTGATTGAGGATGGTTTTGAGTTGATTTTCTATGATGATAAAGGAGAGTTTGATGGCAGACTCACAGCTATGAATGGGTATATAAGAGGTGACAATGCGCTCATGATAGCCAGAGATAGTGTGGTATTTGTCAACCGACTGGACGAAGAACTGCTGACTGAAGAACTAATTTGGCAACAAGACAGTGGTAAAGTATATACCAATAAATTAGTAACCATATACCGAGACGGCATGGTGTTACTGGGAAAAGGCTTGGAATCCGATGAAAACTTTACTAACTATGAAATACTTGAACCATCAGGTAATTTTTTTTTAGAAGATGAATAACAAACCAAAAGATCAATCAAAATTTTCCAAAGTCAGCTTGGTGATGGAAAAATTTTGGCTGGTAATCGCAATTGCTTCACTACTTGGAGTATTCTACTTTTTTATAGTCGATGGTGTTAATCGGCAAACATTGGCCTACCTGATCTTCCCTGCGCTTGCCGGAGCGATGTATGCTTTTCGCGTTACCTTTCGCAAAAGATTTGAAAGGAACAATGACTAAACTCAACTTCCAATCCTTTTTTACTAATTTCCACTCTTAAGATGGAGATTTCCGACGCAATAATAATTCTGGTTTCTGTTGTTTTTTCTGCCTTCTTTTCGGGGATGGAGATTGCCTTTATTACTGCTAATAAGCTCAAAATCGAGCTAGACAACAAGCAAGGACATTTTTCAGCAAAGCTGCTGTCAGGATTTCTGCAGAAACCATCAAAGTTTATCGGCACCATGCTGGTTGGAAACAACATTGCGCTGGTTCTCTTCGGTATTTTCATGGCCAATTGGCTAGAGCCCGTCTTCCGGGGGTGGGAGATGAGTGAAGTTGGTGTCTTGCTACTTCAAACCATCGTTTCCACTCTGATCATTCTTTTTGCGGGAGAGTTTATTCCAAAAACTTTGTTTCGCATTAACTCCAACTTCTTGCTCAACCTATTGGCTTTCCCTTTAGCCGTGCTCTACTTTTTACTTTGGATACCAATGATGATCACCGTTGGTCTGGCAGAGCTGGTGCTCAAATACATTTTTCGGGTAGACATTACCTCTCAGGAAGTTGCTTTTGGAAGAATTGATTTGGACAATTACGTGAAAGAGATCACCGATGCGGCCGATAAAACTGACGAGGAAATTGATCATGAGATTCAAATCTTTCAAAATGCCCTTGATTTTTCCAAGATTAAGGCAAGGGATTGTATGGTTCCCCGAACCGAAATCAGCGCTGTTGATGTGGAGGATGATCTAGATAAATTAAAGGAGATGTTCATCGAACTGGGTTATTCAAAAGTACCCGTTTACCGAGATAGCATTGATAATATTATTGGTTATGTAAATGCGGTTGAATTATTTAATAAACCGGAAAACATAAAGAGTCTAATCGTTCCGGTTATCATTATCCCTGAAACAATTTCTGCTAAGGAGGTGCTTGAATTATTCATTTCTCAGAATAAGAATATCGCTGTAGTTGTAGATGAATTCGGTGGTACCAGCGGTATGTTGACCATCGAGGATGTGATAGAAGAAATATTCGGAGATATTGAGGACGAACACGACCGTGATCAATTTATCGAAGAGAAAATAGATGAAAACACCTATCTTTTTTCAGCTCGACTTGAAATAGATTATTTGAACGACACCTATAAGTTTAATTTGCCTGAGAATGAAGAGTACGAGACTCTTGCGGGTTTGATCATTCACAGTCAAGAAGAAATTCCCAAAGTAAATAGCTTAACAGAGATAGAAGGTTTTCGATTTAGAGTAACTGCTGTGTCAAACGTCCGTATTGAGACTGTTAAGTTGCAAGTGTTGAGTCAGGAATAAGTTTATTCCCCTCGATCTCAGTTTAATTATTCTCTTTAGCCTAGCTCATTTGTTAACAGTAAACTAAATGGAGAAGGCTATAGGAAATTCGATCTTAGAATTTGTATATTCGCACCCTTCAAAAATGCAGTTAAATGGCAGCAATTGGTAAAATCAGAGAACAATCTACGCTCTTATTGATCGTAATAGGCGGAGCTATGGTAGCCTTCGTTCTCGGTGATTTATTTTCAAACCGTGGCTTTTCTCCCGCTGAACAGTACGTTGGCGAGGTGTTCGGAGAAGAGATCGACATGTTGGAATATGAGCAAAGAGTTGAAGCTCAGGAGCAAAGTATGGCCAGTGTTGGTCAGCCTGTTTCGACAGCTCAGAGACAACAAATCAGAAATCAGGTTTGGAACGACATGATTCAAGAGAAGGTCATGTACCGCGAGCTCAATAAATTGGGCATGCGAATAGGACAGGACGAATACAATGATATCCGTTTTGGTGAAAACGTAAGCGATGAATTTGCCAACGGTGAAAACTTCAAAGATCCTGAGACGGGGCAATTCGATCCTCAGTTGGTTCAGAACTACTTTGCATTCTTGCAACAGCAGTACCCTATTTTCTACGAAAACCAGACAAATCGTATCGTTAACGAAAGATTGTACGAGAAGTACAACAACCTCGTGAAGGGCGGTATTTACGTGAATACCCTTGATGCCAAAGACGAGTATTACCGTCAGAAGCAGAATGTTCGTTTCAACTACGTAGTGAAGGAATATGCTTCAGTTGCAGATAGTTTGGTTGATGTTTCTGACGCAGATCTACAAGCTTATTACAACGAGCACAAAGATGAAGAGACTTTCAAACGGGATGCAGCAGTTGATTTAAAGTATGTAGTTTTTGACGTTGCACCTACAGCAGGAGACGAGGAGAATATAAAGACCGACTTGGCCTCACTCATGAATGAATTTGAAAATACGGACAAAGACTCTTTATTCGTATTGAAATATTCCGATTCACGTCAGGCGATGGAGCAAGATATTGATGCAACTGGAAATGAAGAGCTAGCAGCGATGATTGAAAGCGCTGAAGAGGGCAAAGTGATTGGTCCTTACAAAATGGGAAATCGCTATGCTATTGCTAAGATCACCAAAATTGGAACGGAGGACAGAGCTACCGCCAGACACATTCTTTTGTCTAATCAAGGTGGGAAGTCTATGGACGAGTTGAATGAGAGAGCTGATAGTCTTAAACGCGTTATTCGAAGTCAGAACAATTTCGAAGAGATGGTGACGGAATTCAGCGAAGATCCCGGTTCTATTCCAAATGGTGGAAAGTATGAGGACTTCAACCGTGAGCGTATGGTTCCTGAGTTTACTGAAGCTTCTTTTGACAAACCTATAGGCTCTTTGAATATTGTAGAAACGACTTATGGTGTGCATATCGTAGAGCCTTTGGAGCATTCAGAAGCTAAGGTGGTGAAAGGAATGGTTGTGGATGCGAATATTGAGCCTTCTAATGACACGTTCAATCAGGTTTATGACGAAGCCAACGAATTTTCAATCTCTGCAAAAGACATTTCTTCTTTGGACGAATTGGCAAATGAGAGAGGTTACGAAGTGAAGGAAGCCAATGAAGTTGGAGCTCTTTCGAGAAATATTCCCGGAGTGGCAGGATCTGAAGATGCTGTAAGATGGGCACACAATCAAGAAGGAACCAAAGTGGGAATGCTGAGTGAGCCTTTCGAATTCAATCGTAAGATTGTTGTGGTAGGTTTGGCTGATCGAAGAGAAGCAGGAATAGCGTCTTTTGAGGATGTAAAAGAAGAAATCAAGCCAGACGTTATTCGCGAGAAGAAGGTTGAGATGTTTAAGACAGAAATGAAAGACAAGACTCTCGAGGAGTTGGCTTCTGGTGATGAAATGACAATTAAGACTGCGGCCAATGTAACCGAGAAACGACCTTCTATCCCAGGTGGAGCGAATGAGCCTTATGTTGTGGGATACGCAATCAGTATGTCCAATGAAGGTGATGTAAGCGAGCCTATTGAGGGAAATAAAGGAGTTTATGTAATCCAATTGGAAGGAAAGGACTCAGTAGAGCCTAGAGAAGAATACCTTACTTATCAGGACGAGCTTCAAGAAAATCGGGCTACTCAGATGAAGACATATACGACAGGAGTTTACAGAGCCTTGAAGGATATGGCTGACGTGAAGGATGACCGAGCGAAGTCTATTAGATAAGGTTTAAGAATATTAGAATTGAGCCCGAAGCGTTTTGTTTCGGGCTTTTTTTATCTCAATACTACCAACCTCTCCGTATCTAACTTGAGGAGAATAAATAGGAGCAGGGTGAATCCCCACAATGACGACCCTCCGTAGCTAAAGAAAGGCAACGGAATACCGATTACAGGTGCAAGCCCTATTGTCATACCTACATTAATGAGTACGTGCAGAAACAGAATACAGGCTACCGAATAGCCATATATTCTAGTGAAGGTTGATCGCTGTCTTTCGGCAATGAACACAATGCGTAGCATCAAAGCCAGAAAGACTAAGATGACTGTGGAGGTGCCAACAAATCCCCATTCTTCGCCGATGGTACAGAAGATGAAGTCTGTACTTTGCATCGGAACGTATTTGTACTTCGTCAAAGTTCCGTCGAGGTAACCTTTACCCGAAAACCCTCCTGAACCGATCGCCGTTTTTGACTGCTTTACGTTGTATCCTGCACCTTGAGGATCTTCCGCCAAGCCCAGGAGAATATTGATTCTGATCTTCTGATGTGGTTCCAGTACATTCTCAAATACCTGATCAAGTGTCCCGATAAAGAGAAGACTTCCCACTGCCGTGCCGACCAAAAGCATGTAATTCCTTTTTCGGTATCGTGGAAGTATGAACCTTTGTATAAAAAAGAAGGCCAAAACGGAGAGGATCACAATGAAAATCATCAGGATATATTGACCTCCGACTGGGGTACCAAAGAAATCAACGGTTGTTGCCTTCAGCAAAAGCGAAAAAACCGCTAAAATCATTGCTAAAAGGCCGAGAAGCAGAATGTTTCCAGAAAGGCCCTCACGGTATAGAACTAGGATGAATGCGGAGAAAACCAGGACAGTTCCCGTATCAGGCTGCAAGAGTATGAGCAAAGCGGGAACGGCAATAATAGCTGATGCCTTTACCTTAGTGCTTGTTTGCTCAATTTTTATGTTTATCTGGCTTAGATAGTAAGCCAGCATCATCGCTGTTCCTAGCTTGGCGAATTCACTGGGCTGGATTCCGAAGCTACCGAATCCGAACCAGGCTTTGGCTCCATTTACCTCCTTCCCGAAGATTAAGACCAACACCAGTAAGAGCGTTGTCACACCAAAAACGATGGGTGCGGATCGCTTAATAAAGTCGCCATCAAAAAGTAAAATCACCAGAGCCAAAACCCCCGATGTGCAGATCCAGATAAACTGTTTACCGTATTCTTGAGTCGAGTCAAACATGGATGGATGGTCCAAGTTGTAACTGGCAGAGTAAATATTGAACCACCCCATTATAGCCAACACGAGGAATATGCCAACGCTTATCCAGTCCAGATTTTTAACGATATGTTGACCTCTAGCCATTCTTAATTACTGATTCAGTAAGTTTCCTTCCAGCATTCGTTGCTCTACCCAAGGTCGGGTAATCGTATCGGTAAGGTATTTCTCCATGATGAGACTATTGATTGGAGCAGCCCAAGTCGATCCATATCCAACATTCTCTACATAAACGGCTACCGCAATTTTCGGGTTATCCTTAGGTGCAAAGGCTATGAATATGGAGTGATCCTTTCCATGGGGGTTTTGAGCGGTACCTGTTTTACCACATACCTCAATATCTTCACTGAAACGCACTCCACGACCTGTTCCGGATTCAACCACTCGAAACATTCCATCGACAACTTGCTCATAGTGCTGGGCATCGATTTCTGTGAAATGTTTCTCGGTGTACGTACTGTCCGTGATGGGGTCACCGTCAATCTCTTTGATGACATGTGGTGTGTAAAACCAGCCGCGATTGGCCAAAATTGCCGAGAAATTGGCCATTTGGATTGGCGTTACTCCCAGTTCTCCCTGACCAATAGCCAATGAAATTATGGTGTGCGCATTCCATCGGTGCTGACCATAAAACTTGTCGTAATAGGTGGGCTTTGGAACAAATCCATTGATCTCGCTCGTCATGTCGACTTGGAGTTTACTGCCAAGACCAAACTTGGATAAGTGTTCTCTCCATACCTGATACCCTTCTTCGCTGGTAGGGTATTTATCTATGATCCTTTTGAAAACGTTGCAGTAGTATGCATTACAACTCGTTTGGATCGAAAACTTCAAATCAACAGGCGATGAGTGCGGATGGCAGCCAAGCCTTCTCCCCGAGTAATAGTAACCCGCATTGCAAGAAAAACGGGTATTAGGATCAATTACGCCTTCTTGTAAACCGATTAAACCTTGTATAAGTTTAAATGTCGATCCTGGAGGATAGCTAGCCATCAAGGCTCGGTTAAACAATGGCTTCAATGTGTCAGAGCTTAATTCGCCGTAGTTCTTACCCCTTACTCGACCCACTAAAAGATTCGGGTCGTAATTAGGATTTGTCACTATACATAGGATTTCTCCTGTAGCTGGTTCAATTGCTACCACACTTCCCCGCTTATTATTCATAAGAAGCTCCGCGTACTCTTGCAATTCTAAGTCAATACTTGAAGTGACGTTTTCTCCCGCCTTTGCATATGAGTCATACTGCCCGTCCATATAAGAGCTACGCTCATTATTGTGAACATCTACCAGAACTACGCGTTTTCCACGATTGCCGCGAAGGACTTCTTCATAAATGCTTTCAACTCCGTTGGCCCCTATGTAGTCACCACGTTCGTAGTACGGGTCCTTTTCAATAATCTTTGGAGTTACTTCACTTACATATCCCATTGCATGAGCTGCAACAGCACTTGGATAGTTTCTCAGAGTTCTAGGCTGTCCGTAAAACCCTTTAAAACGGTGTAGATTCTCTGCCAAATCAGTGTACTCGGAAGCGGGAATCTGCTTGATAAGTACGGAAGGCTTATAGCGGCTATAGGTTTTGGCTTTTTGAAGCTGCTCGTTGAATGATTCGGGATCAATTTTTGCCAATCGGCAAAAAGCTATGGTATCAAAAGGCTCAACATCTCTGGGTAAAACCATAAGATCGTAAACCGGAGTGTTGCTGACAATGATTTTTCCCTTTCGGTCGTAAATCAAGCCTCGCGAAGGGTATTCAATAATGACGCGCTCGGATGATTTCGTCGCCATTACTTTCCATCGATCATCAACTACTTGTATGTAGAATAGCCTGACGATAAAGATGATACCGACGACAAGAAAAATGAGTAGGATGACAAACTTACGACCTCCCAAATTCATACTACTGATGTACGCTTTGTGTTAAACACCAAATATTGTGACAACACAATTAAGATTAGGGTAAAAGCCGAACTCAAAATTACGCGCAAAAATGTGGTGAAAAATCCTTTGAATGAGTACACTTCAACGTAAAAAAGCCAGAAATGGTGTGCCAGAACCAAGACAGAAGCATATTTCAAAAACCAAGAAAGTCCTTGATCTGAAATAGTGGGTTGCTGCCCAAATTCATAGCCGTCTCTAGGGGCGATTGCGTTTAAGTAAACCGGGCGGATAAAGGCTAAAAACACACATGCAGAAGCATGAATACCAAGCGTATTGGTAAACATGTCGATAGATAGGCCCAAGATTAATCCCAAGATTAATTCCAACCAACGTGGGGTTTCCATCGGGAGCATCAATAAAAACAAAATGTATAGATAGGGAATGGCCATTCCCTGGAGTAGGTTTATATCATTGAGTATTAGTCCCTGCAAGAAGACAAGCAAAACAAAACGACCTACATTTCTAATTATCTCACTGACCATCTTCCTCTGTTATCGTTTCCAATTCTCGTTGCTCCTCTTTGAGTATGTTTTCTATTACATCCACATACCTCAATTTATTGAAGTCGACAGCAAGTTTTACTTTAATTTCATGGAAATTGCTTCCCTCATTTAGAGCTACTTCTTCCACTATTCCGATCGGAATTCCTTTAGGGTAGATAGCAGAAGCACCTCTGGTTACGACAGTATCGCCAGTCATTACATCGATGTGTCGCGGTACGTCTATCAGGCTGGCAAATCGGTAATCTTCACCTTCCCATTTTAACAGACCGAAGTTTCCGGTGCGCTCTAGCTCGGCGCTGGCTATAAATCGCTGATTGATAACGGGAATTACCGTGCTAAAATGCTCAGAAACATTCTTCACAACTCCCACTAGTCCATCTGTACCGATCACGCCCATTTCCGGCACGATACCCTCTCCCGAACCTTTGTTTATGGTAAGGTAATTCAGCTGTTTGTTAATAGAGCTGTTGACGATTTGAGCCGACTTGTAGCGAAATTTTCTTTCGCGCAGGGTGTCGTTGATCATCACGAAGTGCTCATTAACACTTACGAATGACTCGGGAATTTGATTTCGCAGTGCCTCGTTTTCCAGTGAAAGCTCATCGTTTACTCTTTGTAATTCGATGTACTCCGTGAGGTTGCTTTTCCAAGCAAAAAGGGTTCCTACCAGTCGGTTTGAAGAGTTGACAAAATTTGCCTGATGAAAACGATTGTTGGAATAGATCAGGTAAAAACACAGTACTTGGAGCACCAAAAAGAAAAGGAAGATGTGGTATTTGACCAGAAAGCGAACAAAATTCCTCATCGATATTTACTCCTTTCTTTAATCTCTCATTAAGAATTGGAAACGGTCAATGTTTTTCAAAGCGATACCCGTTCCTCTGGCTACAGCTCTCAATGGGTCTTCCGCGATGTGAACAGGTAACTTCGTTTTCAACGAAATACGCTTATCCAATCCGCGTAACATAGAACCACCACCTGCAAGGTAGATACCCGTTCTGTAAATATCTGCTGAAAGTTCAGGAGGGGTTTGCTCCAAAGCGCTGAGAATAGCTTCTTCAATCTTGGAGATAGACTTATCCAGTGCATGAGCAATTTCTGAATAGCTCACTTGAATCTCCTTTGGAATACCTGTCATTAAGTCTCTTCCGCGAACGGCAAAGTCTTCAGGTGGATCATCTAACTCGGGTAGAGAAGAGCCGACTTCGATTTTAATCTGCTCGGCAGTGCGCTCTCCAACAAGGATGTTGTGCTGGCGGCGCATGTATTCTTCAATGTCTTTGGTGAATTCGTCTCCCGCAATTCGGATGTTTTTGTCACAAACAATTCCACCTAGTGCGATCACGGCGATTTCACTCGTACCTCCTCCGATGTCAATAATCATGTTTCCCATCGGCTCTTCCACATCGATGCCGATACCGATGGCGGCGGCCATTGGTTCATGGATGAGGTAGACTTCTTTTGCTCCGGCGTGCTCGGCAGAGTCGCGTACAGCGCGTTTCTCCACCTCAGTAATTCCCGATGGAATACAAATCACCATTCGCAAAGAAGGTGTAAACCATGATTTTCCCGGTTTGATCATTTTGATCATTCCACGGATCATCGCTTCGGCTGCTTGAAAGTCGGCGATTACACCATCTTTCAGCGGTCTTACGGTTTTTATGTTTTCGTGGGTCTTTCCGTGCATTTGTTGGGCTTGCCGTCCAATGGCAATGACTTTACCCGAGGTGCGGTCTTTGGCAACGATAGAGGGTTCGTCCACAACTACCTTGTCATTGTAAATGATCAAAGTATTTGCCGTACCCAAGTCAATGGCTATCTCTTGCGTAAAAAAGCTAAACAGACCCATAGAAGGTTTCTTTCAAAGTTAATGCTTAAAGTGTCTTTTACCTGTAAATACCATCGAAATCTTGTTTTCGTTACAGTAATCCACAGAAAGTTGATCTTTTATTGAACCACCCGGTTGTACCACCGACCTGATTCCTGCCTTGTGAGCTATTTCCACGCTATCGGGAAATGGGAAAAAAGCATCGGATGCCATTACGGCTCCATCCAAGCTCAGATCAAAATTACCTGCTTTTTCGATGGCTTGCCTCAATGCATCAATTCGCGATGTTTGACCGGTTCCGCTAGCCAGTAGTTGACGATTTTTTGCCAGAACAATTGTGTTCGACTTTGTATGCTTACAAAGCTTGGAGGCAAATACCAAGTCGTCCATATCTTCCTCAGAAGGACGTGTATTTGTTACAAATTCAAAATCGTCTTTGCTATCAGTAATCGCATCTTTGTCTTGCCATAAGTAGCCGTTCAAAGTTGTTCTCAAAATGGTTTTAGGCCACTCTACAGGCTTTTGCTTCAGTAAAATTCTGTTCTTCTTGGATGTTAAAATCTCAAGTGCTGACTCTGTATAGTCAGGAGCGATGACCACCTCACAAAATATTTTATTGACTTCTTCTGCTGTATCAGCATTGATGGTTTTATTGGCAATCAGCACGCCGCCAAAAGCAGAAACAGGATCGCCGTCAAGGGCATCTTCAAATGCCGTTTTTAAGTCTGATCGCACTGCCATTCCACAGGCGTTGTTGTGCTTGAGTATCGCAAATGCCGGATCACCTTCATGAAATTCATTCATGAGCATTACCGCAGCATCAATGTCTAAGAGATTATTGTACGAAAGCTCTTTGCCGTGAAGCTGATCGAAGACTTCGTCCAAGTCGCCGTAAAAACGTCCTCTCTGGTGAGGGTTTTCTCCATATCGCAATGATTTACCTTTTCCTTGACTCACTTTGAGCGCGGGTAGTTCATCTTCTTGACTGAAGTAATTGTAGATGGCAGAGTCGTAATGAGAAGAGATTTCAAAAGCTCGAGCTGCCATCTTCTTTCGATCGGCCATTTCTGATGCCCCGTTATTTCTTTTTAAAATTTCCAGAAGATCACCGTACGAGTCTCGGCTCGGAACGATCAATACATCTTTGAAATTTTTAGCTGCAGCTCGAATCAACGAAATACCTCCGATATCGATTTTCTCAATAATATCCTGTTCAGAGGCTGCTGAAGCTACAGTATCTTCGAAAGGGTAGAGGTCTACAATGACCAAATCTATTTCAGGAATGGCATATTCCTCCAGTTGGGCAATGTCACTCGCCTCTTCTCTTCTTCCCAAAATTCCGCCAAAAACTTTCGGGTGAAGAGTCTTAACTCTTCCGCCTAAAATACTCGGATAGGCAGTTAAATCTTCTACGGCTTCAACTTCAGAGCCCTGTTCTCGAATGAATTTCTCCGTTCCTCCAGTAGAGTATATGGTGACATTCAGTTCTTTAAGCTTGGCTATGACGGGTTCCAACCGATCTTTATGGAATACGGAAATAAGGGCAGATTTAATCGGCTTCAAGACGGGATTTCTTTTGAACTTAGTACGATATGCAATGTTAACAAGAAATATCATACCGAAGTCAATGCTGACGCGGCTTTTGTGGGGTGTGTTGATAAAATGGAAACCCTGTTGATAACCTGATTTTTCTCCTTTTTACATGAACGGTTCGAAACTATCCGATTGAGCAGCTTAATTTTGATCCGATAGGAGTAAATCCTGAAATTGATGACAAAGTTTAAAGTCTATTTGAGATTGGTAAAAGAAGGAGGAGCCTTTGCGGTTTCTTCACTGGTAGTCAATCGGCTCAGAACTACGCTTTCGTTGTTGGGAATAACCATCGGTATTTTTGCCATCATTTCTGTTTTCACTTTGGTAGACAGTATGGAGCGCAGTGTGAGAAGCTCGTTCGAAACCTTGGGTGATGACTCCATGTTCATTGAGAGAATGCCTTGGGGCCCTGAGGAAGGAGACGGAGAGTATGCTTGGTGGAAATACATGAAGCGTCCACAAGTAACCTATGAGGAGGCCAAGTTGATGAAACAGAGAATGAGTACTGCTGGAGTTGTCAGTTTTTTTGCTGGAGCTGCTCGAACCGTTGAGTATGGGAACAGTACTGCTGAAAATATCAATGTTATCGCTGCTGCTGAGGGGTTTGAGAATTTTGTGACGGTTGATATCGGAAGAGGAAGGAATTTTTCTTCATCTGAGTTGAACAACGGAAGGCGCCTTTGCCTGCTTGGGTACGATGTTGCACAAACCTTGTTCGGACTGGAAGATCCCGTCGGAAAAGATATTAAAGTCGGTGGTTTTCGAACCACCGTGATCGGCGTCCTTGAGAAAGAAGGTCAAAGTCTCTTTGGCGGTGGTGCCGATGAATGGGTAATCGTACCCGTCCTATTTGGGCAGATCATCATGAATCTCAATGAGTCCAATACGCAAATCACCTTAAGACCAAAAGAATATGTGAGCCTCAAAGCAATGGAGGACGAAGCATTGATGAATATGCGAGCCATTCGAAAACTACGCCCCTCTGAAGACAAGAACTTCGCTATGAATAAGTCTAGTATGTTGAATAATGGACTCGATCAGGTTTTTGGGATTCTAACTCTTGTTGGATTGATCATTGGTGGATTCTCCATTCTGGTTGGTGGCTTTAGTATTGCCAATATTATGTTCGTTTCTGTCAAGGAAAGAACAAGTATCATCGGTATACAAATGGCTCTCGGAGCCAGAAGGAGTTTTATTCTTTTTCAATTTTTATTCGAATCGGTATTGCTTTGCTTAATCGGAGGAGGGATTGGCCTGCTTGTGATCTACTTGGGAAGTCTAGTGGCGTCTTCCGCTACGGGATTCGACCTTGCCCTCACCCTTAAGAATGTTTTGATTGGCTTAGGGTTCTCCGTTGGAATAGGCTTGATTTCAGGATTAGTGCCCGCGTCGATGGCGGCTAGAATGGTGCCCGTCGATGCGATACGCAGCAACTAACCGCGATTTATTGCAACATATATTTTCTTGACATGACTGACTTGATGTGCGCCGAGGTGCCTTGCCCAGATACTTTCATCAAGACTTAAGTACGTAATTCCCTATATTTCGGCTGTTTTAAAGGTATACTCTCCTTTAACTTTCAGTAAAGTCTATGATTGTCCGAAAACATTTCCGGTTAGATACCTCTATTCGCTATTCTTGGAAAAATATCTTGTACAGCCTGATATGTAGCAGTTTAGTTTGGGTTATTCACGTAGTTTTTAAGCAGCATCAATTAACCATACCAACGGGTGTCGTGGGTATTTTGGGAACTGCTTTAGCCATTATTCTGGGTTTTAGAAATACCTCGGCTTATGAGCGCTGGTGGGAGGCTCGAAAGATTTGGGGTGGTATAGTCAATGAGAGTAGAACCTTCACGCGCCAAGCACTTACCATTGTAGATCGAACGGAAGTAACACCCGAACTCTGGGAAAACTGCTCAAGAATTGTAAGGACACAACTCGCTTTTATCAATGCTTTGAGACTTCAGTTGCGTAGTCAGGACGATTCGGAAGAGTGGAAGACCACGGTAGGTAAACACTTACGAGAAGATGATTATGCAAACGTAATGTCCAAAACAAACAAAGCTACGCACTTAGGTATGCTGATGGGATACGCGATTAAGGAATTGAATGCTCATGAGACCATGGATACCTTCAGCTACATCCAAATGGATGATACACTTACCCGAATCACAGACCTGCAAGGTCGAGCGGAGCGCATTAAAAGCACACCTCTGCCAATGCCATACGATTACTATACCATGAGCTTCTTGGTGGTCTTTGTTTTCTTTTTCCCTTTTGCCTTTATAGAAAGGTTTATAGAGTTTTCTGCTTCTTGGTTGATTATTCCTATTACGGTCATCATTAGCTGGATTTTTTATCAGATTTATGTGATAGGTAGCGTAATGTCCAAACCTTTCGCGGGGTGGAAAACCGATGTCGCAATGACTGATATCTGCACGACCATCGAAATAGATTTAAAAGAAGTAATCGGCGATTCTGATATTCCTGAAAAGTTAAAGCCTAAAGGTGGAGCTTTGATGTAGGAGATGCCAAATGGTCAAATCCTAAAAGCTAAAGGCTACTCCTAGCGACACCGCCCATTGCTTGGTCTTCGAGTTTTTTGTGTCATAGGAGAAGCTCCCATCATTCTCAATGACAACAGAAGTCGGATCAATATAAGTCACTTCTCCGCCCGCTTGATTATCATACCTGGCCTCTAGGAAAATTCCCGGAATAAGCCTGTATTTTAAACCCACAGCCCATCCGGCTATAAATGTGAAGTCTCTTTCGGCTAAGTCTCCCGAGGCTTGATTTACATTATCGAGCTGCAACTCTGAGGTAACGCTGAAAGTTCTTATTCCTGTAAAGAGTTCGCCGTACGGTCTGAATCTTCCATCCAATGGTCTCAGCCTTCCATGGAGTTGGTAGGTGTAAGCGTTTCCTCTCACAAATAAATCTCCTCTGTCTCGTTCCGGCACCAGATTATTTTCAATACTAACAGATTGACTTTGACTCGAAAGGGAATTCCAAACGAATCCACCGCCCACTTCGATGGGCAAATCGAGAATGGGTAGCGATAGAGCCGCGAAGATTCCAAATGGATTTCCTTCGTAGTTTTCTGAGAATTCACCTTGCGGGTTAACCACTTGAAACCCTCCTGAAAGCGTGAAGGAGCGACGGTTTACCGGTTCAAGTACCACTTGGCTTCCTTGTTGAGCCAAAAGACTCCAAGGCATAGCAATGAAAAACAAAACGATGAGACTTCTCATATACACGGTTTTGTACCTATACGACAAACCCTATGCCATAGGTTTTAGAGTGAGGTAACTGATTCGACTTCGAGGTGCAAAGGAGATAAAGCAAGAATCGCTTCGTCGATAGTCCTTACGCCAAATTTCGACAGTCTTAATCCGTTTCCTTTCTCGTACATCTTGTATCCCGGAGGGTTATTCTTAATGAAATCGAGGACTTTCGTAAAAGCCATACTTTGGAAATAGGCCGATTCTGCATTCGAGACAAAAGTGCCGATCAGCTTTTCACTCTTGAGATTCAGTTTTTCAAAACCGATTTCCTTCGCCATGCGCCTCAGCCGAATCGCATTTAAAAGATCTTGTGTTTGATGTGGTATTTCTCCAAAGCGATCTTCCAACTTCGATTTGTAGTCTTCAAGTTCTATTTCAGTAGAGAGGTTGTCCAAATCTCTGTATATACTCAGCCTTTCGGCAATATCGATGATGTAATCGTCTGGAATAAGAATCTCCAGATCAGTCTCGAGTACGCAGTCACTTACAAAATCACCTGTTCTTTCGGTCTCTTTGTGATACAGTTCTTTGAATTCGTTTTCCTTGAGTTCGCGAACCGTTTCGTCGAGGATTTTCTGATATGTCTCAAAGCCGAGGTCGTTGATGAAACCGCTTTGCTCACCTCCCAATAGATTTCCTGCACCACGAATGTCGAGATCGCGCATGGCAATGTTCATTCCGCTTCCTAAGTCACTGAATTGGGTGACCGCCTGCAACCTCTTTCGGGCTTCAGAAGAAAGCATGGACTGCGGTGGAGAAATCAAATAGCAAAAAGCCTTTTTATTGCTTCGGCCGACACGACCGCGCAGCTGATGTAGATCGCTCAAGCCAAATTCGTGGGCATTGTTGATGATCATCGTATTGGCATTGGCAATGTCGATTCCTGACTCGATAATGGTGGTAGCGATGAGCACGTCAAACACTCCTTCTATGAAATCGGTCATTACTTTTTCCAACTTTGGGCCATCCATTTGACCGTGACCAATGACGATCCGTGCACCCGGAACCAAGCGTTGGATCATACCAGCCACTTCTTGGATATTTTGAATCTTATTGTGAACAAAGAAAACCTGCCCGCCGCGACTGATCTCGTAACTCACGGCATCACGAATGACTTCTTCATTAAGCGTAAATAGTTCTGTTTGAACGGGGTAGCGATTTGGTGGTGCTGTATTGATGATACTTAAATCCCGCGCTCCCATCATCGAGAATTGTAGCGTTCGCGGAATTGGCGTAGCCGTCATCGTCAGCGTATCCACGTTGGCCTTCATGTTTTTTAACTTGTCTTTTACCCCTACACCAAATTTCTGCTCTTCATCGACAATCAATAATCCGAGGTCTTTGAATTTCACCTTCTGACCAACCAGCTTGTGGGTGCCGATCATGATATCAATCTCACCCGAAGCTAAGGCCTTCAATGTTTCGGTTTGTTTCTTGCCGCTCACGAACCGATTCAATAGTCCGACACGAGCCGGGAAATCTTCCAATCGCTTTTTGAAGTTTTTGTAATGCTGTAAAGACAATACCGTAGTAGGAACCAAGATTGCCACTTGCTTGCTGTCGCAAACGGCCTTAAACGCGGCGCGAATGGCAATTTCCGTTTTTCCGAATCCCACATCTCCACATACCAATCGATCCATCGGTGAAGCAGATTCCATATCTTCTTTCACAGCTTGTGTAGCCTTCATCTGATCGGGTGTGTCCTCGTAAATGAAAGAGGCCTCCAGCTCAGTTTGGAGATAATTGTCGGGAGAAAATGCAAAACCTTCTTTGGCTTTTCGCTTCGCATAAAGCTTGATCAGGTCATATGCAATTTCTTTAACCCGCTTCTTGGTCTTAGCTTTTGTCTTTTGCCAAGCAGCACTACCCAGTTTATTGATCGAAGGCTGATTCCCATCCTTGCCCGAGTATTTACTGATGCGGTGCAAGGAGTGTATACTCACGTAAAGAATGTCGTTGTCGCGGTAAACGAGCCTAATTGCCTCTTGCTCTTTTCCGTTTACATCGATTTTTTCAAGGCCCGAAAATTTTCCAACTCCGTGGTCGATGTGTGTCACGAAATCTCCCGGTTGAAGACTGCTGAGCTCCTTTAGAGTCAGAGCTTCTTTATTTTTTTTAAACCCTTCTTTGAGGTAGAATCGATGGTATCGCTCAAAAACCTGGTGATCTGAATAGCAGCAGATTTGCAGGTCTTTATCGATAAAGCCTTCGGCAATTTCCGTGAGAATCGGGGTGAATTTGACTTTCGCATCGAGGTCCTCAAAGATTCGCTCCAGTCGCTCCACCTGTTTTTCATTCGAGCTGAAGAGGAAATTGGCGTACCCCTTATCTTCATTCTCATGAAGATTCTTGATGAGTAGATCGAAATTCTTGTTGAAACTTGGCTGAGGAGCTTGATTGTAATCAAACTTCAAATCAGTGTCAGAGTAGCCCGAGCCGAATCCAATTTTTCGATAAGATTCACTCTTTCTTTCAAAGATTTCTCCACTTATATAAAGTTCCTTGGGAGGAAGCCGTTTGAGTTCTGACTTGAGCTTTTCAAATTGTTTTTCGGCTACGCCAAAAATATGGTCGAGTCGGTCGGAAATCAGGGAATCATCTTTTGACCAAATGGCCGTTTCGTTGCCGATAAAATCCAAGAAGCTCTCGCGAGATTCAAGCATCGATGTATGCTGAATATTCGGGATTATGGTAAATCTTTTAGTGGTTTTTGTCGAAAGTTGAGTGACTGGGTCAAATTGACGCAACGACTCAACTTCATCACCGAAAAATTCGATTCTGTAAGGGAAGTCCTCGCCGAAAGAATAGACATCAACGATTCCACCTCTAATGGAAAACTGACCTGGTTCATACACAAAGTCCACTCGATGAAATTCGTACTCGGTGAGCAGCTCATTCAGGAACTCGATGCTGTAGGACTTGCCTACCTCCACCCTGAAAGTATGATTTCCCAACTGCTTTCGCGTCACCACATTCTCGGCCAATGCATCGGGATAGGTCACGATGGCGCATGGTTTTTTCCCTTTACCCGAAATCACCTTCAGCACTTCTGCTCTGAGTACAATATTCGAGTTGTCGGTATTTTCAATTTCATAGGGAACTCGGTAGCTTTCAGGATAGAATGCAGTTATGAATTCTTTGCCTTCAAACTTTTGTAGATCGTTCAGGAAGTAGGCGGCTTCCTCTTTATCGTTAAAGATGAAAAGGTGATCTCTTCCGCTTTCTTTAATAATGGCTTGCGCCAAAAATGCCATTCCTGAACCCACTATTCCGCGTACGGCAAGTCGAGCACTTTCTGTTTTTAGTGCTGTTGAAATAGCGAGAGTTTTGGTGCTCTCAGTGTAATTTCTCGCGAGTTCGCTTATGTTCATCCTTAGGTACTCACCTTCGCAGGGCTATGCTCTCTCATAAATGATTCAGCATTTTCCACCATTTTCTTAGATCCAATAAATAGCGGTGTGCGTTGATGAAGGTGTTCGGGTTTTATTTCCATGATGCGCCGTTCTCCATCAGATGCTTTTCCGCCAGCCTGCTCAACAAGAAAGGCTAATGGAATGTTTTCGTACATCAGCCGAAGCTTACCCTCAGGATTGGCACCCGTTTGGGGATAAATGTAAATTCCTCCTTTGATCAAGTTTCTGTGAAAATCAGCCACCAATGAGCCGATATATCTGCTGGTGTAAGGTCTGTTTGTTGCCTCATCTTCTTCTTGGCAGTGCTTGATATATCGTTTTACTCCTTCAGGAAATTGCTTGTAGTTTCCTTCATTGATGGAATATATGCTTCCGTCTTCGGGTATTTTCATATTTGGATGAGAAAGACAAAATACACCGATCGAAGTGTCAAGAGTAAATCCATTCACGCCATTCCCCGTGCTGAAAACGAGCATGGTAGAAGATCCGTAAATCACATAGCCACCTGCCACCAAATCAACTCCCGGCTGCAGAAAATCATCTAATGTGGCTACGGTTCCCGGTTTGCTCTTTCTTCTGTAAATGGAGAAAATCGTCCCGATACTCACGTTTACGTCAATGTTGGAAGAACCATCAAGAGGATCCATCAATACCACATATTTACCCCAAACGGCCTCTCCTTTGTCAAAGGCAATAAAATCTTCGTTTTCTTCCGAACCTATTCCGCAAACTTCTTGCTGTGCTTTCAGCGCGGCAATCATTTTGTCGTTTGCATAGACGTCCAGTTTTTGCTGTTGCTCACCCTGTATATTCTCTTCCCCTGCGGCGCCGAGAATGTCATCCATGAGACCCGCTTTGTTGACTTCGCGATTAACTACTTTGGCCGCTAGACGAATGGCACTCAATAAACGGGATAATTCTCCCTTTGCAAACGGGAAGTCGGATTGGCGCTCAATGACAAATTCTCCGAGCGTGGTTAGTTTACTCATAGTGGTTTTCAGTAGATCTACAAATATGAGGATTTTTCAATGGAAAAGCCACGTTTAGGCATATCTAAGCATGCTCAGATTTGAAAAAAGCTTTCCTTTGTTTCTATGAAAAGTGAAGTGACAATCCGAGACGCCCGCCCTGACGATATCCCTCAAGTCCATGCTCTGATTACGGAGTTGGCTGATTTTGAAAAGGCCCTTGATGAAATGGTACTGACGGATGAACAGCTATTGGAAGATAGTTTCGGAGAAAATCCGATTCTGGAAATCATCGTAGCTGAAGGCAATAATGAAATCCTGGGAGCGGCAATGTTTTACGAGAAATACAGCACTTGGAAAGGCAGAGCCGTTCATTTGGAGGACTTCGTGGTGAAGGCATCTGAGCGGAGAAAGGGAATCGGAGCCATGCTTTTTGAAGAAGTGATGCGCATCGCCAAAGAGCGCAATTATGCTCGTATGGATTGGCAAGTGCTCGATTGGAACGAAACGGCCATAGCCTTTTACAAAAAATACGGAGCCAACTTGAGCACCGAGTGGGTGGATGGCAGATTTACAAGGGAAGAACTGCAAAGCAAATAAGAGATGAAAGTTTTCAAATTCGGGGGTGCATCTGTTAAAGATGTGGCGGGAGTACAAAATGTTGCGAAAATTATCG
Organism: Cryomorphaceae bacterium 1068; assembly: GCA_027214385.1. Classification (NCBI taxonomy): domain Bacteria; kingdom Pseudomonadati; phylum Bacteroidota; class Flavobacteriia; order Flavobacteriales; family Cryomorphaceae; species Cryomorphaceae bacterium 1068. Next base: position 70,715 of record JAPVXR010000004.1, on the reverse strand, counting down.
AAAGCCATCCTGCCAATCACTTGGTAGTGGTGGTTTCGGCAATGGGAAAAATGACCAATGCTTTCGAATCATTGGTGGATGCATACACGAGTGGCAGCGATGAAATGATTACTCGACTGGCCGAGATACGCGGCTACCATGAGGCAATCGCTTCAGGGCTGGATGGTGCCAATGAGATCAAGAATGCCATCGATCCCGTTTTTGGTCAGCTGGAGTCCAGACTTCAAAGGTCGCCTTCAGATAACTACGATTTTGACTACGATCAAATTGTGAGTTTCGGAGAAGTCCTTTCCACCACTGTCATTGCGCACCATCTCAATTCTAAAGGGTTGAATTGCCATTGGGCCGATGCCCGAAGATTGATTAGAACCGACTCGACCTATCGGGAGGCGAGAGTGAACTGGGAGAAAACCACTGATTTAGTGAAAGCTGAATGGGAAAAGGTTACGCCCAATACCAAAGGCAAGAAGCTCATGCTGACCCAAGGCTTCATTGGTCACACTGCTGAATTGAACGTGACGACACTTGGCCGGGAAGGCTCCGACTTTAGCGCGGCCATTCTATCTTATGTTTTGCAGGCCGAGAATGTCACCATCTGGAAAGATGTACCCGGTGTACTAAATGCCGACCCGAAGTATTTCTCCGATGCGGTGATGTTGAAGCGAATCAGCTACCGAGAGGCGATTGAGCTGGCCTATTACGGCGCTTCGGTTATTCACCCCAAGACGATCAAGCCGCTTCAGAACAAAGGGATCGTGCTCTTTGTGAGATCATTTTTGAACCATAGCGAAGAAGGAACGCGAATAGACTCAAGTACCTTTAGCGATTCGCTGGTTCCATCCTATATTTTTAAGGTCAATCAAATCTTGATTTCCTTTACGCCACGAGATTTTTCCTTTGTAAATGAAGATAACCTCAGCGAGCTTTTCGGGTATTTTGTCGAACACGGTATCAAGACGAATTTGATGCAAAACTCGGCGCTTAACTTTTCTATTTGTGTAGACTACAACGAAAAGAAATTGGAAAGGCTGAAGGAGAAATTTATCGATCGCTACGAGGTGCTCTACAATCGCCCTTGCGAACTAGTGACCATCAGGCATTATGATCAAGAGACGATCAGCCGATTGCTGATTGGTAAAAAAGTGCTAGTGGAACAGAAAAGTCGGAATACGGCAAGGATGGTTTTGATGGAATCTGATTAACTTGTACTGGATTTAGGAATGATACAAATAGAGTTGAGACTCACACTTTTTTTCTTCTTTGCAATTTTTTTCCTCTTCGGGAATGCCCAAAACAATGCTCTTATTCTTGAAGATACCGAGGTTATCCGGTGCGAGGTAATTAATGACTCAGGTGATGCGGTTTTGATACTCATGGCCGACACCACTTTTGTTCGCATTTCCAAAGAGCAGATTTATGCAATCGTTCAAGATGTAGGTACCCTGACTGACAGGCAGTTGGTGAGGGTAAATTATCGACCTACCAAAGGGATGTCGTTTAGAGTTATTGTTGCCCCTGTGATGGGCTGGAGGTATAGTCCCGGGAGCAACGGGTTCAACTTTGCCGGTTTCACTGCGGTTCCTGCACTGCAGATCTCCAACTGGATCACCATAGGAGTTGGTACAGGTATCAGGTTCAGCAACCCTAAACGGATCTACCCGCTCGGTATTGATCTCCGAATTTCAGGTATAAAGAGAATAGCACCGATCTTGGTTTTAGGTGCAGGCAAAGCCTTTAGTGACGACCCCGGAGTCGGGCAAATGGGTGACATCCGATATGGTTCTTTAGGTATTCAGATTAAAAACCTTAGAGGAGGATCAGTAGCAATTCTTTTTGGTCTTGATGAAATGCCCAGATACAACTCGCTCCAATCAAGGGGAACCGCATTTATGTTTGCTCCTGAGTTGATTCTGCAAACATATTCTTACACCTTTTCTGTGGCCATGAGAATTTAGTTTGTTTGATCTCACGGTAAAACTGAATTTTGAAAAGATATGAATGGTGTATCGCTAGTCGAGCATATGGCCTGAACGGCTCTCTTTGCTTTAAAAGCATTTTGAAGAAATATAGAACAGGAAACTAAGATCTACCAATTCTATGAGACGTTTCGCAGTTATCATTTTTCTCTTGAGTGCTCTATTGATTTTCGATAGTGCTCGCGCCCAATACGTTTTGCAGGATGTGGTCTTGCTCAAATCAGCTGAAGTTGTGAGAGGCGATATTTTGGAGAATATTCCAAACGATTATGTGACAATACAGACGATGGATAGTCTCATAAGAAAGATAGACTGGAAGGTTATTGAACTAATAACCCAAGAGGCCAAGCGCAATGCAAAAGGCAAACTCATTCGAGATGAGTTTAATCAAAAATCTGAAAAGGTGAAATTCGGTCTGATCGTCGATACGGGTATTGCATTTGGTCGAAAGAATGCAGAAAGTGTTGCATCTCTGAATTTCGGTTTAATACCTGCTGTGGAATTCGGGGGGACTGTCAGTATAGGTTTAGGATCAGGATTGCGTGTCCCTATTAATTCAGAGTCGTTGGTTCTGCCTTTGAATCTCGATTTTAGATTTTCGGGGAGTAAGAGAGTTGGGCCTATATTGGCCTTAGGTATTGGCTACGGGTATCTTACCGAAACTGATTTTGAAGAAGGAGGAATACTGGGTTATGCAAAGGTTGGCTTAAAAGTTCGAAGTGATTACGGGGGTGCGGTTTGTATTTTTATAGGTGCTGATTCAGGCCCTCAATTGGTTACTAAGCCTGGTTTTGGTTTTTTCGGACCCTCAACTTTTCTAGCACCGCAGAACGTCACTGGTATCTGCCTGTCAATTGCCTTTTCCTTTTGAAGTTTTTAGAATCTTCTCCGCCAAGAAACTCGACAGCTTCAGATAACTCTCTCTCGTCCATCCCGCTACATGCGGACTTAAAATCACTCGTTCGTTTTCGGCAAGCAGCCTGAATGATTCAGGCATTTCGTGATAAGTGAGGTCAAAAGATTTCTTTTCATATTCCAAAACATCGAGACAAGCTCCTTGAACGCTGCCTCCATCCAGCCCCTTCAGTAAGTCGCTGATTACTACATGCCGGCCTCGGGCGGTGTTGATTAAAAAGAAAGGCTTTTTGCAAGAGCGGATAAATTCGGTGTCCACGTACCGATCTGTTTCTTCGCTGAGCGGAAGATGAATTGAAATCACATCGCTTTCGGCTTTCACAATGTCGAGGGAAACCTCTTCAACGTATGTTGGCGCGTATCCCTTTTTGTACTTGTCGTAAGCGAGAATTCGGCAGTCGAAACCTGAAAGCTTTTTCGCCAATGCCGAGCCCATATGGCCAAATCCGATGATACCAACGGTTCTTCCAGCTAGCTCCAGGCCACGGTTTCCTTCGCGATCCCATATACCTGCCCGGACTTCACGGTCGGCTTTATTGAGATAATTGAACAGGCTCAACAGCATTCCGATGGCATGTTCTCCCACGGCATCCATATTGCCTTCCGGCGAATTGTAAACTGCGATGCCGCATTCTTTGGCCGCAGCCAAATCGATGTTTTCTAAGCCAGCCCCAGAGCGGGCGATAAATTCTAAGTTTGATCCCGCTTTCAGAAACGCTTGATCCACTGGTATTCGGCTGCGAATGACCAGACCATGATAATCTGAAAGTTTATTTTTTATTACCTCGTAATTACCGCTATAATCCGCTTCGCAGATGAAGCCGTTTTTGGTCAATTCCTCCTCCAGTATGGGGTGAACCCGATCGATGAAAAGCACTTTTTTCAAAGTCCGAAAAAGAATTTGGCGTAAATAAAATAGACGCTCAAACCGATGATGTCGTTCATTGTGGTGATAAACGGACCAGTGGCCAATGCTGGATCAATTTTGACTTTGTCGAGAACCAAGGGAACCAAGGTGCCGAAAAGTGCTGCAATGATAACTACAGAAAACAGCGCAATTCCTACAGTGTAACTCAATGCCAGAGAATCCATAAACAGTATGCTGTAAGCCAAAATCACTAACCCACAGATCAGCCCGTTTACCAGAGCTACCATAAGCTCTTTGGTGAGTTTTTGAAGTATACTTCCAGTACCAATGGTTTTGTTGGCTAAGCCCTGTACCACAATTGCTGATGATTGCACCCCGACATTTCCTCCCATGGCGGCGATGAGAGGTACAAATACCATGAGCTCAACTACTTCAGCCAAGGTCTTTTCGAATACTCCTATTACTTGAGCCACCAGTACTCCGCCCAAAAGCCCTATGAGCAGCCACGGGAGACGAGCACGTGTTAAGAGCCAAACGGTATCGTCTGACTCAACCGATTCGGAGATACCCGACGCTAGTTGGTAGTCGCGTTCCGCTTCTTCCTTGATGAGGTCTACCACATCATCGATCGTGATTCGACCGAGTAAGGTCATGTCATGATCAACCACCGGCAAAACAACCAAATCGTATTTCTCCATCGTATTTGAGCAATCCTCACCGGATGTATCAGGGTAAACATAGTTCAGAGGCTGCTCCGAGTAGATATCCGCGATGGTAGCTTTTATGGAAGATGAGGAAAAAAGAAGATCCTTTAGCGAAAGTGTGCCAACCAACTTGTCTTCATCATCGGTGACATAAATAGTGTAGACATCATCGATGTCCTCGGCTTGTTTGCGCATTTCTCTAATGCTACGCGCTATCGTCCATGATTGACGCACTTTGACCAATTCCTTGGCCATGATTCCCCCTGCTGAATCTTCGTCGTAGCGCAGCAAGTCGCTGATGTCGCTTCTTTGCTCGTCGTCGGTAATGTGCGAAATTACTTCCGCTTGCTTTTCGTCTGTAAGTTCGGCGAGTACGTCGGCGGCATCATCCGAGTCGATGTTGTCGATTACGCGGTGAGCAATTTCTTTTGATGTAAGTGTCGACAGGAGTTTCTCCCGATCGTCCTCATCGAGTTCGATCATCACATCGGCTGCCTTCTCGCTTTCGAGAAGTTTGAAGAGGTAGTTGAGCTCGGGAGCTTTTAGCTTATCGAATATCTCAGCGATATCAGCAGGGTGCAATTCCTCCAGCTCACTTTCCAAAAAGGAGTCGCGGCCCTCGGCGATGGCATCGCTAAGGTCGTCGAGGTATTCTTTTGTGAGTTCGAACTGCATGACGAGCCCAAAAGTAAGAAAAGGGAAAAGGAGGGAGAGCTATTGCCCGGAAATAGTTCTACAGAGAGTTTTATCGATTCGGACTCAGTTTTACAGCTAATTCCAGAAACTCCTCACATCCCAATTGCTCTGGGCGCAAGCTCAGTGTTTCACTCAGTTCCGCCTTTAGGTCGTCGTTCAAAAATGCAGACAAGCTATTCCTCATCGTTTTGCGTCTTTGGTTGAATCCTGCTTTCACTACGCTTTTGAAAAAGGAGTAGGGGACAGGCAGTTCTTTTCTGTCGTTTCGTACCAATCTGATTACGCCGCTTTTTACTTTCGGAGGAGGGTCGAATGACTCTGGTTCTACCGTAAACAGGTATTCCGAATCGTAGAATGCCTTGATCAGCACACTCAAAATGCCATACACCTTGCTTCCTGGACCCGATACCACTCTTTCGGCTACTTCCTTTTGAAACATACCGACCATTTCGGGCATTAGTTCTGGATTCTCCACCACTCGAAATAGAATTTGCGAGGAGATGTTGTACGGGAAATTTCCCGCAAGGATGAATGGCTTCCCGTCGAAAAGGGTATTGAGATCCATTTTTAAAAAGTCGCCCTCGATTATTCGGTTACCCAATTCGGGGTGGCGCTCGTGGAGATGCTCAACCGACTCGGTATCGATTTCGATCAGCTTTAGCTCCAATTCCCTTCGAGTCATCAAAGCTCGGGTGAAGATTCCTGTTCCGGGGCCGATCTCTAAAATTCGCCTGACACCCACCTCGTCTTTGATCGAGTCGGCAATTCGCTGCGCAATGTCAGGCTCGGTTAAGAAATGCTGACCGAGATGCTTTTTGGCTCTAACTCTTTTCATGGTGCACCACATTCAGTAAGGTTCGGAAGGCTACGTACTTTCCGCCAAATTGTTTTTCGTGCTCGGCTTGGAGTCTTGGAGCGTGTTCTTTCAGGTAGCGCTCGTAATCGTCCATACTCTTGGCCAAGTATTGGATGCTGTATGATTTTCCTCCTTGTTCTTCTGCAAGTATTCGTGAAAGTTTACCATCAAAGAATAGCCCCGTAGCCAATACATCGGGGATGTGAACTTCTTTCATCCACTTGAGCCACTCCTCGTGAGATAGGTGATCAATGTTTACCGTAACGTTGTACAAAATCATGTTGCAATGTCTTTAATCTTGATTGATTGGGCGAAGGTTTTGTAATTTTGTTTGTCATGGACGTTAATCCGGTTATTCTCGCGATCCCTGTTTTCTTCATTCTGATCGGAATGGAGGTAGCCTATGGTTATTTTAAGGATCGAAAAATTTATCGACTCAATGACGCGGTGACAAATATAAGCTGTGGAATTGTAGAACAGCTAACGGGAGTCTTCGCCAAGGTTTTTACCGTGGCGGCCTACGCCTTCATCTATGACAATTTCAGGATTTTCACATTGGAGGATACATGGTATTGGATCGTCATCGCATTTATCGGAGTAGACTTTTTCTATTACTGGGCTCACCGCATGAGTCATGAGGTCAATCTGTTTTGGCTCGGCCATGTGGTGCATCACCAGAGCGAGGATTACAACCTTTCGGTGGCTTTGCGCCAAAGTACTTTCCAAAAAATGTTCACTTTCTACTTCTACTTTCCGTTGGCTTTTCTTGGCTTTAAGACGGAGTGGTTCCTCTTGATGGGAGCATTCAATTTGCTTTACCAATTTTGGATTCACACAGAGGTCATCAAGAAATTACCTAAATGGTACGAGTACCTTTTTAACACGCCCTCCCACCACCGAGTTCACCACGGCAGGAATCCGAAATATATAGACCGAAATCACGCAGGGACTCTGATGATTTGGGATAGAATGTTCGGGACTTTTCAGCGCGAAGAAGAAACGCCGACTTATGGCATTACGACTCCCACTAATTCGTGGAACCCTGTCACTGCCAACGTCCAGCCATTTGTTCGACTATGGCGTGAACTGAAAACGATTCCGGGTTTTGTCAATAAGGTGAGATTCACCTTTGCACCTCCCGGATGGTACCCCGAAGAAATGGGTGGCTTTCAAAAACCGAAGGAAGTGGACGAGAGGACTTATCGTAAGTACGAGATTGAGATTTCTCCAAACCTGAATTATTACCTTTTTTCTCAATACTTGATTTTATTGGCTTTTACGGCTCTTTTTCTTTTTAATCTTACCAAGTTCGAATTGCCATTCCAATTTTTAATTGCCGCCGTAATTATCTATTCAGTGGCTTCATTGGGGACATTGTTTGACGATCGACCTTATGGTTTGAGAATGGAATCGTTTCGTTTTTTCGTCTCAATAGGAGTGGCACTCTTCCTGTTCTTCCGGGATCTTTTTCCATTGTGGATTCCCATCTTAGTCGTGGCTTTCTCAATCATATCAGCGCTTGTTGTCTTCCGATTGAGTTTCCATAAAATTGCGCGCTCATAGTGAATCGAGATACCATCTTTTCCATTCTTTATTTCTTGGTTTTAGCCCTACATATTTTCGCAGGAGAGATAGATCAAATAATGATTGCGAGTGTTTCGAAGCCTGCCATCTTGGGTGTATTGATCGTTTATTTCTTGGTTGACCTGCTAAAAAGCGAGAAGAGGAATTTGTTTGGTTATTTGATTTTATCAGGACTATTCTTTTCACTTATGGGAGATGTGCTATTGATCTTTCAGGAGGAATCATCTATGTACTTCGTGCTCGGGCTAGGAAGCTTTCTGGTAGCTCATATTCTATTTATTGCTGCCTTTACGAAAACATATTTGGTCAATCATGAGATCAAATTTTTGCAGAAATACGGATGGGCAATGCTTTTAGTCGTAGCCTATGGGTGGTTTTTCTTCAATGCCATCAAGGATTTTCTCGGTTCTATGATCGCCCCTGTGATGGTATATACCATGATTATTTCGCTTATGCTTCTTATCGCCCTTAACAGATTCAGGAAAGTGAGTACAGCTTCTTTTCTTTGGATAGCTGCAGGAGCTTTCTTCTTTGTGGCGTCAGATAGCCTTTTGGCTTGGAATAAATTCGTTCGCGAGCTGGATCACTCTCATCTGCTGATCATGCTTACCTATGGGTTGGCCCAATACGGCATAACCAGAGGGGCCGTGCGTCAATTGCGCGACGTATCGTCCAAATCTATATCCCTGTAGTCGAAACTGATAGGGCAGGGCGCTGGATGGAATTACCTTTGCGCGGTGAAAAAGCAACTAGGTTTAATGATCGTCTTGGCGGGGATCAATTTCACTCACATCATGGATTTTATGATCATGATGCCGCTGGGACCTCAGTTTAAGCGAATTTTCAATATCGGCCCCGAAATGTGGAGTGCGGTCATTTCGTCGTACACCTTTGCCGCTGCGATATCAGGGGTTGCTGCCATATTTTTACTCGATTTCTTTGACCGTCGCAAAGCACTCATCTTTCTTTATTCGGGATTCATCATCAGTACTTTTTTGGTGGGTTTCGCTAATAGCATTGAAATGCTATTGGCCGCTCGGGCCTTGACCGGCCTTTTCGGAGGAATAATCGGAGCCCTTGTTTTGGCTATTGTGGGAGACGTTATTGAGAATAAAAATCGTGGAAAGGCCATCGGAATTGTGATGACAGGGTTTTCTGCTGCGGCATCACTTGGAGTGCCGCTTGGCTTGTTTTTAGGAACGAAATTCGGTTGGGAAGTGGCCTTTTTTATGATCGCTGGTTTTGCCACTATGCTCTTGGGTTTTGCTATAAAATTGGTGCCATCCATAGATTCTCACCGAAAGGAAAAGGGAACGCGAATGAAAAACTCTCTTGTCGCTCTGAAGTATGTCGTTCGTGATAAGAATCAACTATTGGCTTTTGCTTTTACCCTATTGATCGTATTTGGTCAATTCAGCATCATTCCTTTTATCTCTCCTTACATGGTGGCCAATGTAGGTTTTGAAGAGATTCAACTCACCTATATTTACTTGATTGGAGGGGCACTTACCGTCTTCACATCGCCTTTCTTTGGGAAAGTTGCCGACCGCTATGGGCGTTTGAAAACCTTTCTTGTCCTTATGCTCATTTCGCTCATTCCCATTTTTGCCATTACCAACATGTCGCCCAATCCAGTATGGTATGTCCTGATTTTTTCCAGTCTGTTCTTTGTTTTTGCCGCGGGTAGAATGGTACCCGCATCCGCAATGATCATAGGTACAGCTCATCCGGATTATCGAGGAACCTTTATGAGCTTACGTTCTTCGCTTTTAAGTCTTGGGCAAGGAGTAGCCGCTTTCTGCGCGGGTTTGATCATGATTGAATTCCCCGATGGAACTTTCGGGAATTTTCACATTGTTGGATACATCGGGATAGCAACTAGCGTCTTGTCTTTCTTTATATTGAGAAAGATCAAGGACCAGTATTAAGGAACTTTCTCAGGAATGATTCGAGGTGTCTCCGTGTTGGGCTCGTCACCTCTGATGTTGCGGAACCTCTTTCGAGCTTCTACTACAAACAGGCTTCCAGGGAAGTCAACCATCAGCTGCTTGTATAAGTCTGCTGCTTTGCTTGGTTGGCTAAGTTTATCCTCATACAATTCGGCAGTTCGGTAGAGTGCGTTGTCGGCAGAGATATCGAAATAATGATCTGTTAAAACTTGCTCGTAGAAGGTGATGGCCAATTCATAATTGTACTGACTCTCGGCCATGCGGCCTTTTAGCATTAGGATTTCATCCTTCAATGAGTGCCCTGGAAATTCTGATAAGATAGAATCCAAGGTAGCAGTTGCCCCGCTGTAATCTCGTTGAATCGCTTTTAAATCAGCTCGAGAATACATGAGCATCGGCTCGAGAATGGTATCCAGGTTCAGGTTGTCAGAAATCAACAAAGAAAGCTCCATCGCATCGTTGCTGATCAGTTTAGAGGTGCTTCCTTTCAGAATGTCAAGTTGCGCCTGGGCCCATTCAAAGTCACCATTATAATAGCTGATTCTGGCATTCAGAAATTTAGCTTTCGAACCCAAAATGTCATTTTTAAAGTCTTTATCTACTTGCGAAGCGAGAAGTGATGCATCCCAAATGTAGTCCTTGGCTATTAAGATTTCTGCGAGATCCAGTTTGATTTCGGCACGCATCGTCGGGGTAGGGATGTTGGCATCAAGCGCCTCATTTAGGGTCGTGTTTGCCGCTTCAAGATCACCCAAGTAATAAGCTTCCAACAGTGCTTTTTGGCGCATCAGACCAATGGTCTCACTATTCACTCCAAGCTCGGCCAATGTGCCCGCGTACTCAGTGCGCAGTGCTTGTAAGGCCACCGTGTCAGGCGGGAAGGCTGTGCTCAAGCTTTGAAATTTCGATTTCAAAACACCCGTTCGTGCATAGTTGTAATACGGATTGCTTTTTCCTTTATCGGCGATGTATTGATAGCACTTTTCCGCTACGTCATACTCTCCATTATTGGTACAAAGTCCTGCTAACTGAAGAAGTCGTTGACCATCTTCCCCCAGGCGTTTGTCAAGTGCTTTCAGCTGGATATAGGCGGAGTTGAATTGTTTGTCCTGAAGAAATAACCATATGAGCATTTCCGCATAAATAACGGAGTCGGGATTTTTTTGAACTCGCCGAAGTAGCTCCGTTCTAAGCATTTCTACTCCTTCATCATCCTCTTCGAAATTGATACTACGATTTAGGGCGTTTTGGATGGTTTGCAGATAGGCCTCGTTGTACGCAAGAAGATCGAGGTATTCGCTTATCATGCGCTCTTGGTCTCCCATGGTGCCATACAGTCCTGCTATCTCATAGCTAAACGGATAGCGGCCTTCGAGTAGTTTTTTGCCCTCCTGGTAAGTTTCAAGAGCCAGCTCCAGCTTGTTGAGTCGAATGAATTCGTTGGCCGTTCGGATTACAATTCCTTGGCTTTTGGGAAGTGCGTCAATGGCTTCGCGATAAGCTTTTTGAGCATCGTCGTCCTCTCCTTGGGCTTCGTAGACTTCGCCTAAGTCGATAAAGAGGGTATTCGAATTACTACGCTTCCCTTGTTTCTTGATTAGTTTTTCGGCTTCCTTGAATTCACCCAGCTCTTTGTAAGACAATAGAAGCCCCTTGTAATATTCTGATGTGGGCTTTTTGTCGTAGAGCTTCTCGTAGTAAAGTTTGGCTTTTTCATATTCACCCGAATCGAGGTAAAAAGAAGCCAGTTGCTCATCTCCCGTTTGCGCAAAAGCTATAACGGATAAAGCAAAAAAGAATATGGTAATTAAGTGTTTTATGACTCTTTTTGTTTTAGTACTTGTATGAGACTATCTATACGGGGTTCCAGCTCGGCGCGTTTTGTTTTCGTGAATTCGCTGCTTACTTTAAGCTCTTGCACGGAACTCTCAATAGCGCTTACTGCTTCACTTTCATCTAGCAGCATATCTTGAACGAGGGTTGAGTCCAAAAGATTGTTTTGAAGATCATGCTTAAGGTCTGCCAATTGGCTTTTAGAAAATTTGAGTTCTTCGTTTGTTCGTTGATACTTGTCTCTCAGTCCTTTTGACGGCTTTTTGAGTGCACGATAATCTGACATGAGCAGAGCCACATCTTTTGGCATCGTATCTTCTCTCGAGGTATAGACTTTTTGCACATAGGAGAGATTTTCACTAAACTTTTGCCCCAGCTTAGAGAAATCTGTCGTATCAATTCTCCGATGCATCAGATCGATAGTATCCAATTTCACCAACAATGAGTCAATGGTAACGATTTCTTTTTGAAAATTTGTTTGCTGACAGCTAGTGATGACTACCGCAATTACAAATGCTAGTGCAAGACCTCTTTTCATTTTTTCTTTTCAATTTTTGAAAACTTCGTGTACGGTTGCAATGCTTCAGGAATGACGATTCCGTCCTCTTTTTGGTTGTTTTCTAAAAGGGCTGCCATAATTCTTGGTAAAGCCATAGCCGATCCGTTCAAAGTGTGTACCAATTCCGTTTTCTTTTCTTCCACTCTGTACCGACACTTGAGGCGGTTGCTCTGAAAAGCTTCGAAATTCGAGACAGAACTAACTTCCAACCAGCGTTTCTGTGCTGCACTGTATACTTCGAAATCATAGGTGATCGCAGCAGTGAAGCCAAGATCGCCACCGCACAATCGTAAAACGCGATAAGGCAACTCAAGTTTTTTCAATATTCCTTTCACGTGTTTAACCATCTCATCTAAGAGGCGGTAACTGTCATCAGGTTTTGCGATTTGCACAATTTCGACTTTTTCAAATTGGTGTAGTCGATTAAGACCTCTGACGTCTTTGCCGTAAGAACCCGCCTCTCTTCTAAAGCAAGGAGAGTATCCACAATGCTTTATGGGAAGGTCGCTTGGATCAATGATCACATCTCGGTAAACATTTGTGATTGGCACTTCTGCCGTTGGGATGAGGTAGAGATCATCTTCAGTTACGTGGTACATCTGTCCTTCCTTATCGGGAAGCTGACCTGTGCCATAACCTGAATCTTCATTTACTACAAATGGAGGAATGACCTCATCGTAGCCTGATTTGTCGGCTTCGTCCAAAAAGAAGTTGATCAATGCACGTTGAAGCTTCGCTCCTTTTCCTGTATAGAGGGGAAAGCCGGCTCCGGTAATTTTCACTCCTGTCTGAAAGTCGATGAGTTTATATTCTTCGGCAAGATCCCAATGCGGCTTGGCGTGTTCTCCCAAGTCGGGAATTTCACCTTCGTTGTGGATTTCCTCGTTGTCATCTTCCGTCTTGCCTGAAGGCACCAGTTCATTCGGAATATTCGGTATTTGGTACAAGACGCTATTGAGTGCTGCTTCCAGAGAACCAAACTCCTGTTTCATCTCTTGAGACTTGGCTTTGATCTCTGCTACTTTGGCTTTTGCCAATTCCGCTTCTTCACGCTTCCCGGCCTTCATAAGACTTCCTATCTCTTTGGAGGCTTTGTTTAATTCGGCCAAAAGAGCATCAGACTCAGCTTGTCTTTCACGTTTTTTCTTGTCCAGATCGAGTGCTTCAGTAACCAAGTTTTTCAGGTTGCTATCGCCTCGTTTTTCGAGCCTGCGAAGGATGTCTTCGGTATTCTCTCTGAGAATGTTTGTCTGCAACATTTGATTGAAAATTGAAAGACGAAATTAGCAATTAATGAGCTGATTTCGTTTTTGATATGGACATAAAAAAAGGGGTGACTAACACCCCTTTTCAGTATGATTGATATAGGACTAGTTTTGCTCGTTCGCCGGAACGATCGAAACAAAAGACTTATCTCCGGTTCTCTTGCGGAATTCAACGGTACCATCGGTAAGTGCAAAAAGGGTATGATCTTTACCCATTCCCACATTCACTCCAGGATGATGCTTCGTACCACGCTGACGCACGATAATATTTCCTGCGATAGCTGGCTGTCCACCAAATATTTTTACTCCGAGTCGTTTACTTTCCGACTCACGTCCGTTTTTCGAACTTCCGACTCCTTTCTTATGTGCCATGGTGTCTTAGTTTTTCTCGTCAGTTTGAGTTGATTTATCTTCTTTTGCTTTAGGAGCTGCCTTTTTTGCTTCTGCCTTTGGGGCTGACTCTTTCTTTGGAGCGGCGGCTTTTTTAGGAGCAGCTTCCTTTTTAGGCGCTGCTTCTGCTTTTGGCTCTTCTTTCTTTGCTGCAGCTTTCTTAGCTCCACCTACAGAAATTCCGTCGATAGCGATTTTAGTCAACAGTTGACGGTGACCGTTTCGGGTTTGGTAACCTTTACGTCTTTTCTTCTTGAAGATAATAACTTTATCTCCTTTCAAGTGCTCAACTACCTTTGCAGATACTGATGCACCTTTTACAGCCGGGGCGCCAACACTAACTTTGCCGTTGTTTTCAACTAGCAAAACCTCGTCAAATGTCACTTTGTCTCCTTCTTTATTAGGAAGACGGTTGACATAGACCTGCTGATCTTTTGCAACTTTCAGTTGCTGCCCCGCGATGTTTACAATTGCGTACATAACGTCTTTTAAATGGGGTTATAAATATTCTAAAAGGGCGGCAAATATACGGAGAAATCCTTGGTATGCAAAGATACTAACCTCTATTGATCAAAAAGATCCCGCCTAGCATCGTAAAGGCACATGCTACTTGACTTGTTACTAGGTTTTCACCGTCTATCAATCCCCAAATTATGGCAATGAGTGGAATAAGGTAGGTAACCGAAGAGGCGAAAATAGTCGAGGTTTCTTTAACCATCTTGTTGAACACCATCAGGGCAATTGCCGTGCCTAATATTGCTAAGATCGAAATGGATCCAACTCCTGTCCATGCACCGTCTATCGAATCAACCCTCGAAATAAAATCAGTAGAAAGAAGAATGACCAATCCGACAGGACTCACCAACACCAAGGCTAGTCCCGTGATCGATACTGCCGACTCTTCTTGCAGGTACTGCTTAATCACGTTTAGACTGATAGCGTAGCAAATGGTTGCTGCTACTATGAGTAGCGCATATGAAATATTGATGGTGCTTCCGTCTATTTGGCCCGTACTGAGAATGAGACCAACTGCACTGCCAAGACCGATCAATACGCCGATGGCCTGAAGCAACTTAATTCGAACTCCAAATACAGCCAAGCCGATCAACATACTGAATACGGGTACCAAAGCATTCAGCATCCCCGCCAGCGCACTCGGTATTTCTGTTTGGGCTATTGCGAAAAGAAAGGCTGGTATCCCGTTTCCAAATACGCCTACGGCAAGAAGGTATTTGAACTTACCATTTTTTAACGTTTGAAATCTGTTGTAGATAAAGGGCAGCATGAACATAGCCGCGAAGAGTATTCGCATGGCTCCAACTTGAAGTGGGGTGAACAGCTCTTGCCCGTCAGCAGTGAAAAGCCCGCGTTTTATAAGGATAAAAGAACTGCCCCAGATGACTGCCGTAAGGAACAGCATTCCCCAGTGTCGCAGTTCAGCAGATGAATTTTGTACGGGTGGTCGCTGTTTTGCCTTGGCCCTCAATGGTAAATTGTATATTTTTGTGTGCGCAAAAGTCGTTTAATTAATTCAACACAAAATGAAATTAAGGCTTAACAATATTACTCGTCCTCTGTTCATGGTTTCGCTTGTCATTCTTGGTGCCTGCTCGGGTACTGATCAAGCTCAAGACGTTAAAACCAACTCAGATGTTAATATTTCTTTCACAGAAGAATCGGGGCCTACCGAAAAGTATTTGGCCAATATTGCCATTGATGGTATGGCTTGTGAAATGATGTGCGGCAGTAAAATAGCCGGTGAGTTGAATGGTCTCGAAGGTGTAAAGAATACTGACATAGATTTTAAAGGCGAAGGCGAAGAGAACTACGCAATCGTTGAGTTTGATGCAAATACAGTAAGCGAACAAGAAATGATTGAAGCGGTTCAAGCTATCGCTAATGGTCACTATAAGGTGAATTCAGTAGAAGTGAAGCATGTTGTAGCCGGGAATCAAACTGAAGAAGAGGAAGAGGAAAAAGTAAGTGTGTACAAACCCGAATTGGAGTATCAATTACCCAATATCTTTTCGGTCTTTACACGTCTTTTTTAATATTCGGCACAAGAAATTTTGAACAACCCCTCCATTCGAGGGGTTTTTTATTTGTTTTGAAATCAGAATGCAGAAAATTCTCTATCGACTTTCAGTTGTTTCACTAGTCTGCACCATCTTGGTGATGTTGGCAGGTAGTATCGTACGGATGACAGGTTCAGGAATGGGCTGTCCCGATTGGCCAAAATGTTTTGGATATGTCATACCTCCCACAGACGTTGAGATGCTTACCTGGTCTCCTTTGCGGAGTTTCGATAAAGGAAATATCATTATTGTGGATGAGACCTTGTTGGTTGCTATTGACGGATTTACAGCCACGGAGAGTTTTGATAAATCTAAATGGGAACCCTACACGAAACATGATTATGCCATTTTCAACCCCTTTCATACGTGGGTAGAGTTTATTAATCGGTTGATCGGAGCTTTTACCGGTTTGCCCGTTTTGGTATTGGCTTTGCTTTCACTCAAGATGTTCAAAAAGGATGCTTTGATACCCGTGTTGGCTTGGCTAGGTCTTTTTCTTTTGGGTTATGAAGCTTGGCTTGGGAAAAAGGTGGTAGATGGAAATCTTATTCCTCACCAAATAACCTATCATATGTTCGGGGCATTGGGCTTAGTTGCCGTTTTTACTTTTCTGATAGTAAGACTCAAGTCTGTTAACCTGGATTTTCATACGCGTAGAAACCGCACGACCATTTTAATTGGCGCTGTCGGTATCGCCTTGCTGTTGATTCAAATATTCTTGGGGACTACGGTACGCGAAGAAGTCGATACTATTGGCAAGAACAACTTGATCACAGCACCTGATTGGATTGAAAACCTCTCTGTAATCTTTAAGTTCCATCGCACCTATTCTCTGATTGTAATCGGTGTATTGGGTTGGTTTGCGGTTAGACTTATTGAAGCTCACACCATTTCTTCAGGACCGCGATTACTCATTGGTTTTTTGATAGGTGAAGTGTTGGTGGGGATGGGGCTGGCCTATTTAGAAATGCCAGCAGCTTTGCAGCCTATCCATTTGATTTTCGCTGTGTTTAATTTTGCTTTAGCACTTTTCTTATTGCTTTATTATCACAAGAAAACCAGCAATGCGACAGTGGTTTAATTCTTCCACTCCAGCTCCTGCACCATTTGGTCAATGTCTCCTTCAATAAAGTTCAGCACTGGGCCAATAGAATCAGGGTTGGGACGGGCGTTAAAATAGAGCGAGCCTCTTAAAAAATGACTCGTGCTATCAGTGAGGTAAAGTTGAACGGGAGATGCCACTGCTCCACCTAGTTCATACACCAAGCCAAATACAGAACGAGAAGTATCAGAAACCGCCTTCTCATTTATTCTATTTGCTTTTATTTGGTGTTCGTAAGTAAGGGCGCGTGATTCTTCGATCAATTCCCTGAGGTTTCCATCCACTTCCTTGTAGGTGAAATATACTTTAGCGTCAAACTCAGGATAACTCAAATTGAACCAACAAACAGGATCGGAAGGGGGGGTAGTGTACTCCACTCTTCCATACTTCGATATGGGGAATTTAAAAGGACAGTATTCAGGTTCTTTGGTATCGTAACTAACTTCAGGAAGGTCAATTCGAAAATAGCCTACCGGTTTTGGAGTGGGCGTATCTTCGCGACAAGACATCAAGATGAGAACAAAAAAAAGGAGGGTAAATTTCTTCAAGACTTCTCTGTATTTTCTTCGGTCGTCTCTGTTACCGTAAGTTTTACACGCTTAATCTTTCTCTTGTCTGCCGCTTCTACAGTCAAGATGTAATTTTCAAATTTGACTTTTTCATTCTTCAGTGGGATTTTTCCCGCTTGTTCCAAAATGAATCCTGCTAAAGTGTCAGACTCTCCCTTTGCATCTTCCCAGTTCTCGCCATCGAGGTCTAAGATTTTGTAAAGATCGACTAGAGGAGTCTTGCCTTCGAAAACGTAATTCTGATCGTCTAGTTTGGAATAGAAAATCTTCTCGTCGTCGAATTCATCCGTAATGTCACCGACAATCTCTTCGAGAATATCTTCAAGGGTCACAATTCCTGAAGTGCCGCCATACTCGTCTACAACGATCGCCATATGAACTTTCTTCTCTTGAAACTCCTTCATAAGGTCATCGAGCTTCTTGTTCTCTGGAACAAAATAGGGAGGGCGAACGAGCGGAAGCCATTGCAGGTTTTCAGCATCAGCATGAGGCAGTAGATCCTTCAAGTAGAGAATTCCTTTTACTTGATCCAGTGATTCTTCATAGATTGGAACTCTGGAAAAACCTTGCTGAAGCAACTCTGCGAGCAATTCAGGGAACAGGGTTCTTTGTTCGAAAGAAACTACTTCCGTTCTGGGTGTCATAATTTGCTTTACATCCGTTCCACCAAAACGTACAATGCCTCTCAGTATTTTTTCTTCATCAGGAGTGGTCTCTTCGTCTTTGGTCAATTCCAAGGCAGCCTCAAGTTCATCTACAGAGTAGTCAGTTCCTCTTTTCTTCACTCTTTTGTTAATCACATTGGTACTTGTGATGAGTAATGTGCTCAGCGGATAGAAGATTTTTCCGAGAATCTCCAATGGCAAAGACATGAATTTGCAAAGGGGTAGTGCATTCGCCGTAGCGTAAACTTTGGGGATAACTTCACCGAATAGTAGTAATAGAAAAGTGATGCCACCTACTTGAATGAGGATGGCAACCCATGCTTCATAATCCTCAAAGTTGAAGGACTCGGAAACGATAAATGTTGAGACGATTACAATTCCGATGTTGACGAAATTGTTGGTGATCAAGATGGTGGCCAGAAGTCTCTGGGGTCTGTCGAGTAATGCCAGAATTCGATCAGAAACGTTGGATTTAGAAGTCTCCAACTCATTCTTTTCATTTGGTCCAAGGGAGAAGTAGGCAACTTCAGATCCTGAAATCAAGGCAGAGCAAGCGATAAGAAAGAGTGTTACGGCTATCGCTATCCAAACTTCAAATGAGATAGGATTAAAAAGTGCCAGAATAATACTGAGGGGCTCTATATCGGGAGGTTCCAATAAACTGATTTTTCAGCTACAAGATAATTAAAATGGCAAATCATCGGGTGCATCATCTGAATTCTGATGGGTAGGCTGGCTTTGCTGTGCCGGTGTCGATGCCTCTGAAGTATTGGGGGGGCGTGATTCATTCGAATCGGGTCTGCCCCCGATAAGCTGTAGGCGCTCTCCTACTATTTCAGTCGCGTAGCGGTCATTTCCTTCGGGGTCTTTCCAAGATCGAGTTTGAAGCTTTCCTTCGATATAGACTTGTCGACCTTTTGCGAGATACTTCTCGGCGATGTCGGCCAACTGACGCCAAACTGTAACGCTATGCCACTCGGTATTTTCAACCTTTTGCCCTTCACGGTTAGTGTAAGACTCTGAAGTTGCTATTCTGAGACGAGCCAATTTAGCGCCACTTTCGAGGGTGCGCACTTCGGGATCCATCCCCAAATTTCCTAAGATGATAACTTTATTAACGCCAGCCATAATTCAAAATTGAGGGTACAAATATAACGGAATTGAATCGGCTCATACCATCCCTGTATCCTCTAAAAACCGATGAATTAACCGAGGTACCGCATATTTATCAATGTCGTCTTTTTGAATAACCCGATAAACCCCTTCGTCTTCAAGCGTTCCCGATACTTCTACCCGCCAAAATCGTGCTTCTATGCGGCGGTGACTAAGCAAGTGGGTGTATGATTTCTCAGGCACCGAACCAATCGATGCTACTCGGGCCTTTGGAAAAGTCTCCCGCACATAATTGCTCATAGCAGCTTCCTCTATATTCTCTGAGTCTTCCAGCGAAGCAAAATCGTAAAGCCCTTGCCAAATATCTTTCTCTTCCCGCTTTCTCAAAACTATCTCATTTCCTTTTTCAACTACGGCATAATCTATCCTCCTAAGGGTTTGTTTGGTCTTTTTTAGCTTGATCGGCCTTTCGTCAATGGTGCTGTTTTGAAATGCCAGACACTTTCCTTGTATTGGACAGTGAAGGCAGAGCGGTTTTTTAGGAGTGCAAACTAGAGCTCCCAATTCCATTATAGCTTGATTGAACAGATCAGGACGTTCTTGACTAAGTAGGCCATCGGCCAATTCTTGAAATATTTTTTTTCCCTCAGTTGAATTAATCGGTGTATTGATGTCGAAAAGTCTAGATAGCACGCGATAGACATTCCCATCTACTACTGCCTTTGGTTCTTTGAAAGCAAAGCTTGCAATAGCTGCAGCGGTATATGGGCCAACTCCCTTTAGCTTTATGATGCTGGCATACTTTTCTGGAAAAACCCCTTCGAGCTCAAAGTGAATATGTTTTGCAGTGGCATGTAGGTTTCTCGCTCTTGAATAGTAGCCTAATCCTTGCCAATTTTTCAAAATTTCTTCCGTATCTGCTTCTGCTAAGAGTCCAACGGTAGGATAAGTGGAAACAAATTTGTGATAGTAATCAAGTCCTTGATCTACACGAGTTTGCTGTAATATTATTTCTGATAGCCAAATCTTGTAAGGATCAGTGGTGTTTCTCCACGGCAGGTCCCTTTTTTCTTTTAAATACCACAAAATCAACTGCTCATCTACATCCATCGGGTCAATAGTTAGGACTCATAGGGTTAAAAAACGAATTTAGCGAAAACACCTTTTGTACAACGCTTTAATCAGGTATCTTTGCGCGGAAATCAGAAATAATTATTCAAACGTTAAGTAAATAACACATGACTAAAGCAGACGTTGTTGCAGAAATTGCAGAACAAACAGGTCTTGAGAAGGTGGCCGTACAAACAACCGTAGAAGCATTTATGAACTCAGTGAAGAAGTCACTGACAGATGGAGAAAATGTATACTTGCGAGGCTTCGGTAGTTTTATTGTAAAAGAAAGAGCTGAAAAAATCGGAAGAAATATCTCAGCAGAGGAGCCAATCGTGATCCCTGCACATAATATTCCAGCCTTTAAGCCTTCTAAATCATTCGTTGAGAAAGTAAAGAAGAACGTTAAGGTAAAATAAGTAAAGCTATGTCGAGACACCGTGTAGTTCAAATAGCATTGATTTGCGGTGCTCTTCTTCTTTTCATAGGGTTGGTCTTTGCGCCACGCTTGCCGAAAGATAAGCGAGATGCCGAGACCAACCCTATTGATTTAGAGATAAACGAAGCAGTAGAGATGGTTCAGAATGGGGAAAACCCCATGCAAGGGATCATGAAACTGCGGGCAATACTGGAAGAAGATTCGACTCAAGTAGATGTTCATTGGCATCTTGCACAATTTTCTGTAACTTCGCGCCAAATTTCGAACGCAGAGTTGCGGTTTGAAAAAGTGATTCAGTACGATACCGAAGTAAAATATCCAACGGCCTATTTTTGGTTAGCACAAACAAAAATGCAGTTGGATAAGAATTCCGAGGCTATACCATTACTGGAAACTTACCTGAACTACGAACAAGATACGGTCGTAATCAGAGGGGTAGAAAGGATGCTGGATCAGTTAAACGAAGAAAATAACTTTTAAATATATTTTTATGCCAAGCGGTAAAAAACGCAAGCGTCACAAGATGGCCACGCACAAGCGCAAGAAGCGTCTCCGAAAGAATCGCCACAAGAAGAAATAGATATTTCTAATTGAATTAGCGCGGGCTTTTAGCCCGTTTTTCGGCACATAATTTTTGGAACTCGTGAATCTTGAGCTAGTAGTAAATGCCAAGGGAAACGAAGTTGATATTGCCTTTCTAAAAGACAATGTTCTTACAGAACTGCACAAAGAGAAAGGAAATCAAGATTTTGCGGTAGGCGATATATACCTGGGTAAGGTACATCGTGTTATCCCGAGCCTCAATGCGGCGTTTGTCGATGTTGGTTACGAGAAGGATGCTTTTTTGCATTATTTGGATCTTGGTCCTCAGTTTAAGTCACTTCACAAATTAGTGAAGCGTACTTTGTCTCAGAAGTCTGTTCCCGCATCTCTTCAAGATTTTCCCATGGAGGAAGATATTGATAAGAACGGTAAGATCAACGACGTCGTTTCCGGCAGTCAAAACATCTTAGTACAGGTAGCAAAGGAGCCTATTTCATCTAAAGGCCCCAGGCTTACCTCTGAAATCACCTTGGCGGGACGATTCGTCGTACTTGTACCTTTTGGTGATAAAATCTCTCTTTCTCAGCGGATAAGGAATAAAGAGGAGCGCACCAGATTGCGGCGTCTGCTCATGAGCATTAAACCAAAGAATTTTGGTGTAATCGTAAGAACAGTTGCTGAGAATAAAAAAGTAGCAGAACTGGATGCTGACTTAAAAGATCTCTACGCTCGATGGGAAAAGATTCATGAGAATCTGAAAAATGCCAAACCTCCGAAACGAGTGCTAGGCGAATTAAACAGAACATCTACAGTACTCAGGGACTTACTTAGCGCGAATTTCTCCAAAATCCACATCAATGATCCTGAATTGGGTGAGGAGGTAAAAGAATACTTAAGAAAGATCGCGCCAAAACAAGAAAAGATCGTAAAGATTCACGATGGTCAAAATGTATTTGAAAAGTTCGGAGTGAATCGACAGATAAAGACCACCTTTGGTCGTCAGGTTAATCTTAAAAGTGGTGCTTATCTTATTGTAGAGCATACGGAAGCTATGCACGTCATTGACGTGAACAGTGGTAGCCGTAAAGCAGGAGATAAGGGACAGGCACAGAACGCACTGGAAACCAATCTGGAATGTGCTGAAGAAATCGCTAGAGTACTGCGCCTCAGAGATATGGGCGGTATCATCGCTATCGACTTTATCGATATGCCGGATAGAGCACATCAAAAGCAGCTGTTTGAAAAGCTAAAAGAGTGTCTTAAAGATGATAAAGCTAAGCATAACGTCTTGCCGCCGAGTAGATTTGGTGTCGTAGAAGTTACGCGTCAGCGCGTCCGAGAAGTAACTGATATTTCCACAGAAGAGAATTGTCCATGCTGTGATGGTTCTGGTAAAATTCAGGCTTCGGTTCTGATTACAGATACTATTGAACACAATCTCAGGTATTTGGCAGAAGAGTTGAAAGTGAAGAAGGTGGTTATCAAAGCACATCCTTTCCTTTCGGCGTTTTTGACAAAAGGCCTCATCTCCATGAGAAGAAGGTGGGGTATGAAGTTCAAAATGAGCATTAAGGTTGTAGCTGATACGGACTACTCTTTCCTTCAATACAAATTCTTTAATAATCAGGGAGAACCGCTCGACGATTAATTGCTGTCGTCCACTAAATGATCTTCTAAATTCATTTGATCACTTCCTGAGGAAGATCCTGTAATGTCTTTATAGGCAGCGTATAGTATGCAGTAAGTGACTGGGAATGTGACCAAAAGTCCCACTACGAGAAACAGCGCCCCGATAAAATTAAAAATTCCCAAAAGCAATAGAAGGGCAAAGAAGTGAAACCACTTCTTATTGACCAACTTGACACTTGTCGTAATTGATTCCCAAAAATCAAAGCGAGCGAAGAGAATAAGTGGGATGGTTAAGGTAATTCCAACGGCAAGCCAGATTCCCGGCAAGATCAGAAATACCATTCCGATCACAACAAGCAATCCCGAAATAAAAGTTACTAGAAATAGCTGAACAATGTGATCGAATCCTTTGAAGAAATCGTTGAATTCCAACGTTCCATCTTGATCAATTTTCCGCGCACCAATGAAAAGTCCTGCCGTAAGTGCCGGGCTCAGTAAATAGGACGCTATTTCTCCAAGATACTCAGGCAAAAAATTCAGTGCACCTAAGATGAGACCTGCAAGAAGACCGTACAAAATAAATGGGCCAGGTTCCTTTCTAAAGATATTCCAACCTTCAGAAAAGTATTTCTCTAGTTCAAAAGAGTATCCGTTTTGAATCTTTTGATTGATTCTCGTTTTGTCATCTTCAATATGCATGTCCTTCTTTTGTCCGTAAATTAAATGATTCCTCGCGATTTCAGCTCCATATACTTATTTATCACTTCAACGGAAAGCTGCTCGGGCACGCAAGAGATCGTTTGAATGCCCTGCTTTCTCAGTTTATTTACGATCTCTTCTCTTTCACTCGCTTGCTTAGCGGCCAGAGTTACACGATACACATCTTCGACAGATTCTTTGGGTTGATCAGCCTTATCCACCAATTCAGAATCTTTGAAAAGAACCATCACCAAAAGGTGCTTGCGACTTATCTTTTTGAGAAGTGGTAATGCCCTATCAGCGGTATGTTTTGTTTCAAAATTGGCGAAGAGAAGAATTAAGCTCCTGTTTCTGGCTAATCGATTTACTGATTTGAACAATAACTCAAAGTCAGGTTCTAGCGTTCGTTCCTTCTCGTGATAAAGAGAATCGAGTATTTTCCTTATTTGACCCGACCGATTCTCCGCTCTTAGCGCTGTTCCGATTTTGTCTGAGAAAGTAATCAGGCCAACATTATCGTATTTTTTTAAGGCTACATTAGAGATAGCCAGAGTTGCGTTAATAGCGTAATCCAAATACGTAACGTGCCGAAAAGCCATCTTCATAGCTCGGCCCTTGCTAATCACGCAGTAGAGATTTTGGCTGCGCTCGTCTTGGTAGTGATTTACCATGAGTTCTCTCGTTTTACCCGTCGCTTTCCAGTTTATACTGCGGTAATCATCACCTTCAGTAAATGGTGAGATTTGCTCAAACTCATAACTCTGTCCTATTCGCTTGTACCTTTTATGCCCTATTGGTGATGCCATTCGACTAAAAGCCAAGAGCTCCGTTTCATGCATTTGCTTTATGCTGGGATATACAGCTATTTCGCTCGTTAGAGGCAGCGCTAAACGACGTTTGATAAAGTGCAGTGGTCCTTCGAGCAGGACGTTCAACAAGCCGAATTTATATATACCTCGATCTATTGGCCTCATCTTATAAACTGCGGTATTTCTGCCTGGCTCTAATGTTTTCTCAATTTTAAAGTTTCGTTCCTGAAGTTGGTTTGGGAGCTCATCAATAATCGTCGCTTGAAGAGGCATGGAACAGGTGAGGTCTAGAACTATTTTGACTTCGGTATCATCTGCCAAGCCTAGAATGTTCGGTAATTCTCGCCTACCCTTTAACGCTACTTTCTTATTGAAAAGCAGTACGGCGTCTGCGGCACTTAAAATGACAAGAATAGCCGCCACAACTTGGCCTAGTCTAAAAAGTATTGGAAAAGTGAAACCGAAAGCACATAAAAATATGGCAGTAGCTCCCGTCGTAAAAAACAGGGGAGTTAACCAAAGTTTTTGTGTCCATCCTTTTCTCATTTAGGCACGTCTACTTTTCGAATGAGGCTCTCTATTACTTCCTTTAGTTCTACTCCTTCTATTTCACGCTCATAGCTCAATATCAAGCGGTGATTTAAAACGGGAAAGACAGATTTCTTGATGTCATCAGGGGTAACGAATCCTCGACCATTCATCAAGGCCAAAGCTTTAGAAGCTTTTAGAATCCCGAGTGAAGCTCTTGGTGATGCACCCAAGTATAAGTCGCTATTGTTTCTGGTACGGTCTACTATTTGAGCAATGTAGGAGATGAGCTCGTCCTTTATAAATACCTGTTCTACAACTTTTCGAAATTTAAGGAGGTCTTCTCCGCTGAGAACCGCATCTATTTGCTCTTCCCGGTTTCCATAAAAATCAGATTTGAATCTTCTCAGCATAACTTCCTCTTCTTCGAGACTAGGGTATGTAGCTACCAATTTGAAGATAAATCGATCCAGCTGAGCTTCAGGCAACTTGTAAGTGCCTTCTTGCTCTACCGGATTTTGAGTAGCGACTACAAAAAATGGCGGAGCCAGCGCATATGTTTGTCCATCCACACTTACCTGCTTCTCTTCCATTACCTCCATTAGTGCGGCCTGAGTCTTGGCAGGTGCACGGTTGATTTCATCGATCAGGATGACGTTGCTGAATATCGGTCCTCTCTTATAATGAAATTCCGAGCGCTTCATGTCAAAGACAGTCGTTCCTATGATATCGGTCGGCATGAGATCGGGTGTAAACTGAATACGAGTAAAGTCTACCGAAATGCACTTGGCCAGAAGTTTAGAGACAAGGGTCTTAGCGACACCGGGAACGCCTTCCAACAGGACGTGCCCATCGGTTAGAAGAGCAGCGATCATAAGGTCGATGATCTCGACTTGACCTACCACCACTTTTTCAATTTCTTTTCGAATCTTATCGATAGCGAGACCTACCTCATATGCTTCGGCACTGAGTTGACTTTCAGGGCTCGATTCTTCTTGAGGCGGAGTTTCGGGAACTGCGCTTTGTTCTTTTGACTGTTCGCTTTCTTGGCTTTCGTTTTCTAAGGACATCGTAAATAGAATTCAGTTATTTCACGGTCAATTGTAAGTAGTTCGCTATCGTTCAGGGTACTGTTGTAGCGTGAGCGCTCCAGTTGCTTGAAAAATTGCTCAATATAATTCTTATCCAGTTTTAATTTGGCCGAAGCCATTTCGTAAAAGTCATCATTCAGCTTATGAGCATTGAGATTGTAACGGTTTCTCAAAAACGATTGTAGCAGTTTGACTTGACTCTGTACGATATCGCGATGGCTTCCTTCTTTGCGAAACAATTGGTAAACCATATCCAGATAGGCCGTTGTTTGGTTTTCGGGCAAGGCCGCAACTGGTATTGCTCTTTGCTTTCGCCGCATGCTATTGAGGATATAAAGCAAACCTAAAAGAATAGTAACGTACCACGCCCACTTGAGGGATTGATGTGCCAGAATAAATTTTATCGGGCTTTCGCCAATATTCGGGCCGCCTGACGGTGACTGGGAGAATCCAGGCTCCAGGTAGTAGTAGGTTTCGCCATTTGCTTTGGCAATCAGTCCATTCACATAGTTAAATGCGCTGTCGTTTCTAAAGTGATAATTCGTGAAAACAAGCGGGGTTGAGTGCAAATAGAGCATTCCTTTTCCCATTTGTTTCATAACTAGATTGGGATGTTTCTCACTGTCTATTTCAATAAATCCTGCTGTTTCCACGCAAGTCAAGTCCTTGAAGTGGATCCATGTATGAAGGCTTGGTTGATTGTATTGATCAAAGGAGAGAACAAAACTCTGTCCATCGTCCTCCACTTTTATCGATTCGGACTCCTTGCTTTCTGACAAGGTTTCTTCTTCTTCAACATCGCAATCTATCAGGTATCGCAAGGTTTTTCCTGCTACTCTGGAGCTGATCAGCAGGTTGTTTCCTTGCTCGACAAATTGCTTTAGCAGGGCAGCTTCAGTAGAATCGATCCAGGCGTAGCCTGCCACGTAAACCATTGAATTGCCAGTACCTTCCAAGTAGTTCGTATCCACAAAAAGCCCTTCTAGCACTTCAAATTCGTTAGCGGACTTTTCCAGTACACCTTTGAATAAGCTCAGGTCATAGGGTTGAATTCCGTCATCATTGTAGGTCTCACTCCAGAGATAGCGTTTATTGCCTTGAGCTAGAAAGTACAATACGCCTAGGAGAACCACTGCGGCAATCGCAATCGCTATGGCAGTCTTGCGATTCTTATCCATTTTTTATGGATTCAATGAATTCTAAAAATCGCGGCTCGGCTCGATCAAAATCGCCTTGTTTTACCTCATTTGCGCCATACCACGAAAACTCATGAAGCAATGTGAGTTGGAAGAAATCGGGCGCTTTTTCTTTCCAAGTCATTTCTCGCGTGTACTCTCGGTTGGTCTTGTCAGCAGCGGCTTTCAGTTTACCCTGAGAGTCAAGGTGCTTAATAATAATCTGATAGAGTATTCTCACCGCCTCTCGGAAGTCCTTCTCATTCTTTGCCTTATTGTATGCCGACCAAAGCTCTTCCAGTGGTGATAAAGCCGTGGGGCCTTCTTCAGTAGAATCGACTTCAGCCACGTTTTCTTCTTTATGTGCCGATTTCGCTCTTTTGCGCGATATCAAGCGCACAATTACAAAAACGAGCAAAGCCGCCAAAACTACAATGGCGAAGTACCTGAATAAAACCACCCAATCTGCTGTAGGGGCCATGGGTACTCCAGTATCAAATTCGGGTAGTTCAGGTGGAGGTTCGTTGAAGTCCATGCCTTCTTTATCATCTAGCCAAGTGTCACGGTCAAGCGGCGCTTGTATAAAGCACAAGTGCCCGGCCAGATATGTCAGTCGTTCGATCATTCCTGTTCCATTCCGTAAGCTCTGCGCTTGATTCCTATGGCTTGTACCCGCTCGGATAAACCAATTGCGTTCTTGGCCTCTTGAGCAGAATAATATTCCAACAACTGAGAATAAAGTGTGAGAGGTAGAACCAAGGCCAGGCCAAAATGATCAATGAATATCAAGCTTAATACCGCTACGTTTTCTTTGATTTGGTAATCTGCATCGATGTTCCATTGAAGAACTTCTACATAGAACCAAGTGAATGGTGAAGCCAAAAGAACTAGGATCAGCATGGACAACAAAGCAATGGCAAGAAAGCTTATAAATACATGTCTTTTTGTACCATTCAACAGGGCCAGCATGGAACTAAACGCGTTTGGGAGTGAGAGTTTCTCTGTTACGGAAACCACCAACCAGAAAGTGAGAAATGGAATGGCTATGATACCCAGCGCTTCCACAAGTATTTGATCAGTTAAGATGCTCAATTCAAATAGAGAGACTAGTACAAGTATTTTTAAAAGGAGTGAGCCGTTGATTTTAATAGGAGTAAAAGGGTAAGCTTTCTTGAATAATGCGAGGCTGACAATTGCTGTGGCTGCGATGAATGCGCAGTTGAGGAAAAAGCTACTCGGGAAGATGGAATAGTCGTGAAATTGATACACGCTGAAAGGATCAAATTCGCTGATAGCAACCATATCCAAGCCTTCAGAACCTTCTAATAAGTAGAAGACGAAGGCATAGATTAAGGAAAAGCCCGCTGCAACTCCAAGAATCGAAAAGAAGGTTTTTCGATAGACCATAAAGGTCGTAGTGAAGATTTCCCTCGTTTTTCGAAGCCCATACAATTCGGGTAATTCTTGACTCTCCGGCACAAGTTCTTCTTCGTCTAGACTGTGTCCGGGTGTTCCGCGAAAGCGCAGTGAAGGATACCACCAAAAATAGGCTGCGACAAAAGCGAAACACATAAAAATGAAGCTTCCTCTCAGGATATCTGGCATTTCGGTGAGGCGAGTAAAGAAGCCTTCAATAAACCCCGCCGTGATGAAAAAGGGGACTAGCCCTACCATGATTTTTATTCCTCTTCTCGCACCAATAATGAAAGACTGCCGCCGAGGTAGAGTTCCCGGAAAGAGCAAGCCTCTTCCCATTGTAAGCCCTGCCGCTCCTGCAATGACGATCGAGGAAATCTCTAATGCGCCGTGCATCCAGATGGTTAGGAAGCTTTCTTGAAGTAATTCTCGCTCAACGAAAAAATACTGGAAGGTTCCCACCATAATCCCGTTGTAGAGCATAATGATTAAGGTACCGACTCCAAAAAAAGCCCCTAAGACAAAGGTTCGAAAAGCGACCATGATATTATTGATCGTAATCTGAAAAAACATCCCGAACTCTTCGCTGGACTTGTAAACGCCCATCGGGTCACCATTGGCTATGTTCTCTTCGGTCATCTCAACGTATTCAGAGCCTAAGATGACCTGAGCAAAATCAGGGTCATGAACCGCAGAAAGCACTCCGATGGTCATGGAGGCCAGAAAAAATAGCAGAGAAACATTTAATTCTCTTTTGGCCTGGTAGAGCGCCAGAGGCAGATCGTTGATCCAAAACCAGGTGAATTTTTTTGACTTATCGCCGCGCTGTCGGTGAAGCTTGAGGTAGATGCTTTGAGCCAATCCATTGAGGTATACTCGGATGCTTCGCTTGGGATAGTGGGTGCGCGAATACGACAGATCCTCGGTAATCTGAGAAAACAGATCACTGAATTCTTCGGGATTGACTTGGGATTTCGTCTCAGACGCCTTCTCAAATCGTGCCCAATTCTTCTGATTCTGCTCTACAAATCTTTTCTCACGCATTTATTCGGCTCAAGCTTTCGAAGGTATTTAATTTCCCCCTTTTTGAAAAAAGAAAATGTCTATTGGACTTGATTCTTCTCATTCAAATCAAATTCTCTAATTTCGACACGATGAGGAAGATCAGTATCACCACAGCCCAAAACATCGTTATCGACTTCAAGCTGGCCACGATCGGCCAGCGTTTTTTGGCTTTTGCAATAGATATGATCATTCTGGCTACAGCATCTACATTTCTATCCATTTTTCTTTCCTTCATCCATCCGGACCTATTGATGGTGAGCGGCTTGCTTTTTCTGCTCTATACATTGATTATGGAGCTGATTTTTTCAGGGCAAACTCTTGGCAAGATGGCCTTAAAAATTCGGGTGGTCTCTATTGAGGGCAAAGAGCCACACCCTTTGGATTTCGTCATTCGCTGGTCATTTCGAATTATTGACATTTGGTTCAGCGTTGGCGCGCTGGCGGTAGTCATGATCAGCACTTCTACCAGAGCGCAAAGACTGGGAGGAGTGCTCAGCAATACTATGGTAGTCAACCTCAGCTCCGAATCAGGTCTCTCGCTTCGCGATATTTTGAGAATTGAAGACCGTTCAAAATACGAGCCGCAGTATTTTGATGTCATCCGCTTTAGCGAGGACGAAATGCTCACCGTCAAAGCAGTTCTCGATCGATATGCTAAATACCGAAACAAAGCTCATTTGAACCTTCTGGAGACCACAGCAAGCCGTTGTGGCAATGTGTTGGAATTAACCGAAATTCCTGAAAATAAAATCGAGTTTTTGCGAACTCTTATTAAAGATTACATCGTTATCACCCGCAGCTGATGGCCATCAGAAAATATCCGCCTCAAGAAACTCTTGATCGCATTAAAGTGTGGTGCGACCTTCAGGAGAGAGCTCACTCAGAAGCGCGAAAAAAGTTAAATAGCTGGGGGGTATATGGCGAAGAAGCCGAGAATATTCTGGCGATTTTGATTAGCGATAATTACCTAAATGAAGAGCGTTTTGCGCGAGCTTTCGCACGTGGTAAATCTCGAATCAAGGCTTGGGGCTGGAAGAAAATCGAAATGACCTTGAAGGCAAAAGGTGTTTCGAGCTTTAGCCTGAAGGCGGCTTACGAAGAGATAGATCAGGATGAGTACTTAGCCGGATTGGTTAATCTTGCTACCAAAAAAGAGCGCTTAATGTCAGAGGCGCATCCCTTTCGGCGGAAGCAGAAACTGCTAAAGTTTTTAGTTGGAAAGGGCTACTCATACGACGAGGCAAAGAAAGCCGTGGAAGAAGTGCTCAACTAGGCCACTCACCTTAGCATTTGTGTTATTTTTGTCGCTATGATTACAGCAGACAATATTGCAGAGCTTGCTGGGCGCCTGGAAGCGCTAAGGGGGTATCTTTGACATACCCGGCAAGCAAATAGAAATAGAAGAAGAGGAGAAGCACACCTTGGACCCCAATTTTTGGGATGACTCCAAAAAAGCTGAGCAAATCCTCAAGAAAATTCGCAACAAGAAGGTTTGGACTGACGCATACACCGATGTAGAAACCAAGATAGAGGACCTTCGGGTGCTCTATGATTTCTTTAAGGAAGGCGAAGCTGAAGAATCCGATGTGACCGATCAGTACAAGGCTGCGGTTGAAGCATTGGATGACCTTGAGTTCAAAAATATGCTCTCTGCCGAGGAGGACGGAATGGACGCCGTGATGCAAATCACTGCCGGTGCCGGTGGTACCGAAAGCTGTGATTGGGCCTCGATGCTCATGCGTATGTACATTATGTGGGGCGAGAAAGGCGGAATGAAAGTCAAGGAACTAGACATTCAAGAAGGAGATGTGGCAGGCATAAAGTCGGTCACTCTCGAGTTTGAAGGAGAGTTTGCTTTTGGCTACCTCAAGGGTGAAAACGGCGTGCATCGATTGGTGCGCATTAGTCCGTTTGATTCCAACGCTAAGCGCCACACTTCCTTTGTGTCCGTATATGTTTATCCCTTGGTGGACGATACCATCGAGATACACGTTAATCCGGCCGACATAACATGGGACACTTTCCGCTCAGGTGGTGCGGGGGGGCAAAATGTGAACAAGGTCGAGACAGGAGTAAGGCTTCGACACAAACCCACGGGTATCGTGATTGACAATACGGAAACCCGCTCGCAGCTCGGAAACAAGGAAAAAGCCATGCAACTTTTGAAGTCACAGCTCTATGAGATGGAGATCGCGAAGAAGATGGAGGCTAGAAATGAAATTGAGGCAGGGAAGAAGAAGATTGAATGGGGGTCACAGATTAGAAATTATGTGATGCAGCCTTATCAACTTGTGAAAGATGTGCGAACGGGACACGAAACCTCAAATGTGGATGACGTTCTCAATGGCGACATTGATGAGTTTTTGAAGGCTTACCTTATGGAACACGGAAAAGCATAATTATGGCCGAGAAATACACCATTTACCACAACCCAAGATGCCGAAAGAGCCGAGAGGCTTTAAACTTTCTGATCGAAGAAGGAGTGGATCACGAGGTGGTCAAATACCTTGATGAACCGCTGAAACCTGAAGAATTGAGATTGCTCTTAGCAAAGCTCGACCTAAACGTAAGCGAAGTCATCCGTAAAGAGGAATCACTTTATAAAGAAAAGTACAAAGGGCTCAACTTTACCGATGATGAATGGCTGCTGGTTTTGGAAGAAAACCCGAAACTATTGCAGCGACCGATAGTCGTGAAGGGCAGCAAGGCCGTGATTGGCCGACCACTGGAAAACGTAAAAAACCTATTGACATAAATCATGGATTACCGAATAGAAAAAGACACGATGGGCGAGGTGAAAGTCCCTGCCGACAAATACTGGGGCGCGCAAACAGAGCGTTCACGAAACAATTTTAAGATTGGTCCCGAGGCGAGTATGCCACTGGAAGTGATTCATGGATTTGCCTATTTAAAAAAGGCAGCTGCCATCACCAATTTCAAAGCAGGAGTTTTAGCTGAAGAAAAAATGGAGCTTATTTCTGCTGTATGTGATGAGATTTTGGAAGGAAAGCATGATGACCAGTTTCCTTTGGTGATTTGGCAAACCGGATCAGGAACTCAAAGCAATATGAATTGCAATGAAGTAATCGCCAATCGAGCTCACGTGTTGAACGGCGGGCACCTAGGTGAGAGCGACCGAAAAATCCATCCAAATGACGATGTCAACAAGTCTCAATCGAGCAACGATACCTATCCGACAGGTATGCACATTGCCTCTTACAAGGTGATTGTCGAAAAGACGATTCCGGGAGTGGAGAAACTGAGAGATATTTTGGTTTCTAAGTCTGCCGAATTTATGAACGTAGTGAAAATAGGGCGTACACACCTAATGGACGCTACACCATTGACTTTGGGTCAGGAGTTTAGCGGTTACGTGTCTCAGCTCAATCATGGTCTTCGTGCTTTGAAAAACACGCTGACACACTTAAGCGAATTGGCTTTGGGAGGGACGGCCGTCGGAACGGGAATTAATACACCTGAAGGCTATTCTGAGAATGTGGCAGAAGAGATTGCCAATCTAACGGGATTGCCTTTCAAATCAGCTGAGAACAAGTTTGAGGCACTTGCTGCTCACGATGCCATGGTCGAAACCCACGGTGCCTTGAAGCAGTTGGCTATTTCATTGAACAAGATTGCTAATGACATTCGAATGTTGGCTTCAGGACCTCGAAGTGGTATCGGAGAGATCATCATCCCGGCTAATGAGCCTGGTTCTTCGATTATGCCGGGAAAGGTGAACCCTACGCAGTGCGAGGCTTTGACGATGGTTTGCGCGCAAGTCTTTGGAAATGATAGTGCAATTGGATTCGGAGGAGCTCAAGGCCACTATGAACTCAACGTCTTCAAGCCCGTCATGGCTGCGAATCTGATTCAATCGGCCAATCTAATCGGTGATGCTTGCGTTTCCTTCACCGATAACTGTGCCGTGGGAATTGAACCCAATTACGAAGTGATTAAGCGGCACTTGAACAACTCGCTCATGCTGGTTACGGCTCTGAATACTCATATCGGATACGACAAAGCCGCCAAGATTGCCAAAGAAGCCCACAAAAACGGTACGACTTTAAAAGAAGAAGCCGTGAGATTGGAATACCTCACGGCCGAAGAATTTGACAAGTGGGTAGACCCACTTAAAATGACGGGATTGTCTTAAGCGAATTTCGCGTTCTTCCCCGTTTTTAAATCCGTTACAATTTGTTTGATGCGCTGTTCCTCTTCCTTCGGGCAGAGGAGCAGTACGTCTTCGGTATCTACCAAAATGTAGTCGTCAAGTCCTTGAATGACTACCAGCTTGTTTTCAGGAACGTTGATCATATTGTCGCTGCTGTTGTAGACAACTACGTTCTTTCCTACAATAGCATTGTGGTCTTTGTCTTTTTTCACGTGTGTGAAAAGAGAGCCCCATGTTCCGAGATCGCTCCAGCCAAAATCGCTCAACACGACATTCACATTTTTGGCTTTTTCCATAATTCCGTAGTCAAGGGAAACGCTTTCGCAGACAGAATATATTTCAGCAATTTTTTCCTGCTCCTGATCAGAGTTCAAAGCCGCCGCGCCTTCTTCAAAAAGCTCAGTGACCTCAGGCAGATGTTCTTTGAAAGCTTCGGTAATACTGTCCAAAGTCCAAATAAAGATTCCCGAGTTCCAGTAAAAGTCTCCGCTTTTAATGAACTCAAGTGCCAAGTCAAGATTTGGTTTTTCAGTAAAGGTTTTCACCTTTCTCACCTTATCATTTACTGCATCGGTTGCATCGGTAAATTGAATATAGCCATAGCCCGTGTCGGGTCTTGAAGGCTTAATGCCCAGTGTTACCAAATTCCCGGTCGTTTGCGCTTGATCCAGCGCCGTTTCAATGGTAGCGTAAAATGCCTGCTCCTTCAGCACAAGGTGGTCAGAAGGTGCCACGATCATTCTCGCACTCGGGTTCTTTGCACGGATTTTCTCATTGGCGTAAGCTACGCAGGGTGCCGTATTTCTTCGTGAAGGCTCGCAAAGAATTTGATCATAAGAGATGCCATCGAGCTGTTCTTTCACCAATTCTCGATACTGATCATTAGTTACGATATAGATGTTTTCCTTCGGACAAATGTGAAGGAAACGCTCAAAGGTTTGTTGGATTAGCGTGCTTCCGGTGCCCAGAATATCGTGAAACTGCTTTGGATAAGAGGTTCGGCTCATTGGCCAAAATCGGCTACCTATTCCTCCTGCCATTATTACGCAGTAATTGTCTGTGTTTACCATATAGTGTTCGTTCGTTCTAAGTCGATAAAGCCGGATTTTACTTGCGGATAGAGATGATACTTACCCTAAAATCAGTTGTCGCGAAAGTAAGCCATAATTTGAAAAGATACCGGGATGATACGTTACGAAATGGTAACGAGTGGATTCACCTTTGCTCTGGAAGAGATAAGGTATTGCTTTCCATCAGCCATTCTGCGGCATAGAACTCGCGTTCTACGAAGTAGAGTGTATTGGTAGCGTTCACCTCTGAATTCGAATTGATCGTTCGGAGCCAATGTCCCCAAAAATTCGCCCTCCTCTGCATCATATTCGGCAAGTGCTCGACTTAATATCGGACAGGAGCAGCTCGATGCTTTTGGTCTTGAGATGTGCAGTTGAAGCGACTTGGTGAGATCAGAGGGAAAGACTCCTTGATCCACAAATAGCTTCAGCATGTTTGTGTAAATACCTTTCCACTCCTTGCCGTGCGGGGCGGCTTCTCTACCGTGTTTTAAGTAGCAGCCCAAGTGGGCAAATTCATGAATAGTTGTAATTAGAAAAGAGTAGGGGTGAAGATCACCGTTTACTGAAATGCGGGGCGCCTTGCCATTATGCCCGGGCCTGAAGTCGCCTAGCTTGGTTTGGCGTGGTTTAGATATTACGAAGATCACATTGAGTTCAACGATCCAATTCGCAATAACCCCTGCGGTTCCTTTCGGAACTTTAGGAGTGAGTTTTTTTTCGAAATGAAGAATGGCCTCGTCAGTTGCCATAATTTAGGCATGTTGAATTATTTCATGAGAAACGATTCCGCTTGTCCATTTCGGGCAAGTATCACATTTCTTCTTTTTATTGACGGTACAAGCTGATGCTAGTGCACCTATTGCGATGGCAATTGAAGCAATAAGTAGTCTCTTTTTCATTTGATTCCAAAATTAGAAAAATTTGAAGGGATAATTTTTACGGTTGTTCTTTCTGCTTATCAACGGTAGAGTAGGAAAATTAATTTTATCCTTTGTCGTTCGATTTGATCAAGCGACTTACCTTTAACGATACGATTTGAACTTGTTTTTTCACATAGGGCGATACTTTGAATTGATCTGGCGTAGCTTCTCTCGACCTGAGAAGGTTTCGATCTATCGCACACAATTTGTGAAAGAAATAGACGGTATTGGTCTCAGCTCCATAGGTATTGTAGCGCTGATGTCAGTTTTCATGGGGGCTGTTATTGCTTTGCAGACTGCCTCCAATATGGATAGCCCTCTGTTACCTGCCTACACCGTAGGATTCACTGCCAGACAATCCATTCTTTTGGAGTTCTCTCCAACCATTATTGCGCTCATTCTTGCAGGTAAAGTAGGGAGTAATATTGCTTCTGAAATAGGAACGATGCGTGTTACAGAGCAGATTGATGCATTGGATATAATGGGAGTGAATTCTGCCGCATACCTCATCTTACCCAAAGTTCTGGCCGGACTTTTCATCTTTCCTTTCTTGATTATTATCTCGATGTTTTTGGGGATTTTCGGAGGGTGGTTCATTTGTATTTCAACGGGCATCGTTTCCTCAAATGATTACATCTACGGGATTCAGTATGATTTCCATCCGTTTCACGTATTCTACGCGCTGATAAAGACGGTCATTTTCGCATTTATTATTACCACCGTTGCTTCCTATCATGGATACTTTGCCAAGGGGAGTGCACTTGAGGTAGGACGGAGTAGCACAAAAGCTGTGGTTTATAGCAGTATATTAATATTGATTTTCAATTACATAGTCACCCAACTTCTTCTGATTTGATCGAAGTTAAGAACCTATATAAGTCTTTTGGTGATAACGAAGTGCTCACGGATATCAGCTTCACTTTTCTCAAAGGAAAGGTGAATATGATCATCGGTCAAAGCGGTAGTGGGAAGTCGGTTTTGTCGAAATGTATAGTAGGATTGCACCAACCTGACCAAGGCGAGGTCCTATACGACAATCAGGATTTTTTGAAATTGGATCTCGTAGATAAAAAGGAAATCAGGAAGAATATTGGAATGCTATTCCAAGCCAGTGCACTATTTGATAGTATGACGGTGGAGGAAAACGTTGGATTTCCCTTGAAAATGTTTACCAATAAGACGGCCAAAGAGATTAAGAAACGCGTGGATGAGTGCTTGGACAGAGTGAATCTCGTTGGTAAGAATATTCTCTATCCAGCCGAAACGAGCGGGGGGATGCAGAAGCGTATTGCCATAGCCAGAGCCATTGCTATGAAGCCTGCTTATCTTTTTTGTGACGAACCAAATTCGGGGCTCGATCCTAAAACCTCTATCGTAATTGACAACCTCATTCAGGAGATCACATATGAGATGGACATTACGACTATCGTTATCACCCATGATATGAACTCGGTAATCGAAATCGGCGATCATATCATGTTCTTGTATGAAGGGAAAAAATGGTGGTCAGGCGATAAGCAGGATATTCTTCGTTCGAAGAACAATGAGCTCAATGACTTCGTCTACGCTTCGAAGTTCATGAAGACTCTTCGCGAAAAGCTTAACGCATAGCAGGGGGGTTCCATTTGTATTGTCAACCTTTCTGTCGAGTAATAAATCCTTTCCTTAATAGATGCTTGGCATACTAGTGGATTAGTTAAATTCGCTTGGATTCATTAACCCATATTCATTTTAACCCATTGTCATGTTAAAGATCGCGTCAAAGTGCTTGGTTGCTTTTTTGGTTTTTCAAATCTTTTCTAAAGTAGCTACAGCTCAAGAAACAGGTGATACTATAGTAGTCCAAACGCTGAATTATGCCAGTACTACTCGAGATACTATGGTGGTCTTCCCGGATTTTTCCGGGCTTACTTTCGAGAAGGTATTGATGCGCTATAATATGCGCTGCAAGGATGCAGCCGTAAACACGACAGGAGGAAATAACGTAGCGTGTGGAGAATGGGATTATAGTTGCAACACGTATTTAACCGACTCTACCCGAACGGACTCACTAGGGACTACTCACCCTGATTTTATTGTTACAGGCTTCAGTGGCACAACTTACAATTATACTACATCACCTACCTATTCCTATTCTCAATCCACTCAGCAGGAGGTCACTTATACCGAAGTGCTCTCAGAATTGGTTTCAGAGATTGGTAACGGAGTGATTCCAAATGTAACTCCGCTGAACAACAGCTTGGGAGATGCAAAGACTCAATATCTCTACACGGCCGATGAGTTGACAAGTGGTGGACTGGCTGCAGATGCTATTACCGGCTTAACCATAGATATCGGAACATTAGGTGATGAAATTGCAAATCTGAGAATTGCGATGAAAGAGACCGATGCTACTGAGCTTGACCCTGCTTCTCCTGAAATAGACGGCTTTACTAACGTCTATTACCTCAATACCACTTTTGATGCTGTTGGAGAGTACCAGTTTAATCTAAGTACAGAATTTGAGTGGGATGGTACCAGCAACTTAATTGTTCAATTCACTTATGAGGATGCAGATGGATCGGGGTCAGAAGTATTGTCTGAAACCATCGAAAACCATGGTTTGACATCTGCATCAGACGATTTCTATCTCGATTTCAATGGTGAATCATATGTCGAGCTGGAAAATAGTTTTCCCGAAGTTACAGATCAGATCACGATTTCTTGCTGGGTATATGGAAATGAAGACGTAATGCCTTCCAATACTACTCTATTTGAGGGTAGGGATCTTGACAATAATCGTCAGGTTAATGCTCACCTTCCATGGGGGAATAGCCGAGTTTATTGGGATTGTGGTAATGACGGTGCCGGGTACGACCGAATTGATAAGGAGGCTGCCGTGGAAGATTTTGCAGGTCAATGGAACCACTGGGCCTTTACTAAAAACGCCACCACAGGAAGTATGAAGATCTACCTAAACGGCTCCTTATGGCATTCAGGGAATGGAAAAACAAAGCTCATTGACCTCCAAGAATTGAGAATTGGACGATCGATTACTTGGACCAATACTTACTTCGGAAAAGTTGATGAATTCCGCGTTTGGAATACAGAGCTTTCGGAAAGTGAAATAGCAGCTTACATGTATTCTTCGGTATCCGAGTCTCACCCTAGCTATGCCAACCTGATGGCCTATTATACTTTTGATCAAGGTGAGGGAGTGATAGCAGAGGATATGACTGGAGCTCATGAAGGAGAGTTGATCGCGGCGCCTCTCTGGCGACAGAATGAGGGGCAAGACATTATGAAAAACTTTGACGCGGTTAGTGAGCGGCCTAATATCAAGGTTATTCAGGGAGAGTATGTTACTTCTGTCGAGGAGACAGTGGTTTTGGACTCTACCGTAAATGCGGTGAATACCGTTACAGAATATGGTGTCAATGGAACCGACTTGGAAGAGATTAGTGTGAACACCTACTACGAGGCAGGAGACATGCCGATAATTGATGAATCAGGCGATCAGGTGGGAGTGGTAAACGTGCCAGCTGAAAACTCCATAGAAATTGGTGAATTGTTCTATTTCCGAAAGTTTCCGATGAAATATGAGATTATGTCCTTTGTTACACCATACGGTATAGGTTTGGATATGACGCCCGTGGGAAAAACATGGACTTTTGATCTGACCGATTTTGTGCCAATTCTAAACGGATCGAAACGTATGACTCTGGAGAGGGGAGGACAATGGCAGGAAGAGATGGATATTCAGTTTCTGTTTGTAGTTGGGACGCCTCCGAGAGACGTCATTGATATTCAGCAGATTTGGAAAGTCGATCAACGGAATTACTCCGTGATTTCTGATGATACTTTTTTTCCACCAAGAGATGTGATGGCGAATCCTGAAGGATTTCAATTCAAAATACGATCCGCTATAACAGGACACGGTCAGCAGGGAGAATTTATTCCTCGTACTCATTACGTCGACATTGACGGAGGTAGCAATGAGTTTTCATGGCAAGTTTGGAAAGAGTGTGCTGCCAATCCACTTTATCCGCAAGGAGGCACCTGGATATACGACCGTGCAGGGTGGTGTCCGGGAATGGCTACCGACGTTCAGGAATTTGATATTACATCAATGGTAACTCCCGGCGAGACGGTAAATATCGATTACGGAATGAATAGCGCAACAGGAGATTCCAGATATATTGTGAACCATCAATTGGTCACATATGGCGACAATAATTTTGGTTTGGATGCCTCTCTTGTGGAGGTAAGGAAGCCTTCAGACCGTTTTGAGTTTGATCGCTTTGGTACGATCTGTCACTCTCCCGAAGTAGTTATTCGCAATACGGGGAGTGAAACCTTAACGTCTGTCACGATTACCTATTGGGTAAATAATGCGCCTACACCTGAAACATATGTATGGACCGGTTCACTTGAATTTCTTGAGTCTGAAGCAGTCGTTTTACCTACTCCTCAATCGCTGTGGGAGTCAGTAACTCCTGAAAATAACGTGTTTCACGCATCCATTTCATTGCCCAATGGCGAGGCTGATGAATACGAGTACAACAATTCGTATGAGTCCTCTTTTGGGATTCCCGAAGTTGTTCCAAATCATTTCCTGATCATATTCAGCACGAATAGTCAAGCAAGTGAGAATGATTATCAATTGAGGGATGATAATGGTAGTGTGATATTTGAACGCGACAATATGTCATCAAATACCCTTTACCGCGATACGCTGCAGCTTCCCGTTGGGTGCTATACTTTTCATGTAAATGACTCGGATGACGACGGTGTGAGCTTCTGGGCCAACAATGATGGAAACGGAAGTGTGAGACTTAAAGAAGTAGGAGGACCTACATTCAAATACTTCGAAGGCGATTTTGGCGATGCCATAAATTATGAATTTACCATTGACTATCCACTCACCTTTGATGAGGTAACGGGGAAACACCAATTCGAAGTATTTCCAAATCCCACCCAAGATCAGCTGAGTTTATCTCTGGAAGGCTTTGATACCAATGTTTTGGTTAGTATTTACAACTCATTGGGCCAATTGGTGCTTTCGCAAAGAGTCATTACAGGTTTAAATGCGACAGTGAGTACTTTGTCAATGGGAAGTCTGGAATCGGGAGTCTATGTTGTTCAAGCTTCTGATGGCGAAAGAATAGCTACCCAAAGAGTGGTAAAAGAGTAAAACTACAATAGTTCTTGCTACATACTTGAACAAAAAACCCCGCTGCATCGTAGCGGAGTTTTGTATTGAAACAAGTTTCAGTTGATTATTGGATAATCATTTTTCTTGTGAGTCTTTCGGTTTCAGTAATTACGCCGTAAGTGTAGGTTCCTGCAGCTAAATCGGCACGGTTGAAGTCAACCACTTGATTAGTCAATGCGGGTACGTCACCAAAGTCTTTACTGTAAACAAGCTTACCCGTGATGTCAAATACTTCAAAAGTAACCGCACTGGCTTCATCCAGTTGGAATTGAATTCTTGTATGGTCTACAACCGGATTAGGATAATTTTGGGTCAGCTTTATTCCGCTTTCGTAGCTGATTTCAGGCACGTTTAAAGGTTGATCTGTACCAAAAGCCAAGTTATAAACTTGCCCTCCTAAAAAGAACCAACCTTGAGGACCTGTACTCACATTATCGAAATCGTAAAGGACAGACGAAGAAACTTTTCGTGTTGATGTAAGACCAACGAAAACCAATTCTTCTCCGAAAAGCGGAAGACGCAGCTCCGCTTGGTATATCAGCCCGGGCTCAATAAGTATTGGTGTTGGAAGCACAACTTCAATCCAAACGGGCGTAGAGGTAGCAGATAAATCTTCTTCTTCAACTTCATAGATCACGACATCCGGGTCATCCTCGTTGTAGCTGAAGAAAAGATTCATTTCGTTTTCGGCATTTTCTTCATCCAATACGCCTCCCGTTCTCACATTTAGGAAAAGTTGTTCACCAATACCATCTTCAGATTCATCGTTTAAGGCAAATCTAATAGAGGTAATTACTTTATTCGTCTCATCTGTACTAAAGGTATACCGGGTTCCGGCAATGATGTCTTGACCATCATTGGCTAGAAATGTTAATGAATTTTCGTGTTGAATAAAAGAACCGCTTTCTGATTCTTCATCCGAAATTCTTGTAAATAATGAAACGCCCACATTGTTTCCGGGTAGTTCGTCATCTTGATCTTGAATCACTTCATAGTCGATTGTATAAAGACCATTAGGAAGATCACCATTTCCATTTATCGACCAATTCGAAGGAATTTGACCGTAAAAGCGAATAGTATCCGTAACGCCCGGAGCAAGTGTAATCGGGTCGCTCGTATCTGTCCACGTTTCATCATTTGGGTCGGTAAAAGTGATCACAAGGCTAACTCCTGTTTGTTCAACAGTACCGCCGTTGGTCACACCACAAGCAAAGTTGAAAGGTCTGGTGGAGAAATCGGGCTGTGTGTGGTATTCGAAGGAAGACACTTGAAGCAAATCTGTATACTCCTCGCTGACAAAATATTCGTCACCGACTTGAAAAAAGGTTTCGAAGTGATCATCATAGAAGGTTTCTCCTATTATTAATTCATTTTCAGGAAGGGAAGACACGATCAAGTCATCAATCATCCATCCATAGCCTGAGCCGAAGCTATTGACCTGTGCAGGGGTCAGGTCAGGATTCTCGCTAAGCGCATCTGAAAACCAACGAAATCGGATTCTCACATCTTCTTCTCCCGCGGCAACACTGGTAATATCAATAGTGATTTCGCCTTGTACCGCAGGAGCGTTAAATGCCAATTCAGTGTTCAATTCGAATGGTATCCATGAAGTGCCTGAATTTGTAGAAATTTCGAGAAACTGTTTGTCATAATTAAAAGCTCTGGCTCTTTGGTTGAAGGTTACCGCAACATCGCTTAGTGAGCTGCAGTCAATAGAACCGTTGTATTCAAGAATGGAGTTCTGGGGTGCAACATCCGCGTCTAATAGGAAAGAGATACCGTCAAATTCACCAAAGCCGTTTTCTGCTGATGCAGATTGCATAGCACCCATATAATCTGCTACGTTCGGACTGGTTTCCGTCACTATTGCCCAAGTGCCTTGTTCTCCTTCATTTGTCAGAATCCACTCTTCTGAGACATCAAATTCATTTGAGAACACAGTATTTTTCGCACCTGACGTAGCGTAATCAATCTTTACATCTTGTTTGATTTCGGGAGCTTGAATGTAGCCTTGAAGGTTCAATTTTGCTTCTTGACTATTCTGAGCTATAGATTGCAGGCTGAATACAGAGACCAATGCTCCTAGAAGGTAGGTTGTTAATTTCATGAGGATTTGTTTTAATAGCGTGATTATTTGGGTAAGCTACTCAAAATAAGGGATTGTCACTTCCATTTGACTAAGTTCAAATATTAATAGCTCACAAAAACAGGAAGTTACAA
The DNA here is from genome assembly GCA_027214385.1 of Cryomorphaceae bacterium 1068. Lineage (NCBI taxonomy): Bacteria > Pseudomonadati > Bacteroidota > Flavobacteriia > Flavobacteriales > Cryomorphaceae > Cryomorphaceae bacterium 1068. The sequence continues at coordinate 27,514 of JAPVXR010000004.1, read as the reverse complement.
TTTCAGTTTCCGAATATTTAACATGATGCATGGGCTAGCCCTACTGAAGACATTGTAGGTTACTGTCTACCTCAAACAGTGCTATCTAGGTCCTATCAAGTGAAGCAATTCTGTTGGATTTAAAACACAAAAAAGCCCCGCTGCAGAGCAGCGGGGCTTTTTATTGAAACAAGTTTCAGTTGATTATTGGATAATCATTTTTCTTGTTAATCTTTCATTTTCAGTAGCAACACCGTAAGTGTAAGTTCCTGCAGCCAAACCGGCACGGTTGAAGTCAACCACTTGGTTGGTCAAAGCAGGCACGTTACCTAAGTCTTCGCTGTATACAAGTTTACCTGTAATGTCGAATACTTCAAAAGTAACTGCGCTAGCTACATCAAGTTGGAATTGGATCATTGTATTGTTCACTACCGGGTTCGGGTAGTTTTGAGTCAACTTAATTCCACTTTCGTAGCTAATGTCAGAAACGTTTGTTACAAGGTCAGTACCGAAAGCTAAGTTGTAAACTGAACCTCCGAAGAAGAACCATCCCTGAGGACCTGTAGATACATCATCGAAATCGTAAATTACAGATGAGCTTGCTTTACGTGTAGAAGTAAGACCTGTAAAGACTAGTTCCTCTCCGAAAAGTGGAAGACGCATCTCTGCTTGGTAAATGAGTCCAGGCTCAATAAATACAGGAGTTGGAAGCGTAACTTCAATCCAATTAGGAGTAGAAGTGGTTGACAAATCATCCTCATCTACTTCGTATGTTACAACGTCTTCATCATCTTCATTGTAGCTGAAGAATAGGTTCATTGGGTTATCGTCATTCTCTTCTTCAAGAACAGAACCTGTTCTTACATTCAAGAATACTTGCTCACCCACACCATCAGCAGATTCATCATTAATCGCAAATCGAATTGTAGTGATAGCTCTGTCTTCATCGCCGGGGCTGAAAGAGTAGCGTGTACCTGAAATGATGTCCTGACCGTCAGCACCAAGTTGAGTCAACGAGTTTTCATGTTGAATGATCGCTCCATCAGCGCTTGAGTCATCTGTGATTCTGGTAAAACGAGAAACACCTACGTTATTACCGGGAAGCTCATCGTCTTGGTCTTGTACCACTTCAAAGTCGATTTCATAAAGACCATTTGGAAGTGCTCCTCCTTGGCCATCTACTTCCCAATTCGTAGGGATTTGACCGTAGAAGCGGATAGTGTCCGTAACTCCGGGAGCAAGGGTGATAGGATCACTTGTTAGCTCTGTTGATGTTCCGTCAGGGTCAGTAAAAGTAACTACAAGGCTAACACCTGTCTGCTCGGCAGTACCGCCATTTGTAACACCGCATGCAAAGTTGAACTCTCTAGTAGAGTAGTCAGGCTGTGTGTGGTATTCGAAAGAAGTTACTTGATCCAAGTCAGTAGTTTCTGCGCTTGCGTAGAAGTAGCTTCCGTCAAGCTCGAAGAAAGTTTCGAAGAAGTCATCGTAGTAAGTTTCACCGATGATCAACTCGTTTTCAGGAAGTGTTGAAACACATAAGTCATCAACCATCCATCCGTAACCTGAACCGAAGCTGTTAATCTCATCAGGAGTAAGGTCAGGATTCACAGAAAGAGGGTCAGAAACCCATCGGAAACGAAGTCTCACATCAGATTCTCCAGCAGCAACGCTTGTGATATCGAGAGTGATTTCTCCTTGTATCGCAGGTGCGTTCGTTACCAAACCATCGTTTACTAGGAAAGGAACCCAAGAAGTCCCACCATTAGTAGATACTTCCAGGTAGTTTTCGTCGTAGTTAAATGCTCTGGCGCGCTGGTTGAAGGTAACCGCAACATCAGATAGAGCGCTACAGTCAACAGGCTCGTTCAATTCAAGTATTGAATTTTGAAGCGCGACATCTCCATCAAGTAGGAAAGAGATTCCGTTGAATTGACCAAAACCGTTATCGGCAGTGGCAGAAGCCATGGCACCCATAAAGTCAAGTACATCAGCATCTTCTTCAAGTACAACACCCCACGTTCCTTGCTCGCCTTCATTGATAAGAGTCCAGGCATCCGGATCATCGAATTCACTGCAGAATATAGTTTCTTTAGCTCCCGCTTTAGAATAATCGACTTTCGTGTTCTGTTGGAACTCGGGAGCCTGGATGTAGGAATGAACGGTCTTTTTAGCTTCTTGGCTGCTTTGAGCCATTGACTGAAGACCAAATACAGAGGCTAGAGCCCCTAAAAAGTAGATTTTTAATTTCATAAGAATTTGGTGTTAGTTAAACTTTAAAAAGTTAGAATGTAAAAATAGTTAAAATATCCTATGCTTCACCGCATATTGATGTATCATTTGGCCGACAAATTTGCAAATGGAATTCCAAGATTCTTCCATTTTTCTTTAAAGTATCAAATAAAAAAGGGTCGCCTGAAATGGCAACCCTTTCTATCTTATTCATAGAACGGTAGTAACCTTACTTGGTAATAACCATTTTACGAACCATTCTTTCGTTTCCAACTTTAAGTCCGTACTGGTATACTCCAGCAGCAAGTTTCAAATCGTCTAAAACGATATCTTCCTGAACACCTGCGGGACGATCTCCCAAGTCTTTTTGGTAGATAGTTTTACCCGTGTTATCGCTAATAGTGAAAGTGATATTTTCTGCTGGAACTTGCAATTCCCATGCTATTCTGGTGCTTCCGTTACTTACAGGATTAGGAAAGTTCTGGCCCATAGAAAAGCTCAAGCTTGGTGTTTCTTGAGTATTGTTGGGGCCAAATTTACCGATGCGAAGAGCGGGAGCTTCCGTTCCTAGAGTAAACCATCCTTGAGGACCCGAAGAAAGATCATCCGGGGTGAATACAGTACCTGCCAGTTCCTCTTGTTGAGAAACTTGGGCAATCAAGCAGTAATCTTCACCAACTATTGGAAGAGTAACCTCAGCTTGATAGATCACGTCAGGATCCAAGGTTATTGGCTCAGGCAATGGAACGATGATCCAATTCAATGTTCCTCCTGTTGTAATATCAGCTTCTTCTATAACGTACTCGATCTCATCATCTCCAAAAAGTAACTCCATAACATTATCAGGACCTTCTTCCTCTAAGACTGATCCTTGACGAATATTTAAGTTGAGCAACTCACCCGGAGTAGTATTGATAATTGTAACCACACCTTCTGCTGATTCAAACGTTGCTGTTTCGATTAATCCGAAAGCTAGGTAATCCACAGTTGTGGCCTCTTTATATACAAATTGACTCCCCCAAGTGCAGTCATCGGCAATACTGGTAGATGGTCCAACCAATAGGTCGCGGTCATTTGCCATGTAAACATCGTTAACTACAAAGCTTTTCGGTGGAACTGAATTGTTTGAAAGATCGCCTTCATCCTCCGCTACAGAAACAGAAAAGTTTACAGTGTAATCTCCCAATTCTCCTCCATCTTCGAATGCATCAAGCATAGCATTTGGAATTTCAATAACACCAAATTCAAACGGTTGAACCGTAATTGCGTCTGAAGTGAAAGTTTGATCTCCCATTGGAGTATTTACAATAACTTCAAGAGTAACTCCTGTCAACTCACTGGTTCCAAGGTTTTCAACTTCGGCAATGAAGGTCAATGGACGTACATTGTCTTGAAGATACTCACTGTACTCAAGGTTGTCATAGTAATCTACGATATCATCGTCTTCACCTCCGAGTAGGATGTACTCATCGTACCAAGCAGAAGTCATTCTAATATCAAATTCAGGTGTAGCCGCGATTTTGAAATCATCGATCATCCATGCATAGTCACATGCACCTACATATCTGAATCTGAAGAAAGCATCATCTACTCCCGATAAATCTTCTACGAAAAATGTGAATAACTCTGAGTTATCAGTTGCGTCATTTACATCAACGTCAGTGAAGAGCTCGATAGAAGTCCAAATGTTTCCATCCTCAGAAAACTCGAAGAAGCACTGACCTTGAAATGCGCGGTAATATGTTTCAAATTGAACACTTACATCCTCTGCGGGCAATGGAATTGCTTCTGCTGTTTGAATCCAAGCGTTTTGTGTAGGATAAGGGAAGGCATAATTAGCACAGTATCCATCCGAATCGAACATAGCGAATCCGTTGTCTGCAGTACTTGAATTGATACCCGCAATTGCAAACGGACCATTAGGTATGTCAGTACCAATTACCCAATTGTCATCTTCTGCCGGGCTGGCATTTTCATTGTCAACAGTCCAAACATCTCCAAGGGCTTCGGAGAAATCAGATTCGAAGAGCGGATTGTCAAAGTCTTTTTGATTCCACTTGGCAACTTTCGATGCCTTTTCAAAATTGTTCTTCATTGCAGGGACATGAATGGGTACGGCTTGTTGACCCAAAACGGTTCCCGAAATGCCGATAGCGGCGAGTAATAGGTAGAATTGTTTTTTCATAGGTATAATTTTTGATCCCCAAATATATGAACTAATCATTACCTCATCATCACGCAATTATTAAACAGGTTGAAATCCCATCTCAATTGTAAGTTTACAATCAATTAACTATTGGTCATGAAGTTCTACTTCGTTTGTTTCGTATTGCGATAAAGGAGGGCATGAGCATACTAAATTTCTATCTCCTGAAGCATTATCTACCCTTCCTACGGGTGCCCAGAACTTAGCAGATTTAAGATACCCCAGAGGGTAAGCTGCCTTTTCACGAGAGTATGAATGCTCCCATTTATCAGCTGTTACCTCAAGTGCAGTATGCGGAGCGTTCTTCAAAACGTTATCGTCTTTCGGATAAATTTCCTTTGCGATTTCTTCTATTTCCTTTCTGATTTGAAGCATCGCGTCGCAAAAACGATCCAATTCTCCTTTTGACTCACTCTCTGTAGGCTCTATCATCAAAGTGCCTGCAACCGGCCAAGAAACCGTAGGAGCGTGGAATCCAAAGTCAATAAGTCGTTTCGCGATATCAGCTACTTCTACATTGGCCAAAGCTTTGAAAGGACGGCAGTCTACTACCATTTCGTGCGCAACGGTATCGTTTTTTCCTTTATAAAGGATAGAGTATGACCCACTCAATCTGGCTTTGATATAATTGGCATTTAGGATAGCATACTTCGTGGCATCCGTTACACCGTCTCTTCCCAACATCTTAATGTATCCATAAGAGATCAGAAGAATCAAGGCACTTCCGAAAGGGGCTGCAGAAACTGCACTGATATTATTGAATCCCCCTGTTTCACCTACCGAGTGACCCGGTAAAAATGGTGTCAAATGAGCCGCTACACAAATAGGTCCCATGCCGGGGCCACCTCCTCCGTGAGGAATGGCGAAGGTCTTATGAAGATTTAGGTGACAAACATCCGCACCGATGATACCCGGATTGGTTAAGCCTACCTGTGCATTCATATTGGCACCGTCCATGTATACCTGACCACCATTCTCATGGATGATCTTATTGATCTCAACGACAGATTCTTCGAATACTCCGTGTGTAGAGGGGTAGGTAATCATCAATGCAGAAAGGTGTTCGGCATTGGCTTGAGCCTTTTGACGCAAGTCCTCTACGTCAATATTCCCTTGGTCATCACACTTGACAACAACAACCTTCATACCTGCCATGACCGCGCTCGCTGGATTTGTTCCATGAGCACTTTCGGGGATCAACACAATGTTTCGGTGATCTTCACCGCGGCTATGATGATAATTTCTGATCACCATCAAACCCGAATACTCTCCTTGTGCGCCGCTGTTCGGCTGAAGCGAAACCCCTGCAAAACCTGTAATTTCGCAAAGCGCACGCTTCAAGCCCTCAAACATTTCATGGTAACCTGAAGTTTGCGTAGAAGGTGCGAAAGGGTGGATATTCGCCCACTCAGGCCAAGTGATGGGCATCAATTCGCTCGCGGCGTTGAGTTTCATCGTACACGAACCCAAGGAGATCATACTGTGCGTTAGAGAAAGATCTTTGTTTTCAAGTCTCTTAATGTAGCGCATCAACTCCGTTTCGCTGTGATACATGTTAAAAACGGGGTGCTCTAAAAAGGCACTTTCCCGCTTGAAGAAACCTTGAATGGGAGATTCAGCTCCGGCCGGGATTTCATTGGCATCTCTTCCCGATACTTGGAGAAAAATCTCATATATATCCTGAAAGTCATGACGAGAAATCGTCTCATCCAAGCTTATTCCTACATGATTGGAGTTAAAAAAGCGAAGGTTTATTTCTCTCTCATTCGCTACTTCTTCAATACCGACTTTGGTTACTCCCTCGGGCAATTCAATAAATAGCGTATCGAAGTAAACCCTGTTTTTGATTTTAAATCCCAGATTTTCTAATCCCTCAGCGAGTCTGGTGGTTTTCAGGTGAATATTTTCAGCAATGGTTTTCAGCCCAATCGGGCCGTGATACACGGCATACATGGATGCCATTACAGCCAAAAGGGCTTGGGCTGTGCAGATATTGGAAGTAGCCTTATCTCTTCTGATGTGCTGCTCTCTGGTTTGTAAGGCTAGCCTGAAAGCAGGCGCTCCATGGCTGTCTTCAGAAACTCCGATTATTCTGCCTGGGATGTGTCTTTTGAACTCTTCTTTCGTTGCAAAGAATGCAGCATGAGGACCTCCAAATCCCATCGGGACCCCAAATCGTTGCGTATTTCCTACTACCACATCCGCTCCCCACTCACCCGGAGGTGTCAAAAGAGCTAAGCTCATAAGGTCAGAGGCTACGGCTACTTTGGCACCTACCTCATGCGCTTGATTTACGAATTTACGATAGTCTTCAGCACTTCCGATTCCGTCAGGATATTGGAGCAATGCTCCAAAAAAAGAATCGGTCATATTGAAATCTTCGTGATTTCCTATGATCAACTCGATATCCATAGGCACCGCTCTGGTCTTGATGACATCAATCGTTTGCGGAAAACAGTTCTCAGAAACGAAAAAACGATTGACTCCCGCTTTTGTAGCCTGTCTTGATCGGGTAGCATAGAACATGCTCATCGCTTCAGCGGCTGCCGTGGCCTCATCCAGAAGTGAAGCATTTGCGATTTCCATCGCAGTAAAATCCATTACCATCGTTTGGAAATTAATCAAGGCTTCCAATCTTCCTTGTGCTATTTCACTTTGGTAAGGAGTGTAGGCGGTGTACCATCCCGGGTTTTCCAAAACATTTCTTTGGATAGCAGGTGGCACTATAGTGTTGTAATAGCCCATTCCGATGTAACTCCTAAAGACATCGTTTTTTTGAGCCAATGATTCCAATTCCCTTAAATACCAATGCTCGCTTCTTGAGGTTGGTAAATCCAGCGGCGCCTGAAGTCGAATGTCTGCGGGAACCGTCTTGTCAATCAATTCATCCAACGACTCATATCCGATGGTGGCCATCATTTCTTTCACTTCAGCATCTCTTGGGCCAATGTGTCTCTTAGGGAAATTTCTTAAAGGCATTATCAGTAGGTTTTTATCGTAATTCGAGGGTGCAAATATAATATGAATTGACTCAGAACGGTTTAAGTACCTTCGTGGTTCAAAACTTCTTTTAAAAATTATTCCTATGTTTTTCAGTAATCTGAAATACAGGTTGTTGTGGTTGTCTTTTGTGGTATTGGTGCAGAGTACAATCTCCTCAATCCAGGCTCAGCAAAAAGGTCAGTTGCTGCTGATGAATGGCAAGCTGATTGAGGTGGAAAATCTAAACGACACCTCTTTCACTAACCTTCAGTATCGCTTTGATAAAAATCAATTCAAAAGGCTAAGGATTGATTTGCGATCGGCCAGTAAACAGAACGACATGTACAGACTCGGTTTCGAATCTGAAAAAGGACTAGAAGTGCCTGTTGTACTTAGAGATGGAGCAATGGATAGAGATGCTGTGTTTTCATTTCAACCTACCGAAGGGGATGAGAGGGTTTATTATTTTTATGATGAGCCTCTCGGTAATGTGGCTTCGGAGGAAGAGATGCGCGCATTTGTAGTTGGAGAGCGCGATGCTCGATTTGGTGTTACCGGCAATGCTTGGTTTTACGGAGGAATGGCTGTCGGTTTGTTTACAGGATATGCCGCTCGCGGAAGTGTTTTGGCACTAGCCGTTCCGCCTTTGGCAGCTTTAACTGCCAGAATTCCGGTGGTTAAGATAAAAGAAGACCACATTCAGGATTCCAGCTATAAGTACAATGATGACTATGCCGCCGGTTACGAAACCTATGCCAGAAGCAAATACACCAGGAAAGCGCTACTGGGCAGTGCCATCGGAACTGTCGTCGGCCTTCTCTCATATGCTATTGTAGACAATAACTTTTGATTTGAAGAAAGTTCTGCTCAGCGTTCTCAGGTTTCTAGGGAAAACCAACCTTTTCATTTCAATTGCTTCACTTTTTTCCATTTTGGGTGCTTTAGGGTTTGCCGGCATTCCGCCTGATTATTCTTTGGCTTTCTTCGCTTTTTTTGCTGCTCTCTTTACTTACAACTTTCAAAGAAGAGTAGGAGATTTGAATCAAGATCACTCCTATTCCAAAACGGGTACAGCCATGATGGTTCTTGGCGCCCTGGGAATGGGCTATTATGTTTTTGAATTAGCCGTACATCAGATAATTGTTTTGGCCATTACGGGCATGATTTCCCTGGCCTATGCCTTTCCTCTATTTCCATCATCCAAAGGAAAAATCAGCCTAAGGCTAGTGCCGGGATTAAAATTGTGGACCATCGTGCTGGTATGGACACTTTCGAGTGTGATCCTTCCCGTCATGTATGCAGAACTCAGACTTTCATTTATAGCCCTTTTTGTGGTACAGCAAGCTTGTTTTGTAGCAGCACTGACTATCCCTTTCGATATTCGTGATCTACCCGTCGATTGGCCTTGGCAGAAAACAATTCCTCAAGTTCTTGGAGTCAATCAGGCGAGGAATCTTGCACTTATTTTTCTCCTCATTTCAGCCATGGCCGGGTTTATACTATTTCAATTGGGAGATATTGATCTCAATTTATTCTTGGTCCACCTCGGTGTACTTCTTCTCTCGGGCACCCTTATTTCCAAGGCCAAGACTAAAAATGATGAGCTTTATTTTTCGATTGCCATCGATGGGATGCTCATCCTCCAAGGAGCAGCTTTTGTTTTAGCCAAACAATACATTTAAAGCTTCTTTCATAGCAGCGGCGCCCTTCTTGAGATCTTCGGAGCTATGGGCTTTGGAAACAAATCCCACCTCAAAACCCGAAGGACCTATGTATACCCCTCGTTCAAGAAGCTCTCCGTGGAATGCCTTGAAATGGCTCATGCCTGTTTCATTCACTTCATCGCTGTCAGAAACCTCTTCCTTATTGGTGAATGCCACCCAAAATATAGACCCAATATGGAAAATCTTAAAAGGGTAGTTTTTTGCTGCGGCAAAATCATTAACGTCTTTGGCGAAAGATTTCGTTTTTTCCTCCAGATTTTCGTAGAATCCAGGCTCTAAGCACACTTGAATTTGAGCCTTACCCGCTGCCATGGCTACGGGATTTCCGCTTAGCGTTCCCGCTTGGTATACGGGTCCATCGGGGGCGACGCAGCTCATAATCTTATCTGACGCACCGTAAGCTCCAACGGGTAGCCCACCACCGATTATTTTTCCGAAAGCAATCAAGTCAGGTTGAATGCCGTAAAGCCCTGCGGCTCCTTCGAATCCTACTCGAAAGCCCGATATCACCTCGTCAAAAAACAAGGGGATATCTTCTCGATCGCAAACATCGCGCAAGAATTGCAAAAAGTCTTTTCCTTGTAGCAATAGACCGTTGTTAGCAGGAATCGGCTCCAATGCGATGCAGGCAATCTCCCCTTTGAATTTCGCTACGGCTTCTTCTACCGCTTCTTTATTGTGAAGCGGCAATACGATGGTTTCTTTTGTGTAAGCCTCGGGAATCCCCGCCGAAGTGGAAGTTCCGAGAGTTGCCAATCCACTTCCTGCTTTCACCATCAACGCATCGACATGACCGTGGTAGCATCCTTCAAATTTAATGATCTTGTTTCTTCCTGTATATCCACGCGCAAGCCTGATGGCCGACATGGCAGCTTCTGTCCCTGAATTAACGAAACGAATTTTCTCGATATAGCGGTGATTGCTGATAATCAATTCGGCCAACTCGTTTTCCAGGCGAGTAGGAGCTCCAAATGAGGTTCCGAGTTTTACGGTTTCAGAAACTGCCTCAATCACTTCATCGGGAGCATGACCCAAAATCAATGGGCCGTATGAGCAGCAAAAGTCAAGAAATTCGTTTCCATCGGCATCCGTGATTTTACTTCCTTTAGCCTTATCTATGAAAAGCGGATTTCCGCCAACGGCTTTAAATGCTCTTACAGGGCTGTTTACACCACCCGGAAATAGGGTTTTTGCTTTCTTGAATAATTTGGCAGATTCTTCTCTTTGCATATCAGATACTCTCTTTTCTTGGTCGGTTTGACGAATGACCTTAATTTGCGGCAAATTTAACGCTTCACGCAACATGAACCACCTTCAGGAAAAAGCGCGAAAACTTGATGCTGCAGATGAGCTGGCATCCTTTCGCGATGCCTTTCATATACCCAAACATCATTCGGGCACTACTGTTTACTTTACAGGAAATAGTTTGGGCCTTCAGCCAAAAAGGGCTAAAAAAATACTACTCGAAGAACTCGACGATTGGGCTGACTACGGCGTGGAAGGTCATTTCGAAGCGCGAAGGCCTTGGGTAAATTATCACGAACAGCTAATGAAGCCAGCGGCGGATTTAGTCGGCGCAAAGCCTCAAGAAGTCGTACATATGAATGGCCTCACGGTCAACCTCCACCTGTTAATGGTCAGTTTTTATCGACCAAAAGGGAAAAGGTACAAGATAATTTGCGAGGCGAAAGCCTTTCCTAGCGATCAATACGCTTTGGAGTCTCAAGTGAAATTCCACGGCTACCAACCCGAAGAAGCCATCATTGAAGTAGAGCCTCGAGAAGGCGAACACCTCATCAGGGAAGAAGATATTATTTCGGCCATCGAAGAAAATGCCGACGAACTTGCTCTGGTATTTTGGGGTGGAGTAAATTACTATACAGGTCAATTTTTTGATTTGAAATCCATCGCTGAAGCAGGCCATAAGGCAGGTGCTATCGTCGGATACGATTTGGCCCATGCTGCAGGAAATGTTCCTCTCGATCTGCACGATTGGAATGTGGACTTCGCAGCTTGGTGTACATACAAATACCTGAATTCAGGACCAGGTTCAGTATCGGGAATATTCGTCCACGAAAAGCACGCAAACGATTTCGACTTGCCTCGATTTGCAGGATGGTGGGGTCACGACAAGAATGCGCGATTCAAGATGGACAAAGGCTTCGAGCCCATGTCGGGAGCAGAGGGATGGCAGTTAAGCAATGCTCCGATCTTTGTGATGGCGCCCCATTTAGCTTCTTTGGAAGTTTTTCACCAAGCGGGATTTGACCGCATGCGTAAAAAGAGCTTGACCTTAACGGCATTTCTTCAAGAGGTTATAGAGGCTGTAGCCAAAGAGCATGATGCTCATATCGAAATCATTACACCCGCAGAACCAGATCGAAGAGGCTGTCAATTGAGTCTCTTGGCTCACGGTCGAGGAAAAGAACTTTTCAACTTTTTACAGGATCGAGGTGTTTTTGCTGATTGGAGGGAGCCAAACGTTATTCGAATTGCCCCAGTACCTCTTTATAACAGTTTTTCCGATGCTTTGGAATTTGGAAAAATTCTCAGCTCGGCTTATTCAAAAAAACATTCATCATGAAAACAGCATTGGTCATTGGTGGCGGTCTTGTGGGATCACTTCATGCCGCAAATCTTGCCCGAAGAGGCTTAAAAGTAAAAGTGATAGAGCGTCGTCCGGACCTTCGTGGAGTGGAGCTTCAGGCGGGAAAGTCCATTAATCTTGCACTGAGCACTCGCGGCTGGAAGGCTTTGGACATGATTGGCGTTTCCGAAAAGGTGAGAGAAGTGGCCATTCCGATGTATGGAAGAAGAATTCACGATCCGGAAGGAAATGTGAGTTTTCAGTCATACGGTAAAGAAGGCCAAGCCATTTACTCAGTTTCTCGAGGTGAGCTCAATTGCGTTTTGCTCGATGCTGCAGAATCATACGATGGGGTGGAAATGCGCTTCAACTGCAAATGCACGGGTGTAGACTTCGAAAAAAGCATTGCTTATTTTCAAGATTATAAAACAGGTGAGGAGTTCGAAGAAAAAGCAGATTTAATCTTCGGAACGGATGGTGCATTTTCTGCCGTCCGCGCTGATATGCAAAAGACGCAGCGATTCAACTATCAACAAGAGTTTATTCCACATGGCTACCGAGAGCTTTTGCTTCCCGCAAATGATGACGGAACCTACGCCATGGACAAAAACGCTTTGCACATATGGCCGCGCGGTGGATATATGCTCATTGCACTTCCCAATCCCGACGGGAGTTTTACATGTACACTCTTTATGCCATATGAAGGCGAAAATTCTTTTGCAAACCTCGATAGTGATGAGGCAATTGACGCCTTCTTCAAGAAGCAATTTCCCGATTTCTATGCAATGATGCCCGATTTGGTGGGAGATTACAAAAGTCATCCGCTTTCTGATTTGGTAATCATTCGCTGCTACCCGTGGGTGAGAGAAAACACGTGCTTGATGGGCGATTCCAGTCATGCCATTGTTCCGTTTTATGGGCAGGGGATGAATTCGGGATTTGAAGATTGCTCAGTGATGGATGAGCTTTTTGAAAAGCACAATGAAGACTGGGAAGCGACGATGAATGCATTCCAAAAAATGCGAAAGCCCGATGCAGATGCCATTGCAGAACTGGCTATGCGCAATTATGTGGAGATGCGCGACTCGGTGGCTGATCCTACTTTTATTCTCCGAAAAAAGATTGAGGCCAATCTGCATGAACATCATGGAGAAAAATGGATTCCACTCTATTCTCAGGTCACTTTTAGCCACATTCGCTACAGCGAAGCACTCGCAGAAGGAAAGAAACACGACCGCATTATGGAGGCGGTAATGGATAAAGCTGATATTTCTTCACGATGGAATTCGCCTGAAATTGAGCAAGAAGCCTTGGCGCTGGCAGGAATTAGGTAACTTTCGTGAGGCAGAATACGTAAGGGACGCACCCCTTATACACTGACTTGAAACTGCACGAAATGTCGAGACTCTTTATATTATTGGTGTTCGCCTCCTTTCTGAGCGTTGACGGCTTTGGCCAATACAGCCATCGTCAGCATCAGGATGTTTTTCCTACTCACGGAAATTTTCAGCGTAAAGGATGGATTGTTAGCCCTGCCATTACTTACATGTTGCCTCAACTTAAGAACCCTTCGCAACGAGTATTCTTACCAGGTGGAACGGCCTACGACGTAGCTTATAATCCTGCAGGGCGTATTGGTTTGGGCCTTGAAATTGGTCGTTTTCATGTGATTGACAATTCCAGATTGATTTCTCATGTACAGCTCAACGTAGGTCTAAAAATGCTGCGTGGTGTGGAACGATTTGAAGCTACCCTTGATCCTGAAACCAATACAGGAGGAGCGGCAATAATCAGCAATGAAGGCGTATTCAGTTACTCATATGCTACAATGAGCTTTGCGGCTTCCAATATTCAGCAGTATAGTAAAACAGGCTTTTTGCAAAATACCATCGGAATAAACGGAGATTATCGAATTGCCTCAGCAATGACGTATGACACGGATAATCTACCCATTGAACTAGCAGATCCTTCACGTTTCATTTTTCAAGCGCACTACAGATTGGGATTGGGTTTTAAAATATCGTCAAACATTCTGCTAGTGCCATCTGTGGAAACGCCCATCCTGAATATTTACGAGTACGATGACCTTAAGTCGACACTTAAAATATTCAACACCCGCTACAGGCCACTTATTTTCAGGCTCAATGTTTACGTATTGGATAAAAAGGCTGACAGGAAATGTCCGAAGAACAAGCCTAAGCGTAAATCAGTCGAGCGACTCTTCAAGTAGAGTACTTTCCTACTAAATCCCGCGAAGAAAAGGATTGAGTCTTTTTTCTTCACCTATGGTCGTGTCTTCCATATGACCTGCGTAGACCTTCGTTTCTTCAGGTAGTGGAAGAAGCTTTTCAGCAATGGACTGCATTAAAACATCCATGCTTCCGCCCGGTAAATCAGTTCTTCCAATACTTTGCTTGAAAAGTACATCTCCTGACAAAAGCAGTGTATGCACTTTACTGTAAAATGCAATATGTCCCGGTGAATGTCCCGGTACAAATAGAATTTTCAATCTTTCTTCTCCCAAAACAATCTCGTTGCCTTCAATAAACTTGGGCTTAGGCGATGGGGTGTAATTGAGACCATACATTTCAGCGACTCTTGACACCGATGCCAAGACCATTTCTTCCTTTTTGTGAATCATCGGGTCAAGTCCATAAGTTCGATGAACGAACTCATTTCCGAAAACATGATCGATGTGGCAATGTGTGTTCAGCAAAAGAGTAGGGTTTAAACCTTCCTCCTCGATGGTTTTTTTAAGCAAGTCTTCCTCTCGTTTGTCATAACACCCCGGATCAATTATTGCGCATTCCCCGTCACTTGTAAACAACAGGTAGGTGTTTTCTTGAAATGGATTGAAGGTGAATTTGAGAACTTGAAGCATGAATTGTTGTTTACTTGCGAATGTAGGGAATTCGTGATGTTGACTGTTTTATTTTGGTAGCGATATTTGCCTTTACGAAGTAAAATATTCACCCGCGGTTTTAGTTATCTTTAATGCCTTAATGCAAATTTCTACCCGTCATCTGCTTCTTGTCGTTGCGCTGCTCCTCTCTGCGCTGGTCACCAATGGTCAGTTTTATCAAGGGTCCTATCAGGAATTTGGTAAAAATAGAGTTCAGTACAAAGACTTTTTGTGGCAACATTTCCGATTCCAAGAGTTTGACACTTATTTCTACGAAGGAGGTCAAGAGCTTGCCGAATTCACGAGCAAAGTGGCTTCAAAGAATATTCATTCACTTGAAGAAGTGTTTGATTATCCCGTTCGGGATAAGATTCAATTCATCGTATACAATTCCCATTCTGACTTTAAACAGAGCAATATTGGAATCAATGGAGAGGATGAGGGGAACATTGGTGGAACTACACGGATCGTTGGATCCAAGGTCTTTATTTACTTCGAAGGCGACTACATTAAGTTTGAGCAAAATATTCGAAAGGGTATTGCCCAAGTGCTGATCAACAATAGATTATACGGTGGTAATTGGCGGGATGTTATCAAGTCGTCTACACTACTGAATTTACCCGACTGGTACATCGAGGGTTTGATTCTTTATGCTTCGCAAGCGGTTGACGATGATGCAGAAAACATCATCAGAAACGACGTGATGATGGGAGCATATGAAAAGCTGAATCGCTTGGAAGGAAGAAATGCAGCTTTTGCCGGTTATGCCCTTTGGACTTATGTGGCTCAAGTGTATGGGGAAAACATCATTCCGAATATTCTGTACATGAGTGGAGTAAGTCGAAATGTAGAGAGTGGTTTTCTTTTTGTTTTGGGTAAATCTCTGGATACCATTACCAAAGAGTTTATCGCTTATTACAGAGGTGAGTATGGCACTATGTCATTGGAGAAGACTCCAATTTCTTTAGAGAATCTTAAGCTCAAGACAAAAAAAGACAGGGTTCTGACGACCTACAAGATCAGCCCCGACGGGAGGTATGCAATTTATGTAGACAATGTCTTAGGGCAGTATCGGCTTTACCTTTATGATGTTCTTAAAGGGAAGAGGAAAAAAATACTGAAGGCTGAGCACAAGTTGCTTCGGATCCCTGATTTTAGTTTCCCCGTATTGGCTTGGCATCCTTCCTCAGGAGCTTTTACCTATGCCAAGGAATGGAGAGGGAAGTTGATGCTGTGTACTTATAATATTGAGAGTGGAAAAACGACTGAAAGGGAGGTATTCATCTTGGATGAAATCCTATCAATGAAGTATAGCCCCAATGGCCAACAACTCGTTCTTTCAGCAGTAGATAAAGGCCAAACGGATCTTTATCTCTACTACACTATTGGGAACAGACAAGAGAAATTAACCAATGACATTTTTGGTGATTTTGATCCTAGCTTTTCGAAAGATGGAGATAGAATTATTTTCACTTCGAATCGACCTGATGATACCCTCAGGACAAATCCCGACCCGATCTTACTGAGTCAGAACAGAGATGTTTTTGCTTTTGATTTAAAGTCGAGGTCCCCATACTTAGAGCGCATTACCGATACACCCGACCTGATTGAAAAAGACCCTTATCAATACCAAGGGAGACAATACACCTTCCTTGCGGATTACAAGGGGACTATGAATAGGTACGTTGCCGTCTACGATAGTGCCATCAGTCGAATTGATACGACCATTCACTATCGATTCTTTACGGTAGCAGATCCTCTTACCAATTACCCTTCGGATTTAATGGATTATACAGTTCACCCTAATTCTGGTGAATACAGTGTGCTTACGTACGCCGACAATGACTATCAATTCTATCACGGCAATATTTCGAATGACGGAGTAGCAAGGATTTCTACCGAAGGTGAAGGTGGCGAAGACAGGCCCATTGGAGAGGCTATAACAAGTCGGCCTACCAGAAGAGAAGAACTTGAGGAAGCAGACTTGATTTTTATTCCTGACGATGCAGAGGAAAATTCGCAAAAGCAAATTGATATCGATAATTATCGATTTGAGGGAGAGCCTGACTATACCTACGAGCGAGAGACAATTACCCTTTCGGAAGTTCCTTCTGATGTAGAAGAATACCGGCCTGCTGAACAAGGCTATACCGTATTGGATACTGTCCCACTTCCGGGAGCTAGGAATTACAATCTGAATTTTACTACCGACAAAGTTTTAGCCCAGCTCGATAATACCTTTATGGGGGAGTTTTATCAGCCCTTATCAGGTCCTGACGGACTAAATCCAGGCTTGGGTGGATTGGTTAAGTTAGGGGTTAGCGATCTATTTGAAGATTACAAGATTGTAGGTGGGTTTGGGATAGCCGGTAATTTTGATAACAATACTTTCATGTTGATGGGGGAGGACCTAACGCGCCGAACGGATAGGAGAATTCAGCTTTTCCGACAACAGAGTCGCTATTCTCCCAATGGTTTTAGTCTAATAGAAAACGTTACCTACCAAGGGGCATATAGGTTGAGTTTCCCAATCAATGAAGTTTTTAGTATTCGTGGTTCAGGAATGTATCGATTCGACGAATTTATTTTACTTTCTACCGATCAGTTTAATGCTCAAAGACCCAATGAAACTTCAAATTACGCTGGATTAAAAGGGGAATTGGTTTTTGACAATACACTGCCAATGGGCTTGAACCTACGTCGAGGAATGCGATGGAAAGTATGGGGTGAGTATTATATGGACCCTACCAATACCGACAGGACATTCATGACTATTGGGTTGGATTGGAGAAATTACTACCGCATTCATCGCAATTTGATTTTAGCGAGCCGCGTTGGTTGGAGCACTTCTCTCGGAGCTGAGCGGCTGGCCTTCTTTCTAGGCTCGGTGGACAATTCACTAAACCCCAGAGAAGATAATTCACTTCCTCTTGATCCCGAACAGAATTATCAATTTCAAACACGTGGAGCTCCTATGCGTGGCTTCTTTGCCAATGCCCGAAATGGTAATAGTTTTGCTGTGATCAACAATGAGCTCAGATGGCCTGTATTTAGTTACTTCTTCCAAAAGCCGTTAAAGAGTGATTTCTTGGAGAACTTTCAGATCCTTGGATTCTTCGATGTAGGTTCGGCTTGGACTGGTCCAACTCCTTATTCTGAAGAGAACAGCTTCAATAGTACAATCATTGAATCGGGAAATGTGACTATCGAAATAGAGAACAATCGCGACCCTGTTGTTTATGGCTACGGTTTCGGTCTCCGAAGTAAGCTCTTAGGCTATTTTGTTAGAGTGGATTGGGCTTGGGGTGTAGATGACGGCATCACTCTCGACCGTGTATTTTACATATCTTTAGCCATGGACTTCTAATTGGCTATTCTGCCTGAATGTCCTTCAAAAACGTTCCGAATATGATTCTTCTTGACGGCTTAGCTTCATCTGCTGATGCAGCTTTGGATGACCTTATTAAAATTCGCAGACACTTACATGCCAATCCCGAATTATCGTTTCATGAAGAAAAGACTGCTGCTTTTGTTTCCAAAAAACTGACGGAGCTTGGTATCCCGCACAAATCGGGGATAGGGGGTCATGGAATCGTAGCGGATATCGTTGGAGACAAAGATGGTAAAGTCGTCGCTGTAAGGGGCGATATGGATGCTTTACCCATTACAGAATTGAATGCTGTGACCTATGCTTCGACCAATAAGGGAGTGATGCATGCCTGTGGTCATGATGTTCATACCACCTGCATTCTTGGAGCCGCCCGACTATTGCAAGAAAGGAAATCATCTCTCAAGGGAACCGTCAGGCTGATTTTTCAGCCCGCAGAAGAGCGTATTCCTGGAGGGGCATCATTGATGATCAAGGATGGAGCATTGAAAAAGCCTGACGTGCAGCTCATTTTCGGACAGCATGTTTATCCCGATATGGAAGTCGGAAATGTTGGTTTTCGACCGGGAATGTATATGGCTTCTGCCGATGAGCTTTACATTACCATCAAGGGGAAAGGTGGTCATGCCGGGCTGCCGCATAAATGCATTGACACGATTCTACTGGCCTCGCATGTGGTGACATCCATCCAGCAACTCGTGAGTCGAAGGGCAACAGCGAGCACTCCTACTGTCGTTTCGATAGGGAAGTTCATAGGAAACGGTGCCACGAATGTGATACCTGACGAAGTAAAACTGGAAGGAACAATTCGAACGATGAATGAAAAGTGGAGATTTGAGTTGCATCAACTTCTCAACGATATGGTCTCCGGAATATGCAAATCCATGGGTGGCTTTGCCGAAGTTGAAGTCAGAGAAGGGTATCCTGCTTTGATAAACGATAATGATCTAACCCTCTGGGCAAAGAAAAAAGCCATTGAATTACTGGGGGAAGAAAGTGTTCATGATCTCGACCTTAGAATGACGGCAGAAGACTTCTCTTATTTCGCTCAGGAGATTCCTGCGTGCTTTTATCGATTGGGAACTTCCAATGCTAGCAAGGGACTTGGGGCACCACTTCACACGGGGAAATTCGATATTGACGAAGATGCTCTTCGAATAGGTTCGTCACTCATGGCTACTTTGGCAGCAAAAGCTTTAGAAGAGTTGTAGTTGAACCAAAACTCATTTTTGATTTTTCTAGTTTGGGCTGTAGCTTCTCCGCGTTTAATTCGCCACCTCACTCATAAACTTGATTCGCATCAATCGAAGCTGCTCTTCAGTGTAATCGCCTTCGAATTCTTCATAAGCTGCCCCGATATCATCCGATTCTGCTTCTAAGAAGTAGTCGTAGATGTCCTGCTGCTCTTCTTCATCGAGCATATCGTCGAGGTAGTAGTTAATGTTGATTCTGGTCCCCGAGCCTACAATGGCTTCTATCTCATCGATTACCGCATCCATTTCTTTTCCTTTGGCTCTCGCTATGTCTTCAAGCGGAAGCTTACGGTCAATGTTTTGAATGATATGGACTTTAAGCCCGGACTTGTTCACGATAGACTTCACTACCAAATCTTGTGGTCGATCAATTTCGTTTTCTTCAACGTAGCGTTTGATAAGATCTAAGAACGGAGCACCGAATTTGCGGGCTTTTCCCGCTCCTACACCTACAATGTTTGTCAGCTCTTCTGTCGTGATGGGGTATTGAGAAGCCATCTCTTGCAAAGAAGGATCTTGGAAAATCACGTAGCCTGGAAGCTCTTTCTTTTTGCTGATCTCTTTTCTCAAAGAGATTAACATTTTGTAAAGCCGATCATCCATAGCGCCCTTTCCTCCTCCGCCGTCGGAAGCATCATCTACACCGCTGTAGTCGTTCTCTTTTATTAACTCGATTGAGTAAGGTTTCTTGATGAATTTCTCTCCTTTTTCGGTGAGTTTGAGAATTCCGTACGACTCAATTTCTTTTGACAACAGGCCGCGTATTGTGGATTGTCTGATGACTGCGTTCCAAAACTTTTCATCTTCGTCTTGTCCGGCACCAAAGCATTCCAGCTCGTCATCCTTATATGTTTTTACTTCAGCTGTTTCATTACCCACCAAAACGTTGATGAGGTGATTGGCTTTATGTCGCTGCTTTGATTCTTTGACACACTCCAATAGCTGCTTGATCTGATCTTTCCCCTCGAATCGCTCCTTGGGGTGGCGACAGTTGTCGCACATATCCGTGCACTTGTCAGAATCGAACTCCTCTCCGAAGTAATGCAAAATGAATTTTCGACGGCAGAGACTAGTTTCAGCATACGAGACTATTTCTTGCAAGAGTTGTTTGCCGATTTCCATTTCAGAAACGTGCTTACCTTGAAGAAACTTCTCGAGCTTTTCAATGTCTTTATAGCTATAGAATGCCAAGCAATGACCTTCGCCCCCATCGCGTCCTGCTCTTCCCGTTTCTTGGTAATAGCTCTCAATACTCTTTGGGATATCGTGGTGAATCACATAGCGCACATCGGGTTTATCGATTCCCATTCCAAAGGCAATGGTCGCAACGATAACATCGGCATCTTCATTCAGAAAAGCATCTTGATGTCTGGACCTCATTCCCGCATCCATACCCGCATGATAAGGAAGAGCGTTGATGCCATTCACCTTGAGTGACTCAGCTACCTCCTCAACCTTCTTTCGACTGAGGCAGTATACTATTCCCGTCTTGCCTGGTCTGGCTTTTACAAACTTGATGATTTCCCGTACAACATCTTTTTTAGGGCGTACCTCGTAATAGAGGTTATGTCGATTGAAGGAATCCTTAAACACCTTCACATCTGTCATCCCTAAGTTCTTCTGGATATCTTGCTGCACCTTAGGTGTAGCAGTTGCCGTTAAGGCAATAATCGGAACGTCGGTAATTTCTTCAATAATGGCTCTTAACCTACGGTATTCAGGGCGAAAATCATGACCCCATTCAGAAATACAATGGGCCTCATCAATGGCAAAAAAGGAAACATTAGCCCCCCTCAAAAATTCTATGTAGTCGGCTTTGGTCAAACTCTCCGGGGCCATATAGAGGAGCTTTGTAACTCCGCTCATTACATCCTCCTTCACCTTTAGAACATCTGATTTGTTCAGCGAAGAGTTGAGAAAATGGGCAATGCCCTCGTTTTCGCTCGTGCCTCGGATGGCGTCAACTTGATTCTTCATCAAGGCTATAAGGGGTGAAACGACGATGGCCGTTCCTTCTTTCATCAATGCAGGGAGTTGGTAGCAAAGCGATTTGCCACCTCCCGTCGGCATGATGACGAAGGTGTGGTTTCCATTTAATACGTTCTCAATAATTTTTTCTTGCTGACCCTTGAATGAGGAGAATCCAAAATACTTAGCCAACGCCTCTTTAGGCGAAATTAATTCTGATAACATTTTCAGATATTCAGTTTACCCTTCAGTACTGTTTTCCGCACTTCTATGTTACAGGGATGTTTAGGTTTTTCAATTTACGACAATCGTTCTAAATAGCAACCTCTTAAACTAGATTTTTTCGGTAATCATTCCACTGTTAGAAAGGAGTGTTGCAATCTCGTTGCGCGAGACTAAAGCTACGAAAAAACGTATACGTGCGGAGTGAATTGTATTAGCTTTGCCTTTTCAGTAAAAAACAAGTTAAACAGGGATGGCTGACCCCAATCAAATGACATTTCTACAACACCTCGAAGAGCTGAGGTGGCGACTTATCAAGGCTTTTATCGCAATATTAATATTTGCTATAGCAGCTTTTGTGTTCAAAAGTTTCGTCTTTGATGTCTTGATTTTAGCCCCTAAAAATTCAGACTTCATCACCTATCGCTTTTTCTGTCACATGTCTGAATTGGTTGGTTTAGACGATAGTCTTTGCCTGGCTTCTTCTTTTAAATTGCAGAATATCTCCATGAGTGGTCAATTCACTTCTCATCTGCTGGTCTCGATTGTACTGGGATTTATCGTGGCCTTTCCCTATGTGTTTTATCAGTTGTGGGCCTTTATAATGCCCGGGCTTAGCGGAAGTGAAAAATCTACAGCCAGAGGTGCTGTCGTGGCAACCTCATTCTTATTTCTTATAGGAGTTAGCTTCGGTTATTTTCTTATTTCTCCGCTTTCCGTGCAATTTTTAGGAGGATATACCGTAAGCGATCAGGTGGATAATATTATCGCATTAGATTCATTTATTACTACCATTACCATGACGACGCTATCGGGTGGTTTGGTCTTCCAGTTGCCCGTAGTCATTTTCTTTTTGGCAAAACTTGGTCTGGTTACACCCGAGACATTGAGAAAGTACCGCAAGCATGCAATCGTGGGAGTCTTGATTCTTAGTGCTATCATTACTCCACCCGATGTGACCAGCCAGATATTGGTAACTTTACCTTTGATGGTGCTCTATGAGTTGAGTATACAGATAGCGCGAGTTGTCGTAAGAAAAAATAAGAGCGAGCAGGCTGCTTCTTGATTAAACGGCCTTTTTTAAAGATGCAGTCAATTGCCTCCATACCGATTATTAAGAATAGGAAGACATTTTTTTTTCTCCTCTTTCTTCTATTGATTCCGGCGATTTCTTTTGCTCAGAAAACAATCGTGTATGGTAAGGTATATGATGTTGAGACAAAGGAGAACCTTCCTTTTGTAAACGTGGCTTTTAAAGGAAGCAAGGTAGGAACTACCACTGATCTTGACGGGAATTACCGGATGGAAACCTATTATGCTGAAGATTCTTTAGTGGCTTCTTTTGTCGGATACAAGACGAAGGCATTTAAGGTACGAAGGGATGAGAGTCAGAAGATCGATTTTCCTCTGCAGGAGGGTTCCGTGAGCTTGGGTGAAATAGTGGTCAACGCGAAAGATTTTGAAAACCCTGCCCATGTTCTTCTCAAGAAAATCATCAAGAATAAGAAGATCAATAACAGAGAGAAGCTAGATGCGTATCAATACGAAACGTACAATAAGATTGAGTTTGACCTCAATAATTTGTCCGATAAATTTAAAGAGCGAAAACTCTTTAAGTCATTCGATTTCATCTTTGACAATATAGATTCTACAGGCGAAAAGGTGACTCTGCCCTTCTTTATGACGGAGACTTTGAGCGATTATTATTACCAAAGAAATCCAAAGGGTCGGAAAGAGATTATTCACGCAACGAAAGTTTCGGGAATTAATAACGAAAGTATCTCCCAGTTTCTTGGTCAGATGTACCAAGATGTCAATATCTATCAAAATTCTCTTGGGATTTTTGGAAAGAACTTCGTGAGTCCGATTTCCGATTATGGGCTGGTCTTTTACAAATACTATTTGGTCGATAGCACATATATCGACAATAAGTGGTGCTATCGGTTAGATTTTCTTCCTAAAAACGAGAGTGAGCTCGTCTTCGAAGGACACTTCTGGGTAAACGATACTACTTACGCTATCAAGGAAATTGACGCAACGATTCTGCCTTCGGCCAACATCAATTTCATTACAGACCTGCAGGTGAAGCACGAGTACGATGAGGTAGAGCCTGAGGTGTGGATGCTGACGCGCGAACAGCTAATAGCAGATTTCAGTCTCGTAAAGTCTGAAATGGGGTTTTATGGGAAGAAGGTGACAACCTACGAGGATTTTGTGATCAACAAACCCAAAGACAGCGAATTCTATTCAGGTGCTGAGAATGTCATAGTAGAAACGGAGATCAACGCCTTGGATGAATCTTTTTGGGAAGAAAACAGGCACGAAGAAATAGCAGACGAGCAGCAAGCTATTTACGATATGGTGGATAGCCTGAAGACAAACAAAGTCTTTATGACTTATGTCGACATCGTTAATTTTGTTTTTCAAGGATACTGGGTAGATGGTAAAGTGGAGTGGGGGCCGGTCTTTACGTTTTTGAGCTATAATACCGTCGAAGGTCTGAGACCTAAATTTGGGTTGCGTACCTCTAATGACTTTAGTACAAGACTAAAACTGGAAGGTTATGTGGCCTACGGAACTACTGATGAGAGGTTTAAGTACATGGTCGGTGGGCAGTACTTTTTGAGCAAGAAGCCCAGACAAACATTGGGGGTCTATTTCTCAGAAGACTACGAACTTATTGGTCAAGTACCCAATTACTTTCCGCGTGACCATATTATCCAAGTACTGACCGTTCGAAATCCGCAAGACAGACTTATTTTAAACAAGCAAGGAAGGGTATATACCGAGAGAACTTGGTTTACAGGGTTCTCTACCTTGGTGGAATTCAGACGTAGAGAATTGTCATCTGCAGGTGCTTGGAATTTTGAGCGAAACGAAGATATTGGAGGTGAGCCCCAAGTTGTCGATGTTTCTAACATAGTTAGTTCGGAGGTTTCAGTTGGGCTACGCTTTGCATTTCGCGAGAATTTTGTGGAAGGTGAATTCGAAAGGATTTCTCTTGGTAGCAATTGGCCGATCATCAATGCAAGAGTTGATTTCGGTGTTAAGGGAGTTCTCGGAAGCGACTATGAATATCAGAAGTTGACACTGACTGCCACAGACAAAATTCCATTAGGTCCCTTTGGAACCACTAAGTATTCATTGGAAGGAGGGAAAACCTGGCAAACTCTTCCTTATCCGCTACAGTTTGTTCACTCAGGTAACGAAAGTTTCTTCTACAATAGTGAAGCTTTCAATACCATGAACTTCTTCGAGTTTGTGAGTGATCGCTACGTCTCCATGCGAGCCGAACACCATTTCGAAGGTTTTTTCTTCAATAAGATTCCGCTTTTTAAGAAGCTGAAATGGAGAGAAATTGTTGGAATAAATGGGATTTACGGATCCTTTGGTCAAGTAAATACCGAAGAATTGGTATTGCCTGACTTGACATATACATTCACCGATGGACCCTTCGCTGAGGCATATCTGGGAGTGGAAAACATTTTTCGCTTTTTCAGAGTGGATGCCATTTGGCGATTAACCTATCTTGACAATCCCAATGCGCCAAAATTTGGCTTGCTTCTTGGATTCGACATCAAATTCTAGACTATTATGATTCTTCGAGCTGAAAACCTGATTAAGAAATACAAGAGCCGCGTTGTGGTTAAGGGAGTTTCCGTGCAGGTAGAACAAGGTGAAATCGTAGGCTTGCTCGGGCCAAACGGTGCAGGGAAAACTACCACCTTTTATATGACGGTGGGTTTGGTTCAGCCTAATTCTGGTAAGATATTTCTAGATAATGAAGACATTACTGACAGGGCCATGTATGAGCGCGCGCAGCTAGGCGTTGGCTACCTTCCACAGGAGCCAAGTGTTTTCAGAAAGCTCAGCGTCGAGGACAACGTAAAGGCTGTACTGGAAATGACCAAGCTGACCAAGAAAGAGCAGTCGATTAAATTGGAGTCGCTGATCGAAGAGCTTGGTTTAGGGCATGTCCGCACAAACCGTGGAGACTTTCTTTCAGGAGGCGAGCGTCGACGCACCGAAATTGCCAGGGCGCTGGCTACAGACCCAAAATTTATTCTTTTGGACGAGCCATTCGCGGGTGTAGACCCTATCGCAGTTGAAGACATTCAGTCTATCGTAGCCCAACTTAAAACTAAGAATATCGGGATTCTCATTACTGACCACAATGTTCAGGAAACGCTCTCGATTACTGACAGAGCTTATTTACTATTCGAAGGTAATATCTTAAAGTCGGGAACTGCGGAAGAGCTGGCCTCCGATGAGCAGGTGAGAAAGGTATACTTGGGGAAGAATTTCGAATTGAGAAGGAAGGTACTTTAAACCACCTCTACCTCTTCCAAATGGAACTCGAAGCGCTCCATAATCTGGTTCGCCAATAGCTTTTTACAAGCCATATCTACTTTCTTCTCCGCTTCTTCCTTGCTGTCTGCGCTTACCTTCAGTGAAATATGTTTACCTATTCTCACATTGGTAATTGCTTCCAAACCCAGGTTTTTCATACTTGCCGTTACGGCTTTTCCTTGTGGGTCCAGTAAGGCGTCTAGGGGCATGATGTCAATTTCGGCAGTAAATTCCATGGCGTTATTTCGTAATTAAAGAAAGTATGAAATACAAAAGTAGCACAATCGGGATGGATGAAAACCCAAATAGGATAAATAAGGTGAGACCTATTGCTATTAAGGCAATTTTGGATTTGTTGCCGCCCGATTCTCCAGAAAACTTCAAGGCCAGTAGTGGAATCTCTGAAACCATTAAAATTCCTAATAGGACTGAGGCAAAAGCAATCAATCCCGTCGATTCTTTAAAGTTGGTCAGGCCTGAATTGAGCGGCTCCAATTCAATAAGTCCTCCGGTGCCGACTAAGGCGATGCTCACCCAAAAAAGTGCATTGGCAGGAGTGGGCAAGCCGATAAAACCTGTAGCTTGTCGAGTGTCAATATTAAATTTCCCGAGTCGATAAGCTGAAAATGCCCCCATTAAAATGGGAATGAACAGAGCCAAAGCTTTCCAATTGAGCAGCAATTCTTTCCCGAAAACTCCATTAAATTGAAGTGCCAAAAATACAGGCGCTACACCAAAGCTGACCATATCAGCCAAGGAGTCCAACTGCTTTCCCAATTCGCCACTTACGCCTAATGCCCTTGCAGCCAGTCCATCAAAGAAATCAAAACCCGCTCCTGCAAGGATTAGCCAAGCGGCTATTTCGGGTTGATTTTGAGAACAAAAAAACAAAGACAAAACGCCCGACAATAAATTGCTCAGCGTAAGTAAATTGGGAATTTGAGATTTCAAATACATCGTCCCAAAATTAACCATTGATCGTGCAATTTTTTTAGTTGTTTCGTGTTTTACCACGGAATTGATGTTTATTTTTCGAATTATGGTTTCTCCCAAGTGGACTGTTCTGGCTATTGGTTTGTTCTTATTCTGCCTTTTTACGCAGTTGGATTCTCATGCCCAGACTAGAAAATACAGTAATGAATTCTTAAATATCGGGGTAGGAGCTCGATCGCTTGGTATGTCAGGTGCGGGTATAGCCTCAGTGGGAGATGTTACGGCGGGTTACTGGAATCCTGCAGGATTAACAGACATCAAAGCCGACTTGGACATAGCTGCGATGCACGCCGAGTACTTCGCAGGAATAGCGCAGTATGATTATGGTGCCATCGCGAAAACCATTGACAGTACTTCTGTAATAGCCCTTTCGGTGATTCGATTCGGGGTAGATGATATCCCCAACACCACTCAACTGATCAATGCTGACGGAACACTGAATTACGATAATATTACCACTTTCTCAGCGGTAGATTATGGCTTTATGGTTTCCTATGCCAAAAAACTCAAAGTGCCAGGGCTTTCACTCGGAGCCAATGTAAAAGTCGTTCACCGAATGATCGGTGATTTTGCTACCAGCTGGGGTTTCGGCCTTGATGCGGGTGTTATTTACCGCAAGGGCAATTGGCGTTTTGCTGCTATGGCCAGAGACCTTACCTCTACCTACAATGCGTGGAATTACACCCTCGATGAAGAGACAGAAGAGGTTTTCATCGCCACGGGAAATG